>CAZLZX010000024.1:3613-21046 GCA_964564095.1 uncultured Eubacterium sp. | reverse complement strand
ACCGAAAAATGGGCATGACGAAGTACGGTGGGTGCATCTTCATCCCTGGCACAGCCGTAAAGCTGTGTGTGGATTCTCTATGCATCCCGCCGTCCTAATGGCCATCTCGGACTTTGAGATTGATATTTAATGTTTGAAGATTTTCAATGCGAACGCGAATTTTTCTTCACATCCGCTCTTTCCGAATCGCAGAATGTAGAAATATTCACATTTATGTGATACAATATTGGGAAAGAGATTTTGATATCGAACCAATCCGTGTTCTATCTCAATCTTCATTATTTAACCTATAGTAGCTAAGGTTACCGTCAACAGGCTGAACCCCCGTTTAGTCTTTCTAAGCTTACTAAATAAAGGAGGTTGTAAAGATGACCCCGAAAAAGGTGCCTTATCTTTGCGGAGGAATACTATTTTCATTGATTCTTCTGGCGAGAAAAACACGAACAAAAGCAAGAGACAAATATAATGGCGGATCTGATGGTCTGAAAGAAACCGATATAATGATGGGATTGGTCGAAGTAGTTACCGGAGATAGATTTGCAGTAAGCCAGGGTAAGACTTTTGGAAAATGCACAACGCAGTTCAAAACCTGTCTGGACTACGGTCCTACATACATCCCTTTTACTGATACCGCCGTCATCAGTTCCTTCAATTCTTCCATAAAACAAAAAGACCCTGACCTTCTAAAAAGAATGTCAGAGTTCGTTGAGAAATATATAAATGAGGTTCGTTCCGAATGGCTTGTTAAGGCTCTCTTTGAAGTTATTCAAAACGATGTGGAAATGCCCCAGGATGCGTTATTTGCTGTATCGGCCAAACAGACTGTTCTTTGGAACCAGTTGGAGAACGTTACTGAAGTAGACCTTCCTATCTTCTTACTCTCTGTCATTAGGTTCATTCTCAACGACAGAAAGGACAATACTAAAGGACGTCCCACATTTGAGGCATGGCATACACAAAGTGGCGCTAAATCACCTTGGCGATACAACGCAAATGTAGGAAACTCTATCACCACAAGCATAACGGTAAAGATCAGATATGAAGCACCTCATGAAACTGCCACTGCTGTTCCATCTGCACCAGAGCCTGCCAAGAAGACAGCAACTGAAAGAATAAACGACAGAATCCTAGCTTCAGGTCAAGTCCTTGCAGATGTATGGGGTAAGGCCATGGAAGCCTTGGCTGACGAGTTGGAAGGCAAGAAACCGACCGAAACAAAGATTGAACTTCCCGAAACGCAGCCTTCCGATGAATGTCCGTATTCTTCGGAAGACACATTGTTACTTCAGGATTTCACAGCAGATTATGATGAAATTATGGTTGCTCTGATAAGTGAAAACTATGGTGATTCATTAATTGACATGACCCTACCATGTAAAATCCAGGACTTATATAAAACGAAATGGAGTTCAAAAGCAGATGCTTTTACAGACCCTTCTTTAAAATCTCATGTTTTCGGACTACTCGGAGAACTGAACACATTAAGCAACAGCTTTTTATCTGATAATATGGGATCACCTTTTATCAGAGGTACAAGAACAAAAATCAGAAACCTATATGTCAAACTCCACCCGGATATGTTTGCCGGAGCATTCCCATACGATGCTTTCATCGATGACTGGGATGACGGAGAATTTTAGAAGAAAGGGGGATGTTGATGCCCAGAATTGATGATTCTATCAGAAGAATAGACAATGTGATATGCAGGCACCTGGATAGCATCGAAGATTCATCTCGTGGTGCTATCTCTCAGGATATCTTAGAGCAGCTAATGAAGTTTGTGAATCATATCATGCTCAAGTTCTATTCTAACGGCACCGATATTGACATTACCGAAGAGAATATAAATAAAGCTGCTGAATTCGCTCAGATTAACAGTGAGCTGAATTCTCTATATAAATTCCGTAATTTCCTACAAGTTGTAACTACCCAGTTTACGCTTGATGAAGATGGCTCGGAAAGATTGATGCTGAAGTATTATCAGTACTTGTTGGAATCCAAAAACCTGTTACGAGATTACTTCGGAATTGAGATCCTGCATAACCTGGAAAAGTTCCCTTTGCATTTGGACGATACCCTACAGGAGTACTATGCAAAGATCTCAGAAAAAATCGAGCAGTATCCTGTTCAATTGACCGGTGCTGGCAATAGCAAATATTACATTCAGAAGATAAAGCCTCTGTTTGTAAACGGTCGAATCTACAACGAGGTTACATTCACTCCTGTGGATGACAGAAAAAACAAATCCAAGGCAAACCGTGTAATTGCTTTCACCAAGTTGTCTGTCACTCACAGCTATGCGTCAAAATTTCATCTTGTTCAGGAATCAATAGAAATTCTTGGGAAGACGATGCCCATAATCATTATTGATGGTTGGGAGGTATCCATCCGCGATTGTGAATTTCAAAATTTCATATCTCTGGTGAAAGGCGAAAAGAGGCGAGTCTCTTATCCAGAGCAAAAAACGATTTGTGATTTCCTTACCAGAAGAAGATATACATTAACCGAGCTTATCGACTTCCCTGATTATGCTTATACCAGAATAACAGAACAATGGAGAAGTGAACTGAAATCACCTGTATTTATTCCGGTTCTTGACTACTGCAGAACTATAATTCGCAGCAAAAAGCCTGGCCAGAACATATTACGCTATCTGCTTTACAGCATGAATAACGTGATAATAAAAAATCAGCGTTACAGCGGACAAAACAGAAATCTTTCGAATTTATACCTGTCCAATGGTTGTATCCAGTTCGACTCTCTCCCATTTAACAGATCGCCGCTCGGACATAACCCTAAGTCAAGTGCTATATTCGAATGCATTCCCTACAGACACAAACGCCCTCAATTGTTTGCAAGATATATAAAGAACAACACTGAAGGCAAAGGTCAGTTATTCACAGATGTCAGTGAAATTACAGGCTTTACCGATATCAATACTCTCATCCGAGAATACAATGCAAGTCTTTGGTTTGGGCATAAACCTAGAAGCAATCTCAAGCTTGAACATAATCAGGTTTTCATTAATGAATACAAACTGGACACCTGCACGATTATTCAAAAGCTGCAAGAATTATCTGCATCGGGCATTGAGAATTACACTGAAGATGTTGAGATGTGGTTGCTCTTTGATGATTATGAAATTGATTGTGAGGAAAAGAGGGACATCATCGGTCGCATTTTCTCCGAGTCCAAAGTCGGCGTAATATACGGTTCTGCCGGTGTTGGAAAATCGACACTGATAAACCATGTATCTCACTACTTGAATGGTGAAAACAAGCTGTACCTGACTCAAACCAATCCTGCAAAAGAAAACCTGATGAGAAAAATTGATGCAGACAATGCGACCTTCTCAACCATCGCCAGCTTTTTATATCAGGAAACCTGGAATGCCGAATATGAGCTTTTAGTCATTGATGAGTGTAGCACAGTAAGCAATAGCGATATGGTTGCCGTCTTAGAAAAAGCAAATTTCAAAATGCTCTTACTGGTTGGAGACACTTATCAGATTGATGCCATTCAATTTGGCAACTGGTTTTCTGTGTTGAGATCCTTCCTGCCGGAAAGTGCTGTTTTTGAACTAACCAAACCACACAGAACGAAGGATAAGCATCTGCTCGAATTGTGGGATAAAGTCAGACATATGGATGAAACCGCAAAAGAGGTCATAGAAAGAGAAAGCTATTCATTGAAAGTTGATGCATCACTGCTCTCTTCCATTGAAAAAGATGAGGCTATCCTTTGCCTAAACTATGATGGTCTATACGGTATTAATAACATCAACAGATTTCTGCAGGAAAGCAATCCAAATCCGGCTACCGATGGGACATTCAGCAATATAAAGTCGGAGATCCGATTCTCTTCCTTGAATCTGATAGATTTTACCCTGTCATTCATAACAACATGAAAGGCATCATTCAGGGCATAGAAATCCTTGATGTGGGTACTCACGAAGAACGAATTCAATTTGATGTTGAGATCCCAAAAGAAATAGACGAAAGCGATGCCTGGCGATGTGATTTTGAATTGCTGGAATGCTATGAGGGAGAAGAAAGATCCTTGATTCGCTTCTGTGTTCATAAATTGAAAAGCGCAGATGAAGATGGCGATGATCAGACTTCCAGAACGGTAGTTCCGTTCCAAGTTGCATATGCAGTATCTATTCATAAGGCGCAGGGTCTGGAATACAACTCTGTTAAAATAGTTATTACAGATGAGGTAGAAGAACTTGTTACACATAATGTTTTCTACACTGCAATAACGAGAGCCAGGGAGAAACTACGTATTTACTGGACACCGGAAGTTGAAGAAAAAGTAATCAAACGCATAAAGCCGCGAGACATCAGAAAAGATGTTGAGATTTTGAAAAAGTATTTGGTTTAACACATCCGCTAGAAGCAAGGAGGTTCGGATATGAGAATCAGTTATAACAAATTATGGAAAATGTTGATTGACAAAGACATGAATAAAAATGATTTAAGAGAGGCCGCCGGAATCAGTGCTGCTTCAATTGCCAAGCTTGGCAAAGGAGCCAATATCACAACTGATGTCCTTCTTAAAATCTGCGAAGCTATGGACTGTAAGTTAGAAGACATCATGGAATCGATAAAAGATTAGTCTGGAGGTGTGCGCTATGTCGATGAACGAACTGCAAAAGCAGACGAATGCAAATATACAGGCGAAAGCCAATCTAATCTGGGAGATTGCCACCCATCTTGTCGGACTCTTTAAACCCCACGAATATGGTAAGGTAATCCTTCCGATGACTGTACTTAAGCGTTTTGATGAGGCTCTGAAATCCACCAAGGATGCCGTTGTTGCAATGGCTAAGAAGCTGGATGAGCAGAAAATTGAAGGACAAGCTCGTGACGGTATTCTTTGCCGTATCTCCGGCTACGATTTCTACAACACCAGCAACTTCGATTTTGCTAAATTGATTGCTGATCCTGACGGTGTAGAGATCAACTTTGAAGCATACCTTCAGGGTTTTTCTTCTAACATCAAGGACATTATCGATAACTTTGATTTTGAAAATACAGTAAAGCTGATGGTAAAAGGCGGCGTTCTTTTCGTCACTCTTCAGGAATTCAATTCCACAAAAGCAGATATGTCTCCGGATAAGATCACCTCTGCTGACATGGGTTACATTTTTGAAGAACTGATTCGTAAATTCTCCGAGTCCTATGATGAACAGGCCGGAGCGCATTTCACTAGCCGTGACATCATCTATCTTATGACCGAACTCCTGGTTTCCCCTGAGAAAGCTGAGATCATGGAAGAAGGATGCACAAAGACTGCCTATGATATGGCAATGGGTACTTCCCAGATGCTAGGCTGTCTTACTGAACGTCTGCACGATATCAGTGAAGACGCAAGCCTTACCTGTTTCGGTCAGGAATTCAATCCAGAAACTTATGCTATTGCTAAAGCCGATATGCTCATCAAAGGCGGCAACGCATCCGGCATGATGTACGGAGACACCCTGAACGATGATAAATTCAGTGGTTATGAATTCGACTATATCATCTCCAATCCACCATTCGGTATCGACTGGAAGCGTGAAAAGACAGAAGTCGAAGCTGAGGCTAAAAAAGGCTTTGAAGGTCGTTTTGGACCCGGTCTGCCTGCAATTTCTGATGGTCAGATGCTTTTTATGCTGAATGGCGTAAAGAAGCTGAAAGAAGGTTCAGGTCGAATGGCAATCATTCAGAATGGATCTTCTCTTTTCACTGGTGATGCAGGAAGCGGAGCATCTGAAATCCGCCGATATGTCATTGAGAGTGATTTGGTAGATGCAATCATTCAGCTTCCTACCGACCTCTTCTACAACACAGGCATTTCTACTTATATCTGGATACTGACCAAAGGCAAAGCCATGCATCGTAGCGGCAAGGTTCAGCTGATTGATGCAAGCAAGTGCTTTGTAAAGCGCCGGAAGAACATCGGCTCGAAGCGTGTAGATTTGGATGACACCTGCATTGAAATGATTATCCGTGCCTACGAGGAATTCTCCGATGAAATCTATGAGGCAGATGGTCTTGCGGTTGAAAGCAAGGTGTTTGAAAACAGCTACTTCGGCTTTACCAAGGTAACCGTGGAAACCGCCCAGGTCGGTAAAGACGGCAAGCCTGTTCTGAAAAAGGGCAAAACGGTAGCCGTGAAGGGCGCATCCGATAACGAGATAATCCCTCTCGGAGAAGATACGGATGAATATATGGCAAAGAATGTTTTACCATATAATCCGCTCGCTTACATCGACCCTGCCAAGGATAAGATTGGTTACGAAGTACCGTTCACACGGCTGTTCTATAAATTTGTTGCCCCTGAGTCTTCTGCCGATATCTTTGAGGATATCAAAGCTCTAGAAGCAGAGGAAACAATTCTGATGAAGGAGTTGTTTGGAAATGCGTGATATGAAAGAAAGCGGAGTTGAATGGATAGGTGCTGTTCCTGCCTCGTGGCAAACACTTACCATTGGCTCACTATTTAAGGTTAGAAATGAAAAGGTAAATGACACTGACTATCCACCCCTTTCCGTGTCAAAGGGTGGCATTGTTCCACAGATGGCGAATGTTGCAAAATCAGACGCAAACGACAACCGAAAAATGGTTCTTGAAAATGATTTTGTAATCAATTCTCGTTCCGACCGTAAGCAGTCCTGTGGTGTTGCTCCTCGAGATGGGTCAGTATCACTGATTAACACTGTATTATATCCTGCAAAGGGAGTTCCACTGCTACCAAATTACCCTAATTTCTTGATGAAAAATTATGGATTTGCAGAGGAGTTTTATCGCTGGGGGCATGGTATTGTCGCGGATCTCTGGACAACTTGTTGGAAGGAAATGAAAAGCATTCTTCTTCCTATTCCTCCTTTGGATGAACAGCAATGTATACTTGATGCTATTTCAGATGAGATGGCAAAGGTTGATGCACTTATCTCCAATGTGGAAGCTCAAATTGAAAAACTGAAAGCCTATAAGCAGAGCCTTATCACTGAGGTTGTTACCAAGGGTCTCACCTCTAATGTGCTGATGAAAGATAGCGGTGTGGATTGGATAGGGGCAATACCTGAATCATGGGAATTACTTAAGCTCAAATATATAACCAGTATTTCAAGAGGTTTATTTAATCACCGCCCACGAAATGATCCGCGATACTATGATGGAGCTTATCCATTTATACAGACAGGTGATGTTGCTCGAGCAAACAAATATATCACAACGTATTCACAAACACTAAATGAACTAGGAAAAAATGTTAGCAAAGAGTTTCCCAAAGGAACTATGACCATGACCATCGCCGCAAATGTTGGGGATGTTGCAATTCTCGGATTTGATGCGTATTTCCCTGATAGTGTAGTTGGATTTACGGTAAAACCAGGCTTTGATGAAAATTACGTTTACTATCTATTCTTGGCCTTAAAAGAAAGTTTTGTTCGTGCATCAATTGTTAGTACTCAGTTAAACCTAAACATTGAACGTTCTAAAGAAATTCAAGTATCAGTGACTTATGATATTGAAGAGCAGAAGCAAATAGCAGCTTATTTAGAGAAAAAATGCGTTCATATCGATCGACTTATCGCTATCAAACAAGAGAAAATCGATAAGCTGAACCAATACAAAAAATCACTCATTTACGAATATGTCACAGGAAAGAAGGAGGTGTCTTAAGTGGATAAAAGTGAAAAAAGATTTGAACAAGACATAGAATCTTTCCTGCTTTCTGCTGCAGGTGGCTATGAACAGTTCAACGGTCAGGATGCCTCCGGGAACTGGATCCATGCAAGACAGCACGATATTGACCGCTGCATCTATATGGATGTCCTCTGTGAATTCATCGCAAAGACACAGCCGAAGGAATGGGCAAAATACACCAAGTACTATGGTGCCAATGCTGCTGACAAGTTGTATCACCGCTTGGAAACCACTATCAGCAATCAAGGTCTGCTTCATGTAATGCGTAATGGAATCGAGGATATGGGATGTAAACTCCGTGTTTGTTATTTCAAGCCAGAGTCTGACCTGAACCCACTTGCCACAGAACGTTATGAAGCTAACATCCTCGGTTGTGCCAGACAGTTCCGCTACTCTCCTAACAACTCCAATACCATCGACATGGTTCTTTCCGTGAATGGTATTCCGGTTGTAGCGTTGGAACTGAAAAACCAGCTGAAGGGTCAGGATTATGTCTGCGCTATCAACCAGTATAAAAATGACCGTAACTCCAAAGAGTTCTGCTTCAGACCGAACCATCGCTTCCTAGTTTACTTTGCTGTTGACCTCTACGAAGCGTGGATGACTACACAGCTTGCAGATGGCAAGACCCGCTTCCTGCCGTTCAACCAGGGTTCTAACGGGGCAGGCGTTACCGGCGGTGCGGGAAATCCAGTCAATGACGAAGGGTACGCTACCGGCTATCTTTGGGAAGAAGTTCTGCAGCGTGACAGCCTACTCGACCTTATTCACCGCTTCATTTCTTATGTTAAGGAAAAAGAAGAAGTCGTGAAGAACGGTGTTTCCAAGATGGTCACCAAGGAGAAAATGATTTTCCCTCGTTACCATCAGTACGATGTAGTCAAGAAAGTCCTTGCTGATGTAAGGCAGAATGGTGTCGGTACAAACTACCTCATTCAGCACAGTGCCGGTTCCGGCAAGTCCAACTCCATTGCATGGATTGCCTACCGTCTTGCTTCTCTGCATGATGCGGAAAATAAGGGGCTGTTCCATTCCGTTATCGTTGTAACCAACCGTGTTGTTTTGGACGGTCAGCTGCAGGATACCATTAACAGCTTTGAACATCAGGTTGGTCTGGTAGAGGCTATTGATGATAAAAAGAACTCCCGCTCTCTTGCGGAAGCAATCAACGATAAAAAGAGAATCATTATCTGCACCATTCAGAAGTTCCTCTTCGCCCACAAGGATATGGAGAAATTCAGCGGTCGCAGATTTGCAATCATTATTGATGAGGCACACCAGGGACAGAACGGCGAAAGTGCTAAGACACTCCGCCGCAGCCTTATTGATATGGGCGTAGCAATTAAAGAATATGCGGAAGAAGCCGGAATTGACGAAAGTGAAGTCGATCTCACAGATGACTATGTGAATGCAGTTATCGGTCAGGGCAGACATGAAAACCAGTCTTTCTTCGCTTTTACCGCAACTCCGAAAGGACAGACACTTGAGACATTCGGTACGGTCGTAGGTACAACACCAGAGGGTGAACCTATCAAGACACCATTCCATGTGTATTCTATGAGACAGGCAATCGAAGAAGGATATATTCTTGATGTGCTTTCCAACTACACCACAGTTCGTGAAGCATTTAAGCTGATAAAAATATCAGAGGATAATCCTGAATTGATCGAAGGTCCTACTTCTCGTGCCTTGTTCAAGTATTATAAACAGCATGGTTATACCATCGCTCAAAAGACAGAAATGATTATGACCAACTTCCTTGAAAACTGCCGTTATCAGATTAACGGCAAAGGCAAGGCTATGGTCGTAGCAGATAGCCGTGCGAATGCCGTGCGCTACTATTTTGCTATCAAAAAGTATCTATCTGACCATCCGACAGAATGTGCCGGCAGTGATGTTATGATTGCCTTCTCCGGCGAAATTTCCCTTGAGGATTATCCGAGCGAGAAGCCGTTCACCGAGGCCACTATGAACCTGGATGAAAACGGAAGATATATCACAACCGATAAAAAGTTCCGCAAAGCATTCCATAGCACTAAATACAATATTCTCGTAGTTGCAAACAAATACCAGACCGGCTTTGATGAGCCTCTTCTGCATACCATGTATGTTGATAAAAAGCTCCGTGACGTTACCGCCGTTCAAACAATCTCTCGTTTGAATCGTACCACAGCTGGAAAGAATAGCACCTTCGTACTCGACTTTGAGAATACCGAAGAAGATATTAAAGGTGCATTCCTGCCTTACTATGAGACCACAACCATGGAAGGCAGCACTGACTTAAACCGTGTATATGATGTGCGGAATAAGATTCGTGATTATATGCTCTATAATTGGGAAGATGTTTCAACCTTTAATGTCTTCATGGAGACTCAGAGCAAAAAAGGACAGGATGCCGCTGCACTTGGCAGATTGGCAAATATGCTCCGTCCGGTAATCAAAAGATATACCGATCTGGACGAGGACGATCAGTATGCTACGAGGGATTACATCCGAACATTCAACAGGCTATATGCGTATGTGACACAGCTTGTCCGTTTACACGACAAAGACCTTTTCAATGAATACCAGTACACCACGCATCTTATTAGGTTCCTGCCAAGAGCGAAAGTGGAATTTGTCGATATCGATGACAAAATCAAACTGGAGTATGCATCTCTGACAGAAACCTTCACAGGTGCAATTCTCCTGGATGAGAAACCTCCTGTGTTTGTGCCAGGCGGCAGTGTCGCTCCTAAAACGCCGCAGAAAAAGAAAGACACCCTTCAGAGCATCATCGATAAAGTCAATGAGCGATTCAGCGGTAACTTCACAGACTCTGACCGTGTGATCATCGAAGGCATCTATCAGATGTTCATGAGAGACAGTGAGGTAAAGAAATTCAAGAAATATGCCAAGGACAATAGCACAGAAATGTTTGTTCGTTCTCTGTTCCCAGACAAATTTAGGGACATCGTTACACAGTGCTTCCTTGACAACAACGACTCATTTGCAAAGCTTTTCAATGACCCTGACTTCTATCAGAAAGTACAGGACGCTATGGCAGCTGAATTGTATAAAGCTTTGAGAAAGGACTGATGGCATGGCATACGGAAAATCAATAGAGCTGTTCCTGGCCAACGGAACGGCTGACAGTCTCATAACTGCAGAGCTATCCAATTGGAACGGTAAGGCAATCAAAATTCCTCGCATTGAGGTGTCCGATTGCAAAAGAGATGATATCAAGGGTGCAGGTGTGTACTTCCTGTTCTGCAAGGAAGAGGACGATTCCGACTCAGTCTACATTGGCGAGTCAGAAACCATCCAGGAGCGCTTAAATCAGCACATTAGAGACTACAATGCCGACAAAGAGAAGTTCTACTGGACTACAGCAGTTATCTTCCTTGGACGAGATTTAAACAAGGCTCTGATCCGCTATCTTGAGGACCGCTTCGTGCAGATTGCAAGAGACAGCAAACGCTATAAGGTGCTGACCAAGAACACCTATGGCAAGACAGTCATGAAAGAATCTCAGACCGCTGCTATGGAAGAATTCATCGATAATGTACGTATCCTTATCAATGCCCTGGGTTACAAGGTGCTTGAGCCTACTGTACATAATAATCCGAATTCTACCGTAGATGATGAGATTCTGTACTTAAACCAGGGCAATGCATCCGGCAAGGGTATGATCACCACAGAAGGTTTCGTATTATTCGCCGGAGCAGTCCTCAACGAGAAGACATCAGAAAAATCTCTGAGCAAGGGTGCAGCTAATCTGCGTAAAAAACACCTCGCTTCTAACAAGGTGAAGGACTTCGTGACAACCGAAGATATTCTTTTCTCCAGTTCCTCTGCTGCCGCTGATTTCGTTACCGGATACAGTGTCAGCGGACCCGCCACATGGAAGAATGCAGCTGGCGTGACGCTGAAAGAACTGGAGGCAAAAGCCACAAAATAATGACAATAGCCCTATTGTCTCAACAGGCAAAAAAGTAGTTTCTTGTCTCAACCTATCAAAAGGCAGACTATGACGCTATCGTCAAAACACGAAAAAAGGGATTCCATGAGACTGCCAAATACAGCAAATCTCTCAGAATCCCTTATTTTAAGCCTGTTTCTGTACTATTTTACTTGTTTCGTGACAGTAGACATACCGTCTCCACGTGTTTCGTAAACGGAAACATATCATACGGATACGCCCCCTCCATCTGATACCCTTTCTTTTTCAGAAACTTCAAGTCCCTCGCCAGCGTCTCCGGATTGCAGGAAATATACACAATTTTCCCCGGTCCCATTTTTACCGCAGCACTCATAAATTCTTCCGTACTTCCGCTCCTTGGCGGGTCCATAAATACCACATCCGCCTTCTCTTTTTTCGCCGCCATGGTACTCAAAAACACTCCGGCATCCCCATTATAAAAACGGATATTTTTCATATCATTGCGCTTCGCATTACGTACAGCATCCCTGACCGCATCTGCATTCAATTCCACACCAATGACCTCTTTCGCATTTTTTGCCGCCACCATGCCAATCGTTCCAATACCGCAATAGGCGTCAACGACACGTTCTTTTCCCGTCAATCCGGCCAATTCTATTGCCTTCTCATACAGCTTTTCTGTCTGCACCGGATTGACCTGATAGAATGACTTAGATGAGATGCGGAATCTGCATCCGCACAGCTCGTCCTCAATATAGCCCTTCCCGTAAATGACGATTTCACGCTCTCCCAGCACCATACTGGTCTTTTTGTCGTTCACATTAATCACTACGGTGCTGATCTCAGGATGAATCTTTCTCAATGCTTTTACAAAATTATTTTTGGATGGAAGAATCGGCGAACCAAGCGCCAACACTACCATGATCTGTCCAGTAAAAAAACCCCGGCGGATCAGCACATGACGCAAAAGCCCATACCCTGTGTCTTCATCAAATGTTTTTATTTTGAAAGATTTAAGCAGTCCGCGGATATCGTTGATGATCGCATCTGATTTCTTATCCTCGATCAAACAATCTATCACAGGTACAACTTTGTGCGTTCCCTCCTGATAAATGCCTGATATGATCGTTCCGTTTTTCTGGCGATCAAATACTGCATGAACCTTATTACGGTAATGATACGGATTTTCCATACCGGTAATTGGATAGGTCTTTCCAAAAGGCTCTAATAGCTTTCTTACTTGTGTCTGTTTCAGCTTCAGCTGTTTATCATAAGACATGCTCTGATATTGACAGCCGCCGCATTTTTTCTCAAGAGGACATGGTTTTCCTTCTACACATTCAACGGATGATTTTTCTTGATCTATATTGTTCTTTTTTATATTTTTAGATTTATTAACAAAACTTTTTTGACGATACATTTGTTTATTAGCCATACCTTAATCCATCTTCTCCCAACTCGCCCAAACTTAATTACAGAAATCAAGTCACTTTTTACTATTTCTGATCCTATTTCTCATCACACACCTGAAAAATATAAAACTTCAAATAGTAAGATTCATCTGCCGCCCACAAAATCGGATGATCCGGCGCCTGCGTACGGTACTCCACCTGCCGCAAACGCTTATGCGCATTCCCCGCCGCCTGATGAATCGTCTTTGTAAACAGCTCATAATCCATAAAATGAGAACAGGAGCAGGTGCACAGATAACCGCCGTCTTTGACCAGCTTCATACCCCGGATGTTGATCTCACGATAACCCTTTACCGCATTTTTAATAGTCTTTCTGGACTTGGTAAACGCAGGAGGATCAAGAATGACCACGTCAAACTTCTCCCCTTCTGCTTCCAGCTTTGGCAGCAGATCAAATACATCCGCACATAAAAATTCCACCCGGTCAGACAAACCGTTTAAAGCTGCATTTTCTCTGGCCTGTGCACAGCCAAGCTCAGACGCATCCACGCCGAGAACATGGGACGCCCCTGCGATTCCCGCATTCAAGGCAAAGGAACCTGTGTGGGTAAAGCAGTCCAGCACCTTCGCATCCTTGCACAAACGCTGAATTGCCAGACGGTTGTATTTCTGATCCAGGAAAAATCCGGTCTTTTGCCCATCCTTTACATCCACCAGATATTTCACACCATTTTCTATGATTTCAACTTTCGTATCAAACTCGTCTCCGATGAAGCCCTTAAAACGCTCCATTCCTTCCTGCTCACGAACCTTTGCATCGCTACGTTCATAGATGCCCCGAATAGCAATACCATCCTTTGCCAAAATAGCTTTCAACAAATCGATGATTAGCGGTTTCAATTTGTCAATTCCCAAAGCCAGAGATTCCACTACCAATACGTCACTGAATTTATCAATAACGATACCAGGCAGAAAATCAGCTTCGCCAAATACCAACCGGCAACTGGATATGTCCACTGTCTTTTTTCGATATTCCCAGGCATTCTCAAGACGCATCCGAAGGAAGGCTTCATCTATGACCTGTTCTTTATTGCGGGTCATCATGCGGATACGGATCTTTGAATTTTGATTGATAAATCCCTTTCCCATAGGATATCCGTCAAAATCATGAACCAATATGATATCTCCGTTATCAAAATGTCCCATAATGGATGCAATCTCATTGTCAAACACCCACATGCCACCGGCTTTGATGGTTCTTCCTTCTCCCTTTTTCAATGTTACAACTGCCAAATTAGATTTTTCTATCAGATTCACGCTATTATCATTCTCGCTTTCTTATCTTTTTTTATTGTATTTTCTAAATTATATTTCTATATATCCTATTGATCACTAAAAAAATCCAGCTTATCCTCTTTTCAAAAAGTCCAGCTTATTTTCTTTTCAAAAAGTCCAGCTTATTCTCTTTTCAAAAAGTCCAGCTTATTCTCTTTTCAAAAAGTCCAGCTTATCCTCTTTTTAAAAAGTCCAGCTTATTCTCTTTTCAAAAAGTCCAGTTTATCCTCTTTTCAAAAAATCCAGCTTATTCTCTTTAAACACCCACAGCATTTCATTTGTCAGCGCAAAATCATCACAAGTCACATCCAGCTCATCTCTGGAAATCCACTTTGCCAGAGAAAGCTCATCCTCTTCCATCGTGATCGCATCGCTTCCGTCCAACTCACAAAAGAAACCGAACAGCAGGCTTTCAGAAAATGGCCATGGCTGGCATTTATAATAGCTCAGATTTTTCACATGCACGCCGGTTTCCTCAAATACTTCACGGTGCACAGTCCCCTCAATCGTCTCGCCAACCTCGGCAAATCCCGCTACCAGAGCATAAAATTTTGTTTTTCGTCCTCTGTATTTCGTAACCAGTATCTTGTCCCCATGAATCACACCAACGATCACACAAGGACAGATTTTCGGATATTCCATCTGACCGCACTCCGGGCAATGCATCATCCGCTCCTTTGTGCTGTGCTCCATCTCATGTCCGCATCTGCCGCAAAAACGATGGGATTCATGCCAATCTGCAAGCTGCATAGCAACCATCCCTGCATAAGCCAAATGCTTCGGCGATGCTCCGCGCAGGTACTGCATGGTCTGATATTGATATCCCTCCAGCCCCATATTCCAGCACAGGAAAAACTGAGTCTGATCAATTGCAAATAAATATGTAAATTCCAGCTTTGACGAGTGTTCCGAGCCCTCCTGTTCTGCTGCCAGAAGCAGTTTGGCGTCCTCCGTATTTTCAGACTCAGGAGCATCTCTATTTTCCAAAAACTCCTCATAGGTTGGGAAACAAATATTACCGTTTTCTTCCTTTATCAATATTCTTCGATCAGAAATACTAATGATAATATCTCCATTTCCCGGCTCAGACTGCCGATATTCATTATAAAAAGTATAAGGTTTTAAATCCTGTATCATATTACAAATCTCTCTTTTCCCTTTACTGCTCAACATGCACCGTATCACTTTCTATAGGATGAAACGCTGAGAATGAATCATTTCAAACTTTATATGTCAGGCATTTAACACATGCCGTACCAACATCTGTTAAATGCAGCTATACTTGCAGTCAGCAACTATCTGTTATTTAATATTTGCTGTATCATCATCTATTAAATGCAACTATCATCTATTTAATATTTGCCGTACCAGATCAGTCAGCGCATCCATCGTTGCAGACGCCGCCACATATGTTTTCATTCCCAACGCATCCGCCGCTGCCTTTGTCTGCTTTCCAATACAAGCCGCCGTTACCTTTGTAAAATCAAGCTCCGACACAGCCCCGGCAAATCCTTTTACCGTTGACGCACTGGTAAATACGGCACAATGGATCTTTCCCTGTTCAAATTCCTTCGCCACATCTATCAACTCGGATTTCTCATAAAAAGTATCATAAATTGCCAGATCTGTCACTGTCAGATCCGTTCTTACCTGCAATGCCTCTATCAGTTCTTTATTTCCAATGGCAGCTCTTGGAATCAAAATCTTAGCATTTTTTTCGCACCGATCTGCCATAAGACTGCCTAAAGATCCGCCGTCATAAATATCCGGCATCAGATCCGGATACAAGCCGCGTTTCGTCAGCTCCCGTTTCGTTCCGGCGCCAAGCGCCGCTATTTTTACGCCGCCAAGGGTTCGGATATCTGCGCCCGCATCCCGCATTAATTCATCAAAAAAGATCCGGACACCGCTTGGGCTTGTAAATGCCAGCCAATCATAGTTAGAAATATTTTTTATCTCCTGATTAACCGTCTCTCGCTCTTTTACTGCACTGACTCTGATAGCCGGAAGCTCCAGCACCTCCGCACCTAACCTCCGCAGTTTTTCTGACATGCCGGAAATCAGCTCTCTCGGTCTGGTCACTAAAATCTTATACCCAAAAAGCGGTAAATGCTCATACCAGGAAAATTTGTCTGCGGTTTCACAGACTCCGCCTATTACAATGATCGCAGGCGTTTCCAATCCTTGTCGCGCCGCCTCTTCCGGCAAGGTTGCCGCAGTCGCAACGATCTTTCTCTGGCCCGCTGTGGTCCCCTGCTGCAAGACAGCCGCCGGAGTATTTGCATCCATGCCGGCTTTGATCAGATTGCTGCAAATATCATTGAGGGATGCCACTCCCATTAAGAAGATCAGCGTTCCTTTCGTACGTACCAATGCATCAAAATCAATATCGTATTCCCTGCCAGCCCGTTTATGTCCGGTAATAATATGAACAGAAGAACAATAATCCCGATGGGTTACCGGAATGCCATTATAGGCGGGAACCGCTATAGGAGAAGTGATTCCCGGCACGACCTCAAAGGGAATCTCATTTTCCTTTAATAATTCCAGCTCTTCGCCGCCTCTTCCGAACAAAAACGGGTCTCCGCCTTTTAAACGCACCACACGATATCCGTTCCGAGCCTCCCTTAAAAGTATCTCATTTATATTTTCCTGGGAAACCGGATGATTTCCTGCCCGTTTTCCTACATTGATGGTTCTGGCAGCGTCCGGAACCATGGCAAGCACGCCATCTCCGACCAGACTGTCATAGACTACCACCTCTGCCTGCTCCAGCACCTTTTTTCCTTTTAATGTAAACAGCCCGGCATCTCCGGGACCGGCTCCTACCAGCCAGACTTTTCCTGTATTCATATCAAACCTCTCCAGCCTCTTCGTTTTTATTGTTCTGACTTCCGATTTTCTTTTCGTCTCACAAACGCATTTTATGAATAACTTTCTATTTTAGATTCATAACTAATTTTCTACTTCTGATTTATAACCAACCTTCTACTTCAAATTTATCACGAATCCTCTACTTCGGATTTATAACTAGCTTTCTACTTCAAATTTATTACAAGCCCTCTACTTC
>CAZLZX010000024.1:0-3513 GCA_964564095.1 uncultured Eubacterium sp. | reverse complement strand
ACTTCGGATTTATAACTAGCTTTCTACTTCAAATTTATTACAAGCCCTCTACTTCGGATTTATAACTAGCTTTCTACTTCAAATTTATTACAAGCCCTCTACTTCAGATTTTAATTCTGCTGCCAGCTCTTCGCCCAACCTTACGGCATCACTGACACATCCTGAAATACTTTTTTTCCTAAATATCTTTTTCCCCTCACTATAATACAAACCTGTCAATACAAGTTCATTGCCTGCAACAGCAGCATATGCCGCTACGGGCGAAGAACATCCCCCATCCAGAAACCGCACAAAGCTTCGCTCCGCTATGGCCGCAATTTGGGCATCCTCATCCGCAAACCCGCTCAGATAAGAATAATCCACACCGGCTCGTCCCTGCACAGCCAAAATGCCCTGCCCTGCTGCCGGAAGCATCTCATCAGGTTCAAAATAACGAGAAATGCGATGCTCTAATCCCAGACGTTTTAACCCGGCTGCGGCAAGGATCGTTGCACTATACTGCCCCTCATCCAGCTTCCGAAGCCGTGTCTGGACATTTCCCCTGATATTTTCAAATCTTGCCTGGGGATACAATTCCCGAAACTGCAGCATTCGCCGCAGACTGGAACAGCCCACTGGCTTTGAAAAGTCAATCTCTGTCATGCCTTCCGGCAGCACCAGCACATCCCGGGGGTCCTCCCGTTTGGAAAAGGCAACCAATGGCAATTCTTCAGACACTTCCATAGGCATATCCTTCAGCGAATGCACGGACAAATCCGTACGTCCTTCCACTAAAGCTTTGTCAAGCTCCTTGACAAACAGCCCTTTACCGCCGATCTTATCAAGAGTCCTGTCCAGTATCATATCCCCTGTGGTTTTCATCGTAACCAGCGAAATATCTCCTTGGGGAAATTTCTCCTTCAAATAATTTATTACCATCTCACTTTGTATCACTGCAAGCCGGCTCTCCCGGCTGCCAATTCTGATCTTCATGATTTCAATCCCCAATCCTCTTCTTCCATACTTTCATCATGGATTCTTTATCTCATACTTTTTATCTTGTATCTTTTATCTTGTACTTTTTATCTTGTATCTTTTATCTCATACTTTTTATTTTGTATCTTTTATCTTATACTTTTTATCTTGTATCTTTTATCTTATACCTTTTATCTTATACTTTTTATCTTGTACTTTTTTACCTTTTACTTTTTTATCTCTTATTTTTTACCGCTTATTTTTTTATCCCTTACTCCGTATCAAGCATGCACTGTATCCTCTGCCGCAAACGCTTCGTTCCCTCATGATCCTGACCGCCGCCATTGATACCTATCACATGATCGCCCTGTTTTACCACACTCGGAAAATAAAAATCACATTGCTGATGATCTGAGGCATTATTGGCATAAGCCCCTGCCGCCTTCGCATCACGGTAAATTTTCGCATTCAACTCCGCATCATCTGTAGCCGCCAGCACCATAAATGCTCCTGCGCATACAGACGCCTCATATGGTTTACATAAAATTTCTACCTGTCCTCTGTTCTCATACTTCGGATTTTTTTCTGCTATGAATGATTCCTGCCTTCCGAAAGAAACGCTTACCTGTTTCGCCTCAAAGGATTCCGCTAACCTTGCAGCCTCTTCGGATGTCACAGGCGCCGTTATCAATATATCCGCACCAAACAGAAGCAATGTGCGGATCCTTCTTCGGGCAATGGTTCCGGCTCCTACTACCACGATCCTTTTTTTCCACAGGTCAATAAACATTGGGAAATATCCGATCCCCTCCGGACGATCATCCTCTATATCCGTTGATCGGTAAGCTTCCACATCTTCCGGGCATCCATCCTTCATACTTCCGGATGAAACGCATTCTATTTCTTCTGTATGATCCTTCACTCTTTTTTCCATACATTCTCTCCACCGTGAAACTATCACTCTTTATAAAGCTCTTCCAAACCTTCCAGACAATCAAAAAATTCGCCCTTTTCCAGAGAATCCCGAAGCCCGAACAAAAGCTTCGCCACTACTTTACCCGCTGCCGCATCAATGACTCCCCGCAGCTGCTCTTTCTGCTCCGGTTCCAACGGAAGCTTTTTAATCTCCTTCTGAATCCTCCACTGGAAATCCTCTACCGCAAAATCCTTTATTTTCTGAATGCGTGGAAGCATTTTTCTATTATCCAGCCAGCCATAAAATTCTCCCATCTCTTCTTCCAAAATAATTCCCGCCGCATCCATAGATGCTTTCATGCTGTCTGTCAGCCGATCAAGCTTAAAGTCATCTATATTATAAAGAGTCACATTCGGCAATTCCCTTACCGAGGTTTCAATGTCCCGAGGCACTGCCAAATCTACAAAGATCAGTGGTCTGCCCCGTCTTTTTACAAGTGCTTCCCTGACAAGCTTTTCCGTCAGCGTGTAATTGGGGCTTGCCGTAGCACTTACGACCAGATCACATTCCGGTAAAAAATTCATCCTCTCGCCATAATGGATGCGTGAACATCCCTGGGGAATCTCTACCACTCCGCTTCGATACTGACGCACTGTTACTGTCACATCCGCACCCGTCTCACACAACGCCAACGCCGCCAGCTTTCCCATTTCTCCATTTCCAATAACCATACAGACGGCCCGTTTAAACGGAAATCCATTGTGGCCCAGCATATAGATTGCCTGATCCATCGCTGTCTCATTCACTCTGGAAAAAGCAACCTCCGTCTTTACCCGCTTTGCCGCTGTAATTGCGGTCCGAAACAATACTTCCAGCACACTGTCCGTTGTAAAATTCTCTCTGGACAAAGCCAGCGCATCCTTTACCTGCGTAAGGATCTGGTCCTCTGCAAGAATCTGTGATTTCAGTCCGCAGGCCAGCCAAAACAAGTGACAAACCGCCTCCCGATCTTTACGAACAGTAAAACTGGTCTCATACTCCTTCTCCCGCACCTGCTTCTTTGCACAAAGCAATTCCAACAGAGAGCCTTCCCATTCATCCTCCGTACTTGCCCAGATTTCCATTCGATTACAGGTAGAAATGATGATCACACCGAAGATTCCCCGTATGCTTTTCCACTCTGCCATCGTTTCTAAACAACTTTTCTTTGTAAAAGAAAACAAAGCCCTGGTATCTACATTTGCCTTTGTATGGTCAATGCCGATCATATGTATACTCAATCTCTATTCCTCCAATTTTCACGTATTGATATCATAGCATACCAACCTTCATTTGAACACCATTTGACAGATCTTCCCCCAAAACTTCGCAGATTTTCTGCCATCGGTTCTTTAGTCCAAATGTAATTGAAAAGGCTGTTACCCTGTTCACATTATGTGAGAAATAACAGCCTGTCTATTATCTTATTGTCTTTACACTTTCCATGCTGTTACAATAAATCCCCGCCCAGCGACCGGTACATCACTTCCGGAAAATCCACGCCCTGTGAAGCTGCCATCGCAAGCTTCACATACATTGCTATGGGAGATGCTTTCGGCAGTACATGAATCCCACAGGCTTCAAACGGCTTTGTACTTTCATAG
>CAZLZX010000023.1:0-21075 GCA_964564095.1 uncultured Eubacterium sp. | reverse complement strand
AAATGTCTGGAAGAGGTCTTGGATTTACCGGTGGAACTGTAGATAAATTAGAATCTATACCAGGATATAATACGAATATTCAAGTAGAGGAGTTTATTAATAATACAAAAGAAATTGGGATTTGACTTACCAAAATATAAACAATAAAAAGAAAAACGGAAAACAAAAAATGCCGAAAATACTGAATTCCCTTAAAAGAATAGAAAAAAAGAAGCGTCTAAAAAATAGACGCAAAAAGAAGAACAAGCGTACAAAATAAGGACGATAACCGAATGGTTTTGTACACTTTTTTATTTTGAAGAAGATACGATATTTAAATCCTGCATTTTTTTATAGAGGAGAGAACGCTGAATGCCTAACTGTCGGGCAGCCTCTGTTTTATTTCCGTTGTTGGCTGCCAGTGCATCCTGTATCAAACGGCGTTCCAGATTTTCTATTTCAAGACGGTAGATGCTTTTTCCGTCATTGGAAGTAATGGTAACATTATATTTCTGCAAATATTCCGGCAGGTGTTCCGGACCGATTTTGGCTTCTGTGCAGATAATGGATGCGCGTTCCAAAACATTCCGAAGCTCCCGGACATTGCCGGGCCAGTCGTGCTTGAGAAATATTTTCATTGTTTCATCTGATACGGAAAGATCAGACGGGAACTGACGGTGCTTTGCAGTTGGAATCAATACGCGGCAGAGGCAGGGAATATCATTTTTTCGTTCCCGCAGCGGCGGTAGCTGTATCGGAATGACATTTAAACGGTAAAACAGATCCTGGCGAAACCGCTTTTCCTCAATGGCCTTTTCCAGATCGTCATTTGTGGCTGCGATGACACGGGCATTGAACGCCAGCTTCCTGTTGCTGCCAATGCGTTCATATTCTCTTGTTTCTAAAACACGCAGAAGCTTGGTCTGCATATCCAGAGACATACTGCCAAGCTCATCCAAGAACAGTGTTCCCTGATCTGCCAGTTCCAGCTTCCCGATGCGGGTTTCGCTGTCGTGATATCGGCTGCCCTCAAAGCCGAACAGCTCTATTTCAAGCTGGTCTGCAGGTAAGGAAGCACAGTCAATGCTGATAAATGGATAAGATGCTACGTCGCTGCCATTGTGAATCGCCTGAGCCACCAGTTCCTTTCCCGTACCGCTTTCTCCCCGTATGAGGACAGACGCATCTGATCTTGCAATAACCTGACAAAATTCCTTTAAGGAAATCATTTTATTATTTTGGGTATGGATATCATCAAAGGTGTATTTTGCCCGGTACATGCTGGCAATTTCGCTGCGGTATGCTTTAAAGCTGTTTTCTACCTTTTCCATTTGGGAGTATAAATTTCCAAGTTCCTTTGTATCCTTAAATATGATCGTACCTGCGGCGCCTATGATCTGTCCCTTATATTCGATGGGGATTCGGTTGGCGATAACGTTGGTGCCATTGATCTGCTGGAGCTGGAACAGTTCTTTTTTTCCCGTTTGGGCAACGATGTGAAGCCGGGTGTTTTCCAGGACCTCCGTAACAGGTTTGCCCAAAACCTCTGCTTCCTTTAGATGAAAGAAGCGTTCATAATTCCATAGAACGATGCGCCCTTCACGGTCAACAATACACATACCATAATTTTCCGTATCCAGAATATCAGAAAGAATATTAATGCTGGTTTTTAATTTTTCAAGATAGAGCTGCTGTTCCATAAAGCGACCTCCCGTGCTGCATTCTCGGTATGGATTTTATTTTATCACATTTTTTAATGAAAAGGGGTCATATTTTCAGATTGCGCATATAATAATGTAAAAGTATCTGATGTTCCGGTTTTTGCAAGACCGCACATCGGGGAGGATGCTATGGATTTCGGACAGAATTATTTTGAATATATGGATCGTGTTTATCGGGGAGATGGATATCAACAGCCTTTTTATGAAAATTATCCGCTGAAAAATCATTTTTCGGAAGAAGCGGAGTATGAAAGGGACTGCCGCAAACTGCAGGAGATGTATCCTGCTGCCGCCAGAAAGGTTCAGGAGTATGTGCAGGATGCCTGCGACAGAATGGAATATGAAGGAAGCGCCATGTTTGATGAGTATCCGGATAAGTATACGATACAGGCAATATGCAGAAAAATTTACCGTAAAATCAATGACATGGAAGAACTGAACGGTACGTCCTGCTGCCAGGATCCCGTATATCAGATGATAGAAGTTATGTTGATCCATGAGATCTTTAACCGGCGGTGCAGATACCGCAGATGCCGCAGAAAATACTGGTAAAAACTCTGAGACCGCAAGGCGCTCAGGTACGTAAGAACATGATTCAAGTGTGAACAGTAACGTCTGGTATCGGATTTAAGAAAAAAGTAATGAAAATTATGTTGAGGTTTCTTTGGTAAGGCTTTACAATAAAAACGGCATATTTCTATAGAAACGTTATGAATAGATGAGGAATCATATGGAGCAGTGGAATACAATTTTAGATAAATATTTGAATGAAAAACTTGTACAGATCATTTTAAGTAATCCCCGAACGAAAGGGGAAAAGAAGAAAATACAGGTGCGGCCTGTGATGCTGAAACAGGCGCTGCTGTTTCAGGCCAGTGAATATAAAAACAATCAGGTGTTCCATCATAACCTGAAGCCGGATGAAGTACCGGCGAAGGTGGCGGAATGGATGGAAGAGATGCGGCAATTGGAGCTTATGCATCAGGAAGGCAGAGTGCATGTGCTGATCAGTAAGAAGGGAAAAATGACAGTAAAGCATTCGCAGGCCGGATGTCAGGCGCCTGCGGCAGATCTGTCCCACAACAGAAGTAAAAAATATATTTTGAATCCGGAAATTAAGGCGCCTTTTCTGGTCGATCTTGGTGTACAGACGAAGGAAGGGAAGATTGTTCACAGTCGTTATGACAAATTTCGGCAGATCAATCGTTTTCTGGAATTTATTGAGGATATCCTTCCGGCATTACCAAAGGATCGCGAGGTAGTCATATTGGATTTTGGATGCGGAAAATCCTATCTTACCTTTGCAATGTATTATTATCTGCATGAATTGAAACACTATGATATCCGGATCGTTGGTCTGGACTTAAAGAAAGATGTGATAGAGCATTGCAATCGGCTGAAAACAGAATACGGATATGAAAAGCTGGATTTTCTGACCGGAGACATTGCAGATTATAATGGCGTGGATCAGGTAGATATGGTAGTTACGCTTCATGCCTGTGATACCGCCACTGATTTTGCGTTGGACAAAGCGATGCGCTGGAATGCAAGGGTAATATTGTCCGTACCCTGCTGCCAGCATGAGTTAAACGGGCAGATAGACAATGAGATACTGGAGCCTGCTTTTAAATATGGTCTGATCAAGGAGCGGATGGCCGCTCTGTTTACTGATGCGATACGGGGAAATCTGCTGGAGGAAGCAGGATACCAGGTGCAGTTGATGGAATTTATTGATATGGAGCACACGCCTAAGAATATTTTGATTCGGGCGGTAAAAAAGTCAAAGGAAGAAGCTGTTTCTGCGAAGGATGGAACGGGCAGTAAAAAGCAGCAGTCAGATGTCCGGCAGATGATGGAATTTTTACATGTGAATCCTACACTGGATATGTTGAGAAAAACGGCAGAGGAGACATAAGGAATGAAAAAGCTATGGAGAAAAACAGGTATCCTTGGCGCAGTATTTATTGCGTCATTGCTGATATTTTCCCGATTTACAAATCAGGAAACCAGGGATCTGACTGCGGATATGGAACCGGCGTCATTGCCTGTAGTTTATTTGACACAGCAGGGAGTACGTATCAATGAACTGCATGGATATGTGGCGGATATGGATGCGGTTACCATGCCGGATGCGATCGTGCCTGTATTGGATGACAATAAGATTCAGCTTGAGATATCTGCTTCAGGGGAAGAGATTCGTGGTATTTCCTATGAAGTGAGAACCTTGGATGCAAGTCGGCTGGTGGAGGAGGAAGATTCTGTTGAACTGCAGGAAAGCGGTAAGACGAAAGGTGCGCAGCTGGTGCTGCAGGATCTGCTGCAGGAGGGAACGGAGTATTTGCTGCAAATCGATCTGGAGCAGGGGACGGATACGATTCATTATTATACGAAGATTATGAAGGAGGGCAGTTTCCACACGATGGAATGTGTGGAGTTTGCGCAGGATTTTCATAATAAAACAATGAATAAAGAAGATTCCGGTCAATTGAGTATCTATCTGGAGCCTGACAGTCAGGCAGATAATACTACGTTACAAAAGGTATCTATTAAGAATAAACTCAGCCAGATCGCCTGGGGGGATCTGGAAGTAAAAGAAACTGCCGGAGCAGTCATTTCCATAAAAGAAATGACAGAGGACTACAATACCATTGTTATGAAGGACATTATTTCTGCTGCGGATGAGGATGGGACGGTTTCTTATTATAATGTGGAAGAATATTACCGTGTCCGTAAGGGCATTGAGCGTATGTACCTGCTTGATTATGAGAGAACCGTGGAAGAGTTTTTTGAAGGAAATAGCAGTAATATAGCAAGCAATGCGATTCATCTGGGGATTCGTTCGGAGGATGTGGATTTTCGATCCAATGAGACCGGAAGCAGCGTATGCTTTGTACAGCAGGGGGAATTGTGGGCCTATAGTCAGGATACAAACCAGTTGATACAGGTATTTAGCTTCCGCAGCATGGAAGGAATTGATGCCAGGGAAAATTATGATCAGCATGATATCCGAATCGTAAAGACCGATGAAGGCGGCGGCATAGACTTTATTGTATATGGCTATATGAATCGGGGACTGCATGAAGGAGAGTCGGGGATCAGTGTTTGCCGTTATGACAATGTGACGAATACGGTGGAGGAGTATCTGTTTTTATCCGCACCGGTTTCTTATCAGGCTATGAAGGATAGTGTCAGCCGTCTCATGTATACCAGCGATTCCGGTGTTTTTTATCTGATGCTTGGAGATGAGGTACATGCGATAGATCTTGAGGCGAAGTCAGATAACGTATTGATTTCTGACCTGTCGGAGGGCACATACTGTGTGTCAGAAAATGGCAGATATATTGCCTGGGTAGACGCTGAACAGGAAGGCAAGGCGCAGGTACTTCATGTAACGGATTTAAATACGGCACAGACGCAGGATATCGGCGCTGACACAGGTACTTATATCCGTCCGCTTGGATTCATGGAATCAGATTGTATCTATGGATTAGCTTCCGGTAATCGTGTGGATCAGGGGGAAAGTGAGACTGTGGAAAAAGTGCGGATCGCAGCGTTTACGGATTCTGGGTATGAAGTGCTGACCACGTATGAGAAGTCCGGATATTTGGTACAGAGTATCGGCGTGGAAAATGGAACGATCTACCTGAACCTGATCAAAGAAAACCAAAATGACGGCGGAGCCTTGACAGATACGATTACGAATAAAGAGATTGAAGAAAGTAAGGCCGTACGTGCGGAACGTGTGCAGTCTGGCAGTAAGCAGACTCAGGTAAATCTGGTGTTTGCTGAAAGCGTGGAAAACAGCTCTCCTGTTTTGAAAACCCCGAAGATGATTCTTCCGGAAGCGTCCACAGAGCTAAAACTGGAGAAAGAATATTTTACGGAACATTAGCAGTTCAATGAGTATGGCTAACGGAGCATTTGCGGTCCGGTAAGTCTATGTTTTAATTGAGGAAAATTATAAAAATATTAATGTAAATCAGAGCGTTTTGCGCAGTCCAGCAAAAATTTGTATCGCATTTGTGCAGATTTTAGCTGGTAAATATAGCAGTCGATCAAGTCGGGTTCCGTCACATTTTCAAAGTTGCTGTAAGCGCAATCCAGCTCTGATTTTGCCTGTTCTATGCTGTCCAGTATTTTGTCATATTCACTTTTTTGTGATTTTTGCCGAAAGAGTTTTTTCAATGTTGCATACCTCGTTTCTCTATTTTTTATAAAGTATAATCTTAGCTGAGGAAATTTATACGAAATATAGAATAAAATTCCACAAAAATAATATATTTAGGTAAGAAAAAGACTGGTGATATGATAATGGATATGAAATATGCCGTATTTGCTGTGGTGGGCATCTGCGTTCTTGTTCTTTTAATAGGAGTATTAAAGCAAAAGTCCGAGTTTATCCTAAATTTTCTTGTTCGTATGGCGGTTGGGCTGATCGGGGTATATTTCCTTAATTCCTTTCTGGCCCAGCGGGGGATTGATGTGGCGGTTGGTATTAACGTAATCAATGCATTGACATTGGGAAGCCTTGGTTTTGGCGGCTTTTTGCTCCTTTACGGAGTTTTGTTCCTGACGCTGTTGTGAATGTTGCACAACAGCGTTTTTTAGTTAAAAATGCCATATGGACAATTGCCGATCAGC
This sequence comes from uncultured Eubacterium sp., assembly GCA_964564095.1. GTDB lineage: Bacteria > Bacillota > Clostridia > Lachnospirales > Lachnospiraceae > Brotonthovivens. The sequence goes on along the minus strand of CAZLZX010000023.1, from coordinate 14,734 downwards.
GGTATTATAATCAACCCACAAAGCGAGGTGAGGCCGATGAATCCGGGATGGATTTGATGCTGCAAAGTATTCTGACAGCAGCAGTTATTATGGATTTCAGATCGGGAAAGATTAAAAACTGGTTGATTGTTCTGGGGGTATCCGCAGGCAGTGTCATGCAGATTTTGGTCAATCAGATGCCCTGGTATCAGATCCTGGGCGGAGCACTGTTTCCGATTCTGTTATTTTATATTTTATTCCGAATACATGCATTAGGTGCAGGAGATATAAAACTGTTTTCTGTAATTGGCTGTTTTTGGACATTCCAGAATCTAATGATATGTATCTTGTTTTCACTTATGGCCGGTGCGGTCATATCATTCAGCAGATTGCTGATTCAAAGAGAGCTGTTTCGCAGCTTGATATCATTTTATTTTTACATTCAAAGAGTTTACCAGAAGAAGAAAATACTGAAGTATCCGGGAAGAGAGATGGCAGGACATCAGATGCATTTTTCAGTTGCCGTCTTTATCGGATTTCTTGTGACATTGGGGGTGAATTATGGCGGGATGTTCCATTGTCCTGTGTGATATGGATCAGGTATATATCCGAAAGCTGGCGGCTGGCTTGAAACGGTTTTTTGATGTCAATGTTTTGATTCAGATGTGTTCATGTTTGGAAGAATTGGCTGCCGAAGATACGGATATAACATCAGAACGCATTATTCTATGCGGACAGACAAGAGAGAAAAGCCTGGAAAGTCAGGCATGTCCTGAGGAAAAAATGGAAAGGAGGGTTCTTTCAAAGGAAGATATAAAGATATCAGAAAAATGGCATTTTATTCGACTGAAGGGAAGCATGACGGAAGAAGATGAGGTTGACATAAGATGGGAAGATGAAATCTATAAATATCAGCCGGTTTCTCAGATCGCGGCAGGATTGCAGCAATATGTTCCTGCGTGGAACAGGAAGGATAAGAAGACAGGGAGCAAAAATGCCCAGAAATGGTACGGAGTGTTTTCTGTATGCAGACATGAATCTGCGATTCCGTTTGTCTGCTCAATGGCTAAAAGTATGGGAGAACATCAAAAGGTGCTGGTAGTGCTTTTGACACAATTTTGCGGGCTGGCCGGATTGCTGGGAATAGAATGCGGGTGTGATACGGAAAGCTTTTTTCTTCGGCTGAGACAGGGTGTGCAGACGGAGATTTCCCAGGTGGCGCTGCCGAAGTTCGTTTCTCTGCCGGGCTTTGAGCTTATGACGGCGCCGCAAAATCCACAGGTGTTATATGAGATGGAGCAGCAGGATATGCAGGCATTGATCGCCAGATTAGAGCACAGCCAATATGACAATGTTATCTGGATGGCAGAGAGTGTGCTCCCCGGAATCGCATACTTATTTGAAAGAAGCCGGAGGTTGTTTCTGATTGAAAAGACAGATACGTATAGTATGTGCTGCCAGCGGGAATTTGAGGAGTTTTGCCAGAAGATACCGGAGGTGGAATGGGATGATAAGATAAGACATGTGTGTCTGCCGGTTTACGGGCAGATGGAATGTGGAGAGCATTTATTGTGGCAGTGGAGTCAGTCGGCTGTGGGAAGTACGGCAGAGAAATATGTAGAGGAGGAGATGCCGGATGGAGGCTGAACTGGAGGAAATCAGAAAGCAGGTGCTGAGTCTGCTGGATGGGAGCTATGACGTGGATGATGCAGAGCTAAAGGAGCATATATCGAGGCAGGTCGGATTGTATGGGAGGACACATTTACTGAGTTTAAAGCAGCGTGAAGTGATGGAGAGGCGGATATTTAATTCCTTAAGAAAACTGGACGTGCTGCAGGAATTGCTGGAGCAGCCGGATATCACGGAGATCATGGTAAATGGATGCCGAAATATTTTCTATGAGAAGGCCGGGACTTTATACACATGGGATAAAAAATTTTACTCAGAGGAACGGCTGGAAACAGTGATTCAACAGATCGCAGCGGCTGCTAATAAAACCGTGAATGAATCGGAGCCAATTATAGATACTCGTCTGGCGGATGGTTCCAGAGTAAATATTGTGATGCCGCCGGCTTCTTTAGAAGGGCCCTGCGTTACGATACGAAAATTTGCTCAAAAGCCTGTTACGCTGACTCGGCTGGTGGAGCTGCTTTCCATATCGGATGAGATCAGGTTGTTTTTAGGGCTTTTGGTTCAGGCAGGATATAACATTTTTGTTTCCGGAGGAACCGGTTCGGGAAAGACGACTTTTCTGAACGCACTGTCACAGGCGATTCCGGCGGGCGAGAGAATCATAACTATCGAGGATTCTGCGGAATTAAAGCTGCTTGGCGTGGAAAACATTGTGCGGATGGAGGCAAGATGTGCAAATTCCAATGGAATCAGGGAAATCACGATCCGTGATCTGATTCGGACATCGCTGCGCATGCGTCCTGACCGTATCGTTGTGGGCGAAGTGCGCGGAGCGGAAGCATTGGAACTTTTACAGGCAAATAATACCGGACATGACGGCGGCATGTCCACGGGGCATGGCAATTCCTGCCGTGATATGCTGAGCAGGTTGGAAACGATGGTTTTGATGGGAATGGATCTGCCGCTGGCGGCAGTAAGAGGACAGATCGCATCGGGGGTGGATATTATGATCCATCTGGGACGTATGCGCGACAGAACGAGAAAGGTGCTGCAGATCTGTGAGGTGGAAGGCGTAAAAGATGGAGAAATCGTGCTGCACAGGCTTTATGAATTTCAGGAAAGCGGCGAAAAACAGGGGATAGTACAGGGAAATTGGAGACGTACGGGAACCTTGAAAAACAGAGAAAAGCTGAAAGGAAAGGGGGTAGACCGGAAGTTGGATGAAATCTATGAAAAAACTGTATGATGGATTGGGATTGAGAGATCTGGCATTTGGATTAGGCCTGGCCGGTATTACGGTAATGATTGCCTGGCTGTTTTACGATTCGGCGTATGGTCTGATAATCGGTATTGTATGCGTTCCGTTTTTCATCAGTGTATACCGGAAACAGGAGACAGCGAGAAAAAGTCGGGAGCTGGAGAGGCAGTTTCAGACCGGACTGGAATTTGCGGCGGGGGCATTAGAAGCAGGGTATTCTGTTGAAAATGCATGGAAGGAAGCAGAGAAGGAACTGGAACGCTTATACGGAAAGGCGGCTGTTTTCCACCGCATACTTCATCAGATCAATCAAAAAGCAGGTATGAATGAACCATTGGAAACGATGATGCTTGATTTCGGGAAACGGACTGGTTCGGAGAATATCAAAAATTTTGCTGAGGTATTTTTCTTTGCAAAAAGAAGCGGTGGAAATTTGACCACGATCATGAGACTGACAGCCAATCGGCTGAGGCAGAATTTTCAGGTACAGGAGGAAATCTGTCTGTCCATGTCCTCAAAGCAGTTGGAACAGAGAATCATGAGTATGATGCCCTTTTGCATATTGGCATATTTACGGTTTGGTTCTTCGGAATTTTTAGATCCTCTTTATCACAATTTGCCAGGGGTAGTTATTATGACGGCATGTTTATTGATTTATGGGGTGGCATGGAGGATTTCAGTGAGAATCACAGAGATTGAAATTTAAAGATGATGAGAACGAAAAAAGCAAGACAGTACGTTTTGATTATGGCAGTGTGTCTGGGGTTGACGGTACTTGGATACGGAGTTGAGCTTGATCAGGCGAGGGATGAAATTGCAAACGGCATACTGCGTGGAAAGACAGAAAATGAAGTTTACCAGGATACCTATATTGCAAAAACAGAAGATGGAGAGAAACTGGAAATTCCGGTTACCATATATCCGAGAGAGCTTTCTGAAGAGGAAAAGAAAGAAGTCTTGGAACAGGCTGTCAGTGAATTTGAGAAAAGTTATTTGGCGGGGAATATATCAGCCGAAGAGGTAACAGAGGATCTGCAATTTCAGTCAAGATATGCCGATGGCATGGTACAGGCTGTGTTTGAGAGCGATCATCCGGATATATTGTGGGAGGATGGCAGCATTTCCCGGGAAGCGGTGGATAAAGAAGGCGAGCTGGTCATGCTGACGGCATTATTTACCTGCCAGAACCAGAGTCTGGAGCATACGTGCTGCGTGTATATACTTCCACCGGAATCTCCTTATATCAATGGAGTCAAGGGGCGAATCCTGGAAGCGGTGGATGACATGGAGGCGGCAACGCGCCAAAATACTTATTTTGAATTGCCGGATGAGGTCGAAGGAAACACTGTAGTATGGAACAAAAAGCAAAATCACAGCCCGCTGATGATCGCAGTATTAGGAGTGATTTCGGCGGTCTGTATTTCTCAGAAATCAGTACAGGATAAGCGGCAGAAACAGAAAAACAGGGAAAAGGAATTGCTTCGGGAGTACCCGGCTATGATCATGCAGATGTCGTTGCTGATGGGGGCAGGTATGACTGCTATGACGGCATGGGAGCGTATGGTTAAAAGATATGTGGAAGACCGGGCAGAGGATGCACCGGTTGAAGGAAAACATTGTAAAGGAAAAAAGTTTCAGAAATGGCATAGGAAAGGAGATCGTGAATCAACATTATTATATATGGAAGAAATGCTGATTACATATCGGGAAATCAGAGATGGCTGCGGTACGCGAAAGTCGTGGGAGCAGTTTGGCAGGAGGATCGGTTTGACTCCGTATCGGAAGTTTGCATCTCTTTTAATTCAAAATATGGACAAGGGGGTCAGAGATACGGTTTTTTTACTGGATCAGGAAGCCGATCAAGTGCTGGAAGAGCAGAAAAACAGCGCCAGACGTATGGGCGAGGAAGCGGGAACGAAATTACTGCTGCCCATGTTTATGATGCTTTTGGTCATTCTCTTGATGATCATGGTGCCTGCGATGATGTCATTTTAATAAATAGGAGGAGCTGTAAGGATGATGGATGTATTAAAAAAAGAGTGTAAAAGGTTTGTCACAGAAGAAGATGGGATCGGGGTTGTGGAGATCATTTTGATTCTGGTTGTATTGATCGGGCTGATCATTATTTTTAAGAGTCAGTTGACGAATCTGGTAAATAATACGTTTTCCAATATTACAAACCGTGCGGGAACGCTGTAAGACAATGTGGAGAAAATCAAAACCGGCAAGTATAACCGTATTTTTAAGTATGATTCTGGCATTTGTTCTGGCAGCAGTGTTTTCCCTTCTGGAAGCTGCCAGAGTCTGGGGATTGGAAAAAAAGACAGCCACGGATGCGGTTCAGACTTCTCATTCCCTGATGGCGGAATATACGCCCGAATTGTGGGATTCTTATCATCTGTTGTTTCTGGACGGCAGCTATGGAAGCGGCAGGTTTGCCATTTCAAATGTGGAGACCAGAGCAGAGGAGCTTTCGACAGAAAATCTGGATGTACACGGAGGACAATCCGGGCAGGTAACGGCTAATACCTGGAATCTGTATGGAATCGGATTGGAGCATGCGAAGATCCTTCACTATGAGCTGGCGACAGATCAGGGGGGAGCCGCCTTTTGCCGGGAGGCGGCGAAAGTAATGGAGGAGGAAATCGGTATTCAGATGCTGAAAAGTATTTATGAATATATTACCGATCCGAAGGAGGACAATGAGAATACGCTTCCTGCGGTAGTAGAGGAAACTGACAAAGAAATTGTATTGGCGGAAAATCCGGCAGATACGGTGGCAAGGATCAAGGAAAACGGCCTTTTAACAGCGGTTTTACCGGAAAGAGCCGTTTCTGATAAGGAGATGGATCTGTCTGAGATATTGTCAAAGCGAGAGCTTCAGGTGGGAAATTATGGCAGGGAAGCATGGAATGGAAACTGGAAGGACAGGATTCTCTTTCACGAATATTTATTAAAATACTTTTCTGATTGTGCCCATGTGGATTCCGGGCATATGGAAGAGGGAAAAGCGCTGGATTATGAACTTGAGTATATGCTGGCGGGAAAGGCTTCGGATCGGGCGAATCTAAGATCGGTGGTAAACCAGTTGATTTTATTGCGGGAAGTACCTAATCTGGCGTATCTGGAAACAGATAAGGAGAAGCAGGAGATCGCTTTGGCTGCGGCTGCTGCGCTGGCATCCGCAGCGCTTTCTCCGGAATTAATACCCGTATTGAAGCATGGGATCTTAGCCGCCTGGGCGTATGCCGAGTCCGTTTCAGATGTCAGGCTGCTTTTGGATGGACAGAAAGTGAGTCTGGTCAAGACAAAAGAGCAATGGCATACGGATCTGGAGCATCTGGAAGCCTCCATAGGAAAAGAAAACGAGCAAAAACAGGAAAAAGGTCTTACCTATGAGCAGTATCTGCATCTTTTATTGTGGAAGACCAGAGATTCTACTTTGGCTTATCGGGCCATGGATCTGATCGAAAAAAATGAAAACCTTCAAATGGATAGTCAGATATCGGCTTTTGACGGTGTGAATACTTACAATGGAAAACCGCTGTTTTCTGCATTTGTATCCATTGGCAGAGGAAAACCGGAAGAATATATATTTCAAAAGGCCATAGAAGGCTGCTATTCGGAAGAGTAATGGAAGGGGCTTCAAAGATAAAACGGGAATAAAAAATACCCCGAATATGATGTGTGATAAATATGCTTCGGGTATGGAACAGTGTTTTTGCACAGTTGAAAAATAAAAGACAGGAAATTTGCCAAATATGAAATATAATCTGAAACAAAACGAATCTATAAAATCTCTCTCTATGTTATTTGTCAATAAAAAAAGCCAAAAAAAATATTTATTTCAAACTGTTGCAAAAACACTGTTCTGTACCCGAAGATCAGGTTCTTTTACGGTAGAAGCAGCCATGGCAGTACCGCTATTTGTCTTTTTGCTGGCATTGTTTTTGGGACTGTTCCGTGTGCTTTTGGTGGAAATGCAGGTAGATCAGGCTTTACATTATGCTGCGGGAACGGTAGCCGCTTATAGCCAGAGAGCGGAATCGGATGCTCCGATATTGGAATATGCAGGTTCGTCGGTGCTCTTTTATAACCAATTAAAAAAAGAAAATAGCGAAAGCCAATATTTTAAAAACGGTTTTCCGGGAATTCTGCTGCAGGAATCGGAAAGTGATAATCGTTTTGTGCGGCTGCAGGCGGTCTATCAGATCTGTCTGCCTGTCGGATTTTTTGGGAAAAAGTATATTGATGTGGAACAGTGTGCCAGTGCCAGGAAGTGGAATGGATTTCAGGAAAATCAGCAGGAGGAAGATGATATTTGGGTATATGTGACCGCATATGGGGCTGCTTATCACAAGAACACTTCCTGTAATTATCTTGATCTGTCCGTTCGGGCAGTTACCAGCGCACAGGCGGAGCAGATGCGGAATAAAGATGGAGGGATCTATTACCCCTGCACAAGCTGTAAGGCATCTTATTCTGGAAGTACCGTGTATATTACTGATTATGGAACGGATTATCACGCATCCTTGGGATGCCGTAAGCTGAAACGAACCGTGTATCGGGTCAAGAAAAGTGAGGTTGACGGGAAAACACCGTGTAAAAAATGTTATGGATCATAGCGAAAGTATGTTAATTCAAACTATTATAGTGGCAGTTTGTCTGGGGATCATGAGCGTACAGGACATTCGCCAAAGAAAGGTATCAATGTGGCTTGTTTTTTTGCTGGGAGCTATGGGGATTGCTCTGCTTGCGTCAGATTTGTCTGGCGCTGCATGGCCGGATTGGAATCATACCGTGTCAGATTCAGATCAGACGGCGGTCTTATCAGATATGAAGAGATGCTGGCAATTACATCTGGCAGGAGTGCTGCCGGGAGCAGTGTTGTGGATTATAGGAAAGGTGTCAGGGAATCGGATTGGAAGCGGCGATGGCTATGTACTGATGGCGCTTGGCATTTATTTGGGACTGTGGAACGTTGTAAATTGTCTGTTGTACGGGTCTGTGTTTTGTGCGATAGCAGGAGCGGTTTTACTGGCGCTGAAAAAGAAGACTAGGCAGGATGCGCTGCCCTTTCTTCCTTTTTTGACGGCGGGATATATGATTACTATTTTATACCCTCTGGGGCATCCCACTATGCCATCCGGCGTTTTATAAGGTATACCCTCTGGGGCACCCCGCTATGCCATCCGGCGTTTTATAAGGTATACCCTCTGGGACACAAAAAAGTTTACATAAAGTTATGGAGGAGAGCAAGCGTGAAGTATGACCGAAAAAAGAGCCTGTTTTTCCGGAAAGCACCCGCTTCCTTTACTGTGGAGGCATCTGTGATCATTCCGATAATACTGTTTATTGTGATTTTTGGGATAAGAGTCGCACTGGAGCAATATGGGGAGGTAAAGGAGCAGGCACAGTGTTCCGTATCCATAAATGAAATTGATCCAGTTGACATAATGTGGAACATTGAAAAAATACGGGAGGGATTAAAAGGAATAGGAAATGAAGATTGAATATATAAGAAATCTGAATGGCAGCTTTATGATCGTTAAGGATGCCGATTATCCATATGAGAATTATGAATTGCTTATGCTTTTGAATAATAAGGTTCCGGGATTATTAGCGCTGCAGATCATTATTAATGATGGAAAAATAGAATATTGGTATGAGATTACAGGGATGACATCTCTGGATACAAGGCTTGGATTTGTGGCTTTGGATGCCGGAGGCCTCAGACATTTGGCAGAGGATGTTTTTGATATGAATCTTGGATTGGAAAACTATCTGTTGGATACGGAAAATGTCTGTTATCTGCCGGAGGTGGTTTATTATGACAGAGCATTAGAGAAGTATCGCTTTTGTTATTTACCAGGCAGTAAGGCAGAAACATCCTATCGCCTGCAAAGTCTGACGGAATATCTTTTGACAAAGATCGATCATACGGATCAGGAGGCTGTCAAAATTGGATATGCCCTTTATGAGAAGAGCACGCAGGAGGGATGTTCCATTCAGGAATTGCTGAGCTGCACGGTATATGAGGAGACGGTGGATGTCTGTGAAATAAATGAGGTTGATGGGATGTTCGACGGGGAAAAGGAGGATTCATTTTCTCCGGACAGTTCGACAGCGAAACGAAAAAGAAATGGTCTCAGACAGGTCTTTCAAAAAAAGAAAACAGGGAAAAAGAGTAAATGCGATTATCGGGAGGCTCTTGATGAGCTAAAGGCCTGTGAATGGGTTTCAGAGCCGGTCATCCGAAAAAGTCCTACGGCGTCTTTGCGCGGTAGTCAATATGAGGAACCCATGTGGCTGCGTTATCAGGGCGATGGAGATGAGGAGGATTTTCTGCTTGGCGAAGAGGATTTTTTGATTGGAAAACAGTCGGGAAATGTTTCAGGGGTACTTCGGGCGGATACCGTCAGCAGGATCCATGCGAAGGTAGTATATCATAATGGGGAATATTATCTGGAAGATCTTAATTCTACAAATGGGACATACGTGAACGGGGAAGCATTGGCGTATCATGAAACGATTAAGCTGCATCCTGATGACCGGATCTTGTTTGCAACGGAAGAATATATTTTTACTTACTGACCGGATCCTATTTGCAAAGGGACAAAATATTTTTCCTGCTGACTTGAAGTAGACTCAAAGGTTCAGGAAAAATCCTTTAAAAAATAAAGAGCTTCTTTACAGGAGAGGTGGATTTGACTATAATTTAAGTATTGTAAGAGAGGACTTTCTGAGGTGGAATATCATTGTGATCATACATCCCACAGGTCTAAAGAGATAAAGGAGGAAAGCGGCATATTTTGCTGTAACTGATATGAAAGACGAAAATTGCATTTTCTGTAAACTGGCTAATGGAGAGATCCCGACAAGAAAAATTTATGAGGATGATATGTTTTGTGTCATTATGGATGCAAGCCCGGCGTCAAAGGGACATGCATTGATTCTTCCGAAGGAGCATGCTGCCAATATTTATGAGCTTCCGGAGGAAACTGCGGCAGCAGCTTTTGTTCTGGCAAAACGTTTGGCTGGAAAAATGACTGCAGCGTTACATTGTGATGGATTTAATATTCTGCAAAATAATGGAGAGACAGCAGGACAGACTGTATTCCATTTCCATATGCATTTGATTCCAAGATATAAGGATGCCGAAGGAGATATGATCTTGTGGGAGCATCAGTCGTTTTCTGATGAAGAAATGGATGACATGTGCCGGAAGCTGTCTGAGGCATGCGGGAAATAGACTCTGGTTTTCCGGAAGAGTGTGAGAAAACAAAAAAACAAATGAAGGAAATAAAATTGTCATATAAAAATGTGATGTAAAAAGAGCTTCGCTTAGATTTTGACGTATTTCTGAAAAGTCAGACTTTTTGGAGATACTTCAATCTGCGAGGCTCTTTTTGATTGCTATATAAACATGCATTTCACTTAACATATGTGTCTGATCAACGATGACCGTTTCATATGCTGTTTGAATGTTTGGAGCTTAACGTTTTCTTGTCTGTTCGATCAGGGTTGTGATCGTCTTGATCGGATCAAGCTGCTGGCTGTGGTTCATGGCAGCGATATACTGATCCTTCTTCTCTGCGACTGTTGTCACTGCGGTAAGCAACTGGGCATCCGTCAGCGTATCTTCATCCAGAACATAACTGAAGCCCTGCTTTTCAAAGGACTTTGCGTTTAATATCTGATCGCCGCGGCTTGCATTTGCAGAAAGAGGAATCAGGACATTTGGTTTTTTCAGCGCCAGAAGTTCGCAGATAGCGTTTGCTCCGGCTCTTGAAATGACGATGTCTGCCAGCGCCAACAGATCGGGAAGCTCCTGATTGATATATTCGTACTGTCTGTATCCATCACAGTGATTTAAGGTAGGGTCTACTTTTCCCTTGCCGCACAGATGGATGACATCATATGTCTTCATAAGCTGTGGAAGCAGGCGTCGAATGGTTTCATTAATAAACTGGGACCCGGTACTTCCGCCAACGATAAGGAGCACCGGTTTCTTTCCATCCAGTCCGGTAAAGGATAAGGCTTTATCTTTAGAACCGCTCATCAATTCCTTTCGGATCGGAGAACCTGATAAAACGGCTTTTCCTTCCGGCAGATGTTTTAATGTCTCAGGGAAATTGCAGCATATTTTACTTGCGGATGGAATCGCCAGTTTGTTTGCCAGTCCCGGAGTCAGGTCGGACTCATGAATAATGGCCGGAATATGCGAGTGTTTTGCTGCCAATACGACGGGAACACTGACAAAACCGCCTTTGGAAAATACAATATCCGGCTTGATCTTCTTTAACAGTTTTTTCGCCTGAAAATAGCCCTTCATGACCTTGGCAGGATCTGAGAAATTCTTTGGATCAAAATATCTTCTCAGTTTGCCGGAAGAAATACCATAATATGTAATTTTCTGTTCCTCAATCAATGATTTTTCAATCCCGTTATAAGAACCGATATAATAAATCTCATATCCAAGCTCCTTCAAACGTGGAAAAAGGGCGATATTGGGGGTAACGTGACCTGCCGTACCGCCGCCGGTCATAACAATTTTTTTCATAGGAAAGCTCCTCTCTTTTGAGAATCTCTGATAACCATATGATACCTTATGTGTCCAAAAAGTCAAGGCGGAAAGCGGATTTCCGAAAACTGTCAGATGCTGTAAAGGTATGCACAACGTGCGGATATTTTCAGGCATCTTGTCGAAAGTTGCGATGAAAAGACGGGGTTGTCCTCTTCCATGTGTCCGAAGAATTCATTATACTGGAATTAATGAAATATCAGTGATCATATAAACGCATTTATGAGATGACTTTTACTTCATTATAGTAATGGAAAGGGAGGACTTGCTATGGAAGCATGGTTAAACGTGTGCGTTTCCTTTATGCATGACTACAAAGACGGAATCTTTCTGATTATTTTGGTACTCTTGTTTATAATTATGCTTATTGTGCTAAAAACAGTACGAAAAAATAATCAAAATATGAGAGGATGGAATGCAGGAATTGCTAAGATGACGAAAGCTTTAGATGAAGTCCTGGATGGAAAAAGTACGAAGGGGATAAATGCCGGGGAAAATGCAACTTCGGAAGATATGGAACAGGAGGACACATTTGCAGAGAAATTAAAAGAGAATTTACAATTACAGATGGAGGAGCAGGAAAGCAGAAAAAGACAACAGGAGGAGGAACTGTTTGGAAAGGTGCTGCAGGAATATTTTCCCTGAAGCCAGAAAAAATAATTGTTGTAATATTTGCAAAAATAAAAGTGGAGAGCGAATCCCCGAAAAGTGCTAAAAAAGCACGAAAAAAGGCGATTTGCTCCCTTTTTTTACCGGAAATAACCCAAAAAATGGGTAAAGGGTTGACAACATAAAAATTGTCTGCTATAATCCTCCGAAAAAGTTGTAACAATTTTGTAATAAATGTAACAGAAATGCATAAAATAATAACAGAATTGAAACACTAAAAAGCAAAGGATTCATTTGAACCGATTTTAACCAGCGAATGAATCTGATTCAGGAGGTCATAATGAGAAACTCAAGAAAGGTTATTGAAAGCGGAATTTTAACAGCCGTTTTGGCAATTGCAGCCGCTGCCACAGCCGTTTCTGGAAATGTTACGGACACTAGTCAGAGTAGTCAGCAGGAAAAAGAAGAAACAGTTTTTCTGGCACAGCACATGGCAACAGGAAATGCAAAAGAAAAAACAGTGATAGCAGTGCAGAAAGCAAACATGCAGGTACAGTCCGTGGACGGGACGGCACAGAGCCAGAACGTTGCCGGCGAACATTTTTTGGCAGATATGGCTGAAACAGAGATTCAGGGCTATATAAATATTGCCGAGGGATCTGCTGTTTCAACAGTAGATAAAAAGACAACGGTTGATGAACAGTTAAACAGTGTACAGGAAGAGGAACAGAACAGTGAAGAGGCAGATACTGCTTCTGAATGGGATGTAAAACTGATGGCAAATGTGGAAAATAATTTGAATGTTCGTCAGGAAGCATCCGAAGAGTCTGAAATCGTAGGAAAATTATATAAAGGTGCGGCAGCAGAGATCGTGGAAGTCGGAGAAGAATGGACAAAGATCAAATCCGGCAATGTGGAAGGATATGTCAACAATGAGTATTGCGTTTTCGGAGATGACGCAAAGGCTCTGGCTGATGAGGTCTGTGAAACATATGCAACTTCTACCACGGACGGATTAAGAGTCCGCAGCGAAGCGAATACAGATGCAGAGATCCTTACAATGCTGACAAAGGATCAGAAGCTGACCGTTGATACGGACGCAGAGACACAGGAAGGTTGGGTAGCTGTAGAGTGTCAGGGAAAAACAGCATATCTTAGTGCGGACTATGCAGAGGTCACTCAGGATATCAAGACGGCTATGACTCTGGAAGAGGAGCAGGAAATGATCGCTGCTCAGGAGGCGGCAAAACGTGAAGCGGCAGAAAAGGCAGCCGCTGAGAAAGCTGCTCAGGCGTCTTCATCCTCGACAGTATCTGTGGATGGCGGGGTATCCTCCTCTGTAGATGATGTGACATTGTTGGCTGCATTGATTTATTGTGAAGCAGGCGGAGAGTCTTATGAAGGTCAGCTTGCTGTTGGGGCAGTCGTTGTAAACCGTGTACAGAGCGGTGCATATCCAAATTCAATTTCAGGAGTTATTTACCAGAGTGGACAGTTTACTCCGGCAAGCAGCGGCAAACTGGCAAGAGCTCTGGCGAATGGTTCCGGAAACAGATGCATGAAAGCAGCGCAGGAAGCATTAAGCGGAGTAGATAATACTGGCGGAGCATTGGGATTTCATGCAGGCAAGGGTTCCGGTACAGTGATCGGAAACCAGACGTTTTATTAAAAAGTATAAGGTGTCGGCAACGGCGCCTTATTTTTTTTGCAAAATAATTGTTGAAGAGAGCTTTTTGACAGATAAACTATTTTGTAAAGCGAAATTCTTTCTTGCATATGGTTGTAAATATGGGGAAAATATAGTATATTGTAGGAAAGAATCAGCTGGATGACCAGCGAAAGGAGGCCCGATAATGGAAGCAATTGTATGGCTTATAATACTGGTTGTTATGGTTGTTGTTGAAATTGCAACGATGGGTCTTACAACAATTTGGTTTGCGGGAGGCGCATTGGCTGCTTTTATAGCTGCGGCACTTGGTGCCGGCGTTCCGGTGCAGATAATATTGTTTTTTGTTATTTCCTTTATACTTTTGTTTTCTACCCGTCCGATCGCCAAAAAGCATTTTAATGGAGAGCGAATCAGGACGAATGCGGAGAGCTTGATCGGCGAAACCGGCATTGTGTTGGAGGACATCGACAATATCAATGGCAAGGGTCAGGTGCAGGTGCGCGGTCAGGAATGGACTGCAAGGACTGTGGAGAATGACCGGCAGATCGCGAAGGATCGTCTGGTAACGATTACAGCGATTCAGGGTGTAAAACTGATTGTTGAAGAAAAACAAACGAATATATCTGAGTCTTCGGCAGAATAAAAGGAGGTATATATGGGACCATTAATAGCAGTTATTATTTTGATTGTGGTAATTATTATCATTGTTGCATCTTGTATCAAGATTGTTCCTCAGGCAAATGCATTTGTTGTGGAACGTCTGGGTGCGTATCAGGGAACCTGGGACGTTGGACTTCATTTTAAAGTTCCTTTCATCGACAGGATTGCAAAGAGAGTATTGTTAAAAGAGCAGGTTGTGGATTTTGCACCGCAGCCGGTTATTACAAAAGATAACGTAACCATGAGAATTGACACGGTAGTGTATTTTCAGATCACAGATCCGAAGCTGTTTGCTTATGGAGTGGAAAATCCGATCATGGCGATTGAAAATCTGACAGCTACG
>CAZLZX010000022.1:0-21364 GCA_964564095.1 uncultured Eubacterium sp. | reverse complement strand
CCAACATCCGATAGACAGTGGCAATTCCTATACTGGAATCTTTCTTTAATGCTTCATAGTAAATATCTTTGCAGTTTTCCCAGTCCTGTGAAAGGATAATTTCCAGAATCACTCTGCGCTGACCAGTAATCCTCTTACCCTGTTTCCGCAGTTCTCTTAAGACAACCTCGTGATTACTCATCAGATCATTCTCCATGGCAGTCGCTGCAGTGACAATTTCCATTACAGCCACTACAGGTCTTTCCACTCTTTTTATCCCGCATCAACGACCGCAGCGCCAGCCCTGCTGCCAAAATAATGATTAATACTACTATGATGGTTGCTACCATGAAATCACTCTCCTCATATAAATGAAGCTCTGCTGAAATTTACTGTTAAACTCGCATTGCAGCCGCTTTCTCAGTTGAAAATGTTTTGCTTTCCTTATATGGACGCAGCAGGAAGAACAGGAAGATTACAATTACTACGATTGCAACGACTGTTCCGATACCGAATCCGCCGCCCATAAAGAATGTTCCAAGCTGGTATACGCAAAGAGAAACAACATATGCAAGCAGTGTCTGATATCCGATTGCGAACCAGAACCATTTTGCATTATTCATCTCACGTTTGATCGCACCCATAGCTGCGAAGCAAGGTGCGCACAGCAGGTTGAATGTCAGGAAGGAATAAGCTGCCGGGCCGGTAAACATTGCCTGTAACTGCGGCCAGAACTCTGCTCCATCTTCTGCAACCTCTGCAAAGCCAAAGAGGATACCAAGTGTACCTACTACGTTTTCTTTTGCTACCAGACCGGTAACAGCTGCAACGGACATCTGCCAGTTTCCGAAACCAAGTGGTTTGAAGATCCATGCAATTCCAGATCCGATCACGCCAAGGATACTTCCACTGGATAATTCATCCAGCATTCCAAAGCTTCCGTCAACCATACCAAAGTTAGATGTAAACCAGATAAAGATTGTTGAAAGCAAAATAATTGTTCCTGCTTTCTTGATGAAGGACCATCCACGCTCCCACATACTTCTCAGCACGTTGCCAACAGTTGGAAGGTGGTAAGCCGGAAGCTCCATAACGAACGGAGCCGGATCTCCGGCAAATGCTTTTGTTTTCTTTAAAATAATACCAGAGCATACGATCGCTGCGATACCTACAAAGTATGCGCTTGGTGCGATCCATGGATTGCCATTGAAAATAGCGCCGGCGATCAATGCAATGATCGGAAGTTTTGCACCGCAAGGAATGAATGTTGTTGTCATAATCGTCATCTTACGATCTCTGTCATTTTCGATCGTACGTGATGCCATGACACCAGGAACACCACAACCGGTACCGATCAGCATAGGGATAAAGGATTTTCCGGAAAGACCGAATTTACGGAAAATTCTATCCATGATGAAAGCTACACGAGCCATATATCCGCATGCCTCGAGGAATGCCAGGCAGATAAACAATACAAGCATCTGAGGTACGAAACCAAGTACGGCGCCGACACCGGCAACAATACCATCTACCAACAGGCCCTGTGCCCATTCTGCACAGCCAGCAGCTTCCAGTCCCGTAGAGATCCACATCGGAATTCCAGAATCGCCAAATGCCACATCATTTACCCAATCTGTCAAAAATGCACCTACCGTTGTGATAGAAAGGAAATATACCAGGAACATGATGCCTGCAAAAATCGGAAGAGCCAGAATACGATTCGTAACGATTCTGTCGATCTTGTCAGAAACAGTCATTTGTCCCCGTTTTGCTTTCTTACAGCACTTATCAATGATGGAAGAAATATACTGATATCTCTCATTTGTAATGATACTTTCCGTATCATCATCCATCTCTTCCTCTGCTCTCGCAACGATCGCATCTACATTCGGAACCTGCGTCATGGTCATTGCGATCTTGTCATCGCGCTCAAACAGCTTAATCGCATAAAAACGTTTTTTCTCTGCCGGAATTTCATCAGAGATCATTCCCTCGATTTCATCCAGATATGTATCTACCTGAGGTGCAAATGTATGCTTTGGTGCAGCAATGGCATTTTTCTTTGCCTGTGCCACAGCCTTATTAGCAGCCTCCATGATTCCATCGCCTTTTAATGCGGAAATAGCAACTACTTCACAACCTGTTTTTTCGCTCAGAGCTTTCAGATTGATCTCATCGCCGTTTTTCTTTACGATATCCATCATATTTACGGCAATAACAACCGGAATACCAAGCTCTGTCAACTGTGTGGTCAGATACAGGTTTCGCTCCATATTTGTACCATCTATAATATTCAAGATAGCATCCGGATTCTCCTTTAACAGGTAATTTCTTGCAACCACTTCCTCCAGAGTATACGGAGAAAGGGAATAAATACCTGGCAAGTCCGTAATCACTACGTCCTTTTGCTCTTTTAATTTACCTTCTTTTTTCTCTACTGTTACGCCCGGCCAGTTTCCTACAAACTGGTTTGCTCCTGTCAATCCATTAAACAACGTGGTTTTTCCACAGTTTGGATTGCCGGCTAATGCGATTTTTATTGACATTTTCCAACCTCCTGCAATTTTGCTAATTCGTTTTTCTTACTATCAATTAGTATTTCTTACATTAAATTAGCATTTGCTATTATGTATTATATTTTTCTATATTTTATTAGTTCATGCTAACTTTTGTTCGAAAAAAATTATTCAGCCACTTCAATCATTGCTGCATCAGCTTTTCTCAAAGACAACTCATATCCTCGAACAGTTACTTCTACCGGATCTCCCAAAGGAGCTACTTTTCTTACAAAAATTTCACATCCCTTTGTAATTCCCATATCCATGATTCTGCGCTTTACGGCGCCTTCGCCATGGAGTTTGACAACTTTGGCTGTCTCATTGACTTTTACGTCTCTTAACGTTTTCATATCATCCCTCCACTTGGACTGTAATCTTACTTGCCATCTCTTTACTGAGCGCCACGCGGGACTCCTTTACGTTAATAATAAGATTTCCACTCATCTGATTTACCACAGTAATCGACTCTCCGGTAACAAACCCCAAAGTCTCCAGAAACTTTCTTGTCTCTGCTTTACCGCCTATTTTCTGAATGGTTACTTCTTCTCCCGGTTTTGCAAACGTCAATGGCATCATAACATCCCCTGTCCTTTTCTTTTGATTAGCATCCTCTAACCTTTTATAACAAAAAGAGGTTAGCATCTTCTAACCTCTTTGTCAATACTTTTTTTCAACTTTCCTTCTTATTGATATTTTTTATCAGTTATTGTATTTTTAAAAGCTGATTAATATATTCATCCCACAGCGTACTGTGCTCTTTATAATAAATAAACTCCTGTGCAGCCGCCGGCTTATCTGTAATAATCGCATCCACGCCCATTTTCAACACCCGCTCCATGGAATCCTCGGAATTAACGGTCCATACATGAACCTCTTTACCTGCATTATGAGCTTTATTTACAAACTGCTGTGTCAGCATCATTGCCTCCACACTATAGCCGTCTGCCGCCTCCATAACAGTAAAATTCCCCATAGATACAGATGTAATATAGATCGTTTTGATCTTCGGATTCAGTTCTTTTACCTTTTCCAGACATTCATACTTCATGGAAGAAACATAGCAGCTTCGCTCCGCATGATACTTTTCTATAATGTCAAGTACATTTTTCTCAAAATCCGTCTCATATCCGGTAGGTTTCAATTCAATGTTCAGCCGTATCTTTCCCCTGCAATATTTCAGCACCTCTTCCAGCGTAGGAATCGCGGTTCCATGATAAGCTTCATCGAACCAGCTTCCCGCATCCAGATACCGGATGTCCTCATAATCTGCTTCCCAAATATTCAGATTGACTCCGCAGGTACGTTTCAGATTGGAGTCATGCATCACAATGATCTTTCCGTCCTTCGTCTGCTGAACGTCCAATTCAATACAGTCAGCGCCGATTTCCACCGCGCCCTTAAATGCCGGCATCGTGTTTTCCGGATACTTTTCAGAATATCCCCGGTGGGCAGTAACCATAACCTTCTCATCCAGCCCCAGATTGAGAACCCCCTTCTTTTCCGCAAAAGAATAAGTAAAATTGATTCCCAGCACAACGATCAATGCGATCCCAATAATCCTTTTTCTATATTGATACAGCTTTTTGGCCCATGCCGTATCCGATAATTTATATGCTCTGTCCAAATCCCCATAGCCGCCCGGAACAGGCTCTCTGAGAGATGCTTTGTTATAATAAAACAAAAGGCTGATAAACAGATACACAAGCGGCAATGAAAAGCAATAATACAAGGCTCCTACAGCCCCCAGCAGCGTGGAAATCCCGGACAGCGTCAGACTGCTGAACAGATCTGACCTGGCAAAAGCATGATTAATCACAGAGATCAGCCAGGCCCCTCCCGTAACAGCCCCGTAATAGATACCAATAATGATGCCATTCCAGATCGCCAGTATGATAATATCTTTCCAGAAATGTCCCCTCAGCAAGATCCAGCTTCTTCTGCGCGCTTCCTTGAAATCACATTTTTCCAGGCAAAAATAGTGAAGGCTGTACAGCCAGTGAAAAGAACGGTAGGCAATATAAATCCAGAAAGCCACATAAACAACCAGCAAAAGCTTATGCCCCACAATATATTCATTAATAAATTCCGGAAGTTCAAAACTTGTCACATATCCATGCAGCAGCACCACATGGGTAACCGGAATAATAATCAGCAAATATAACATCATCAGCCAGTTTTTTCTGCGAAAAATATGAAGCGCAGATAATGCGCCTTTGCGCAGCAAAGCAAGCAGCGGCATCTTTTGCCCCCGATAAGAGGCATGAAGGCAGGTAATAATGCAGCAAATGTCAAATAATGTTACAAAAGCCAAACACAGGCACAGCAAAAACAAAAGTATCCATACCATAGGCCCCTGCAGCCAGATCCGAATTGTCTCATCCGACAGATAGGACAGGCCTCTTACCCTCAATGTGGCTCGAAAAGCAGCCATCAATACCGGTCTGAAAACAGCCACAAGGGAAAACTTGTAAATGATTTCAAACACAAGCAGCGTTCCTATATTCATTATTAAAAGTTTCCATCCAAATTTCAGGAAACGAAACATTTTGTTCAGCGAAAAACCGCCCCTTCTCTCTGTACCCGTATGATCCTTCATAAAAAACTCCTTTTCGTGATTCATAGTATATCACAAAAAGGAGTTTTATAATGTACAAATCCTTTACATTTTATGAAAAAGTTATTTCGATTTATTTATCGATGTTTTTCATTAAATTAACCATCTCGATGGCAGAGCATGCAACATCATATCCTTTGTTTCCAGCCTTTGTTCCCGCTCGTTCAATCGCCTGCTCAATATTGTCTGTGGTAAGTACGCCAAACAATGCGGGTACGCCGGATTCCAAAGACACCATAGCCACGCCTTTGCTTACCTCCGCACAAACATAATCATAATGGCTGGTAGACCCTTTAATTACAGCGCCAAGGCAAAGAATTGCATCATATTTCCCGGAGTTTGCCATTTTTTTAGCTACCATCGGAATCTCAAATGCTCCCGGTACCCATGCAAGGTCAATATCATCATCATTTACCCCATGACGAACCAGCGCATCCTGCGCTCCTCCAATAAGCTTTGACACAATAAACTCATTGAAACGTGCTGCCACAATACCGATCTTTGCTCCGCTTGCTACTACATTTCCTTCTAATACTCTCATTTTGTTTTCCTTCCTTATCTTTAAACTTTATAATCTCACTGTCGTGCAATTGCCCATTCACAATTTGACATCATTTCATTCCGCCGGCGGTTTTATTCAGCATTTATCATCTTTCATTCCGCCGGCAGTTTTATTCAGCATTTATCATCTTTCATTCTGCCTGCGGTTTTATTCAGCATTTATCATCTTTCATTCTGCCGGCAGTTTTATTCATAATTTGTCATATGCTCCATTTTTTCCTGCTTTGTTTTCAGGTAAAAATAGTCAAATTTCTGTGCTTTGATCTGGATCGGTACTCTTTCTTCTATAGAAATACCGTAACCGGAAAGGCCGGAAATTTTCTTCGGATTGTTTGTCAGCAGACGAAGCTTTTTTACCCCCAGATCCCGGATGATCTGTGCGCCGATTCCATACTCGCGCATATCTGCCGGAAATCCAAGCTTAATATTAGCCTCTACCGTATCATAGCCCTGCTCCTGCAGCTCATAGGCCTTTAATTTATTGAGCAGTCCAATACCGCGCCCCTCCTGACGCAGATATACGATAACACCGCGGCCTTCCTTCGCAATGGCTGCCATAGCCGCGTCCAACTGTTCTCCGCAGTCACATCTGCTGGAGCCAAATACATCTCCGGTCAGGCACTCTGAATGTACTCTGCACAGAACAGGTTCTCCATCAGCGACATCGCCCATTACCAGCGCCACATGATGCTCTCCGTTTAACTTATTTTCATATCCATAAATCGTAAAGTCTCCATGCTTTGTAGGCAGCTTTGCCTCCGCCTTTCGCTCGATCAGACTGTCTCTCTGCAGACGATATTCGATCAGAGATGCAATAGTAATGACTGTAAGATTTTCTTCCTCTGCAAACTGAAGCAGCTCCGTGGTGCGCATCATTGTGCCGTCTTCACGCATGATCTCACAGCAAAGCCCGCATGGTTTTAAGCCCGCCAGAAGCATCAGATCCACAGTAGCTTCCGTGTGGCCGTCCCTCTTCAAAACACCGCCTTCCTTTGCTCGAAGCGGGAACATATGCCCCGGACGTCTGAAATCCTCCGGTTTTGCATCCTCCTCGACACATTTCATAGCAGTTACGGAACGCTCCGCCGCTGAAATACCAGTCGTTGTGTCCACATGATCAATGGATACCGTAAATGCCGTACAGTGATTGTCCGTATTTACTGAAACCATCTGATCCAGCTCCAGTTTATCGCAAAGCTCGCCGATCATCGGCATACAGATCAAACCTTTTGCCTTACTTGCCATCAGGTTTACATTCTCCTGGGTAGCAAATTCTGCCGCACAGATCAGATCTCCTTCATTTTCTCTTTCCGGATCATCAATAACGAGAATCACTTTTCCCTGGCGCAGATCCTCTAACGCCTGCTCTACAGTTCCGATTTCTCTTGCCATTTGTCTTTCCTCCTAAAAACCATATTTCCTTAAGAATTCTTCCGTAATACGGCTTTCCTTCTTTTCTTCCTCTTTTGGCTGCATCAGCTTCTCCACATATTTGCCGATCACATCACATTCCAGATTTACGATACTTCCATTCCTTTTATCCACAAGATTCGTCTCCTGACGCGTATGCGGAATGATCGATACTTTAAAACAATGATCGTCCACATAAGCCACGGTAAGACTGATACCGTCAATGGCGATAGAACCCTTCTCTACAATATAGCGAAGAAGCGCCGGCTCTGCCGCAATGGTATACCATACCGCATTGTCATCCTGTGCGATAGCTTCCACCGTTCCGGTGCCATCGATATGGCCGGACACGATATGGCCCCCGAACCTGCCGTCCGCTGCCATGGCCCGCTCTAGATTTACCCGGGCGCCAGGCTTTAGCTGTCCCAAACTGCTTCTGTGCAATGTCTCTGACATAACGTCTGCCGTGTACTCGCCAGAGCCAATGCTTGTAACCGTCAGGCACACTCCGTTGACCGCTATACTGTCTCCAATCTTTGTGTTTTCCAGCACATCCTTACACCCGATCGTCAAAATGCAGGATCTGCTTCCCTGTTTTATGTTTCGGATCTCTCCTACCTCTTCAATCAGACCAGTAAACATTATTATCTCCTTTTATACGTTAGAAATGTGTCCATCTATCTGATCCGGCACATTTTTATTTAACATAACCGCTGATGCAAAAATCTCCATCCAGCATATCGATCTTCATATCCTTCAGGCAGATCGCATCCCTCATTTTTTCTATTCCCATTCCTTCAATCGGGGATCTGGCATCCATGCCGCCCACCATTTTTCCTGCAATGTATGCATATACTTTATTGACCAGCCCTGACTCAATTGCCGAAGCGTTTAATGTCCCTCCGCCCTCCAGCAAAATACTGTCGATTTTTCGCTCGCCAAGCTGCTTTAACAGATCCTTCAGATTTACACCTATGCCGCCGGTTGTCGTCAACACCGTGGCGCCGGCCTGCTCCAATGCTTTTATTTTATCTCTCCGCTTTTCATCTGAAACCAGATTCTCCCGGCAGGCAATGATCAGAGGAATATCTTTTGCGCTTCGTACCAACTGGCTCTCCATGGGAATTCTTAAAGAGGAATCGCAGATGATCCTTACCGGATCTACTCCATTCTCGATACGGCAGTTCAGCAGCGGATCGTCCGCCAATACCGTCCCGATTCCTGCCATGATTCCCTTATATCTTTTTCTGAGTGTATGTACATGAGCTCTGGCGGCCTCGCCGGTAACCCATTTGGAGTCCCCTGTAGCACAGGCAATCTTTCCATCCAGCGTCATGGCATATTTCATGACCAGATACGGCATACCGGTTTCAATATAGTGGAAAAACACTTCATTCAATCTGCGGCATTCCGCTTCCAGTATCCCGGTTTCCACTTCGATGCCGTGCTCTCTTAAGATACGAACACCCTTTCCGCCAACCAGCGGATTGGTATCCATGCTTCCCACATATACCTTACGTATTCCTTTTTCTATAATGATTTCCGTACAAGGTGGCGTTTTTCCATAATGGCAACAGGGTTCCAAGGTCACATAAGCCTCCGCTCCCCTGGCCTCTTCTCCGCATTTTAAAAGTGCATTTCTCTCCGCATGGTATTCTCCATATTTTTCATGGTATCCTTCACTGATGATCTTTCCGTCTTTCACTATGACGCATCCAACCATTGGATTTGGAGAGGTATATCCTTCGCCGCATTTTGCCAGCTCGATGGCGCGCTTCATATAATATTCTTTATCCATCTCATCCACCTTAAAGCAATAAAAAATCCCCTGAGATAAAATCTCAGGGGGACCATAAAATCATATATCGGTAACACAATTACGCCATGATCTTCTTCCATCCAGACTTTACTGTCGGCTTCGGAATTTCCCAATATCATTATCATATCAGAATCACCGAATCAACCTTTTGGCATTCGCCAAAGGCTCGCGGGCTTTACCGCCGGTGGGGAATCGCACCCCGCCCTGAAGATTATGCACCTAGTATAACGCATTTGTCAGTCTTTGTAAACCCTTAATACAATTCCTGCTGCCTGTTAATAAATTTTCCTGTTACTCTCCATCATCATCAAGATCAGGCGTATTCATTCTGTCTGACTCCATAATCTGTTTCTTACCGGTCCGAGTCACAAGCACGTACACTGCTCCCACAAAAAACGGAAAGATAAAGGTAGCAAAGCGGTATATCAGCGTAATCGCTCCGCCGCCGCCTTCATCTACCCCCGGCACAAGACCAATCAGAGATGCCATGATCAGCTCCAGCGCTCCAATTCCCGCCGGTGTAGGAATAACCGCCGCCGTCATGACAGACAGCGAAGACACTGCCAATGACTGCAACAGCGTAATTGTACCGGTACCATACAATACGATAAACGGTATGCCGTACCAGAAACAAAATTTCATTAAGTTTTTTAAAATGACAGACAAAAGTGTTCCCTTTTCTTTCAACAGCTCTGCTGTTGAAACTTCCATGATCTTGCAACTTTCCTGCAATTTTAAAACTACCTGATCCAATTTTCCTGATTTGTTAAACAAACCCAGTAATTTTAAAATAATTGTATGAAATTTCGCAGATACGGCCAGCAATATCAAAGCTACGGCGATCACTACGGTCAAACCATATGCCAGAATCAAATAAACGGCATAACCGCTGTAATTCTGGACCATAAATCTCCAGTTAATAAGAAACAGCACCCCACTGAAAAGTGCGATGCTGACCTTATGCATAACATATTGCACCATATACAATCCGGTGCCCTTTGAGTATTCTACCCCGGACTTTCCCAGAAAATATACTGCTGCTACTCCGCTTCCGCTACCAAGAGTAGCGAGACGATAAAAGGAACAGTAAAAGGCACAGCCTACCGCCCTGCGATATTTTATAGCCGGATTATACCTTTTCGCAAGGGAATATGTAATCCAGCCCTCAAACAGATGATATACCACCGAAGACATACAGACACCAACAAGAATCCAGATGGATGTCTCCCGCAGCTGCTGAAAGATAGGCCCTGCGGAATCCCGGAATGTATATACGATAATTGCAAGAAGAACAATTACAAAGATCAACTTTGCCAATAATTTTTTGTTCTTCAACTGCTTTACTCCTAGCGTTTTTTATAGTTTGTATACCCTTTTTTAACAAATGGATGCTCTGCCCAGATCTTATCTGCATGAGGCTTCCACTCTTCTGCATACTCCACACATTTGCCGCAAAGATGCTCTGCTGTCTCCGGAGACTGTAAATCTGTAGATTTTGCGCCGGTCTCTTTTACCATCTGCTGCAGCTTTTCCGGATTCTCCAGCATTGGGCAAGGACGAAGCATATTATCATTGAACGGCTGATTGTCTCTGTATGCCTGGAACAATGGCTGCTGTAAGCATTCCAAAATCGTATTCTCACGAATATTTGCTCCTGAATAGTGTATAAATACACATGGCTCTGCATCGCCATTTGCATTGATATGGAAGTAGTTTCTTCCGCCTGCAATACATCCGCCAACGAACTCTCCATCATTCTGGAAGTCCATAAGGAAGATCGGTTTACCACCCTCTAATGCACGAACCTCGCGAAGTCTCTTATAGATATATTCACGCTGCTCCATAGTAGGCATCAGCTCAACATCCGCTTCATTTCCTACCGGCATATAGTGGAAATACCATGCATAACGGCATCCATGCTCAATGAGCAGATCAAGGAATTCGTCAGACAATACGGTTTCCATATTTTTTCTTGTGTAACATACGCTTGTTCCGTAGAATAAGCCGTACTCTCTCATCAGATCCATCGCATGAAGAACCTTCTGGAAAATACCCTCTCCACGACGGCCGTCATTTGCCTCTTCAAAGCCTTCCAGACTCAATGAGAAGGACAGGTTTCCAAGCTTCTGAACGACTTTACAGAACTCCTCGTCGATCAGAGTACCGTTTGTAAAGCTGTGGAATGCACAGTCACGATGTTTCTCACATAACTTAATAATATCAGCTTTTCTTACCAATGGCTCGCCGCCGGTAAACATGTAGAAATATACACCAAGCTCTTTTGCCTGTGTGACAATACGATCCATCTCCTCAAAGGTAAGATTTAATTTATATCCATACTCTGCTGCCCAACATCCCGTACATCTTAAATTACATGCACTGGTAGGGTCCATCAAGATTAACCATGGTATGTTGCAGTTATAAATCTCTCTATTTTTACGAATCTGAGTCGTTCCGTAAAAAGCAGCTTCAAAACCAAGGTTCAGTGCGGTCATTTTTGCTACGTTCGGATGTAATTCATCTAACATATTATTGACAAATTTCATCCATTTATGATCTGGGTTTTTAATGATATTTCTTGCACCTTCATAGGATTCCGGTTTGAAATTATCCCCCATAAATCTCTGAGCTAAATCAACGATTTCAAGCAAGCCTTTCTGGCGGTCTTTATTTAAGCGTTTTAAAGCGATGTCAATAGCAGCGCTAAAAGCTTTTCTCTGTACTGTATGTTTTAAATTTGCCATGATCTCTCCTCCATTTTATATAACTGAACCAACTGCCCAAAAGTATATAGTTATTTTTCTCAATTGAATATATGCAGATAGTTCATTCTGTATCTAATTCGTATACATTTTTATATTTTTGTATTTTTTGACTATTCTTACATATTTTTTTGTTGTGTATATTTTTTTAATGCCGCAATATCTTTCACATTTTCCGATTTTTACACTCATTTTCCAGAAAATCCCGGATCTGTCCTGCAACAATTTTCATCAGACGTTTTCTTGCTTCCACACTCGCCCAGGCAATATGCGGTGTAATGAGCAGCCTCCTGCTGTCTTTGATCCGCCGCAACGGATTAGCCTCCGTCATCGGCTCCGTTTCAAGCACGTCCAGACCTGCCGCCGCAATCTCTCCCGACTCCAGAGCATTTGCCAATGCCTGCTCATCAACGATCGGGCCGCGCCCTACATTGATAAAAATAGCGGATGATTTCATCTGTTGAAATGCTTCCTCATTCATCAGCCGCTCCGTTTCCCTTGTCAGCGGTGCATGAACCGACACAATATCCGACTGCTTCAGCAGTTGATCAAAGGTTACATTTGGATATTTCTGTGAAAGGTTTTTCCCTGATGTAGAATAGTAGATTACCCTGCACCCAAACGCTTCCGCCAATGATGCCACACGCTGTCCGATCGCTCCCATTCCGATAATCCCCCAGGTAAGCCCGCACAGCTCATGGATCGGTTCCGCAAAATGAGTAAACATTTCATCATTTACATATTTTTCCGTTTTTACATAAGTATCATAATAATGTAATTTTTCCAATAAGTAAAACAGCATTGCAAATGTATGCTGCGCCACATTTTCTGTCGAATAGCCCGCCACATTTTTCCAGGCAATGTGTTTCTTCGCCAAATATTCCTTATCCAGATTGTTGGTTCCCGTAGCGGTAACACAGATCAGCTTTAACTTATCCGCTCCTGCCAAGGTCCGCTCATTCATCTCTGCCTTATTTACAATGACAATATCTGCGTCCGCCACACGCTGCGGAATATCTTCTTCCCGGCTGTAAGGATACAGCACCACTTCTCCCAGTTCACGAAATTCCTCGATATCCCAGTCCTCTCCAATAGATCTCACATCTAAAAACACAATCTTCATCTGACAATTCTCCTAATGATTGCAATCGCAGCACTTATGTATATTAGCAATATTTAATACCATTTCGATATTCGCCTCATCTGCGCTGCCTCTATGCTCTGCGTTTTCTGATTTTTGTATATGCTCCGAATCTTCTGCATTCCGCCCCCGCTGATTTACAGCCGTACTTTTTTCTTCAAATCCGATGCTTTTAAAAAATGCCGTACATGATTCCGGGGACTCCAGTTTTATTTCGATGGCGCCTGACATCATGGCTTTATCGATCAACATACGTACGATAAAATCTCCATACATTTTATGCCGATGCTCTTTTAATACTGCCACTTTACTGATGATAAATTCCCATCCGTCATAAAAGATCCGTCCAACAGCAACCGGCACTCCATTATCATAGGCCAACACATGCATACAAAGAGCGTCCTGACCATCCTCTTCCATTTCTTCTTTTATTCCTAATTCCTCACAAAAGACTGCTTTGCGTATTTTCCTGATTTCTGTCAGGTCATCATTCCCTGAAAAAAATTTCCCCTGTATCATAAACTCTTCAATTCTCCATTTTTAAGTTGCTTTTACGCTTTTCTTTCTTCACTTCTTACTGTCTTAAATAATTTCCGGTTTTATGAATTGTGTTTCTTCATTATATAAAAACTGATTTTAAAATGCAACCATGATCTGGATTTCATGATCTCGATTTCAATATTCTCTATCCTTAATAATCTCAATTCTCACGATCACACTTCCTACGATCTCGATTCTTATAATCTCGCTTCCCATATTCTCTATTCTTACGGTTCTATCTTCGCTCTCACATGCAGACGAATTTCGCTTATGTCCTCGTCCCAATCCACCAGATAACCGCAGCCATTCGATACCTGCCAGTCATAAAATCCCTTTTTCTCAGCAGAGAATCCTTCCATCACGGACATAATCGTTCCGCCATGTACTACGAAAGCGATCCTATTGTATTTACACTCCTTAGCATGTATCAAACACTCTGAGAATGCTTCCCTGCACCTGCTTTGAAATGCCTGCTGTCCTTCTCCCTCCGGAAAGGGAAGCGCTCCACCGCTGTCCAGCCAGTTCTGATACGCAGGATTTCCATTCAACTCTGCATAATTTTTATATTCAAATATACCAAAGTCCATCTCTTCCAGGCCCATCCATACCAAATAATCCTGATCCGGAAACAGCAATTCGGCGGTCTGCACACAGCGTTTCAAATAACTCGTATATATACAGTCCACCGGTCTCATATCACATTGCCTGCGGCGCAATTCCTGTCTGCTATTCTCCAGCAACTCCTCATCTGTTCGCCCTACGTAGCGATATTCTGCATTTCCTTTAGTACATCCATGTCGTATCAAATAAATCTCCATGTCATCTCTCCCTACAGTCAGCTCTTCCGGTCTCCTCATTAGAGCTTCCACGCTAAACCTCCGATTCCTCTACTTCTTTCACAAAACTCTTATGGAGAGGTCTGTACTAAGAGCCAAGATACATTTTTAATGCCTCCATCTGCTCTCTTGCCACTTCAACGCCCTCCTCATAAAGACGCCCCAGTTGTTCCCAACGTCTCTCTGTTCGTCCCACGCCGAAGGTATCTCTGGGAGCAATCACAAAAAGCTTTCCCTGTTTCTCCAATTCAAACATCTCCCGGCAGTTCCTGTTGTAGTCCTCCGCCCGGTTTTTCAACCGCTCTACTACCTTGGGATATTTCCTGCAAGCCAGATGAATAAGTTTCGCCGCTTTTTCCTCTCCCATCTCATATGCTCTTTCTCTGGTAAGAATAACGATGATCTTATCACAGCCCTCTTCCATGGCCTTCTTATAAGGAATGGAATCTGCAATCCCACCATCCATATAATAATGATCTCCCAGCTTTACCGGCGGGAACAACACTGGCAGCGAACAGCTGGCAATGGTTGTCTCCCATTTTCGCTCATACGCCGGAAGCTCTTTATATTCCGGTTCTCCTGTCTCTATATTCGTAACAACAGCCACAACCTGCCCCGGATAATTTGCCAGAGCGTCATAATCATAGGGAATCAACACATTTGCCATTTTATCAAAGGCAAAATCCAAATTATAATAGCAGCGCTTTCGAGGATTCAGCCAATGCTGTATCCCCATGTATCGTCGATCATGCATATATTCTCTTGTAAATTGGGCATTTCTTCCCCGCTGACCGGAAACATAAGACACGCCATAGGCAATTCCTGCCGAAACTCCGATCAAATAATCAGGCATTATATTTTCATCTAAAAAAACATCTGTCACTCCACAGGAAAAAATGGTGCGGCTGGCCCCGCCCTCCATCACGATTCCCAGTTTCATATACATGCCTCCTTTGCAAATCTATAAAGCAATATAACATGATTTACGATGAATTTCAAAAGATTTACCACTTTCATCAAAACAGTGTTCAAATTCTTATGATTATGCTATGATTACTATTTGATATGATATGTTGAACCTGATATGCTATGTTGAACCCTATGCGGGTCTCGCTCAAATCACGTTTATTATCACTCGTTTATTTACAAAAAGATATTTCATGGGAGGTGCTCTGAAATGAAAGATCACACAATCGACACCATTATTTTTGACCTGGACGGCACACTGTTGGATACTCTGGATGACTTAACCGCCAGCGTCAACTTCTGTATGAATAAATATCACTGTCATATCCATACCCGCGAAGAAGTGCGAAACATGGTAGGAAACGGAATCTATGTATTGATGGAACGAGCCCTTCCCGGGGGCCGCAGCCATCCGCAATACGAAGAATGTATGGCGGCTTTCCCGGCTTACTATAAAGAACATATGCTGGATCAGACCAAACCCTTTGAAGGAATTTACGATCTGCTCTCTGAACTAAAAGAAAAGCATTATAAACTGGCTATTGTCTCAAATAAATTTGGTGCCGCGGTAAAAGGCTTAAACCAGACCTTCTTTTCCGACTACATTCCAGTCGCAATTGGCGAATCAGCATCCGTGGCAAAAAAACCGGCGCCAGACACTGTATTTCAGGCAATGAAGGAGCTCCATTCCAGCCCGGAAAACTGTATTTACATCGGAGATTCAGAAGTAGATATTGAGACTGCAAAGAATGCCGGCGTTCCCTGCATATCCGTAAACTGGGGATTTAAGGATACATCCTTCTTACAGGAACATGGCGCCTCTGTTATCGTTTCTTCCCCGGCAGAGCTTCTGAAAGCCATTTTAAAACATTCCTAGATTCTACATATGTTTCATAAGCAAACCTGATGTCGTTATCAAAAAATACATATTTTATAATGCTTTACCACTACAAATGCAAAAAGAGTGGCAGCGTCATTTGATTTCAAATACGTTCCACTCTCTTTTTATGTAGTTAGCAAATCAGTTATCTAATCTATTCTTTTTCTTTTATCATTTTAAACAACTGAACCCGATTATTAATACTCAGTTTTCGATAAATATTTAAAATATGTTTCTTCAAAGTATTTACACTGATCTCCAGCTCTTCGCTGATCTCATTATTATCCTTTCCTTTCATCAGCATCCGCAGGATCATACTCTCTCTTTTCGTGAGATGATATTGCGCCGTCGCCTCTGTAACAGTCATCTTTTCCTGAAGTGTTTCTCTATTCTTTCTTTCTTCCGAAAGCCTAAACAGCAAATGCTCTTTCATCAGATCCAGCACAAACATATCGTCCGAATCAAAATTTTCCTTTCCGATGGTACGGTACAGAGTAACCAGCCCTACACAGTCCGTTCCATCTCCCAATAAAAGATGGAGTGCATACTGCAGATTATTTATCACATAATATTCCTTATAATAAGAAGATTTGATTCTGATTTCTGATGGCATAATATCCGTTTCTCTGAAAACGATACTTTTCCCCAAAAAAGTCAGGGAACTTTTTTTCAGCATTTCATGAAACATACCCGCCCCATCAATATCACAATTATATTTTACCGGTTCTAAAAAATGGCTGCTGTCCTCCAACTCTGTCAGATAAAATTCCGCACAGTCAAAATCCAATACCATTTTCATCTGTTCCAGAAAATTCCTGCGCATTGCCGCAGCGTCTTTTGTCGTGTAAATCTTATATATAATGTTATTCAAAACGCTCCAATTATTTGCCGCTATTGTTTTCACTGTACTTCCACCTCACAAAATCTTTTATCTGCGTAATATATGCAAATCGCTGTTCTCTTTTAATATTACAGGCAGCGGTCACGCTTAACGGCAATTCCTGCCTGTCTTTAAATAC
Source organism: uncultured Eubacterium sp. (assembly GCA_964564095.1). Classification (GTDB taxonomy): domain Bacteria; phylum Bacillota; class Clostridia; order Lachnospirales; family Lachnospiraceae; genus Brotonthovivens. The sequence goes on along the minus strand of CAZLZX010000022.1, from coordinate 4,279 downwards.
TTTAACAGAATATTACGATGAATACAACTGGCAGAAAAAAATTGACCAATGCGCTGCTCAAAACAGAACATTGGTCAATTTCACAAATATTATTTTCTTTCAAACTAGCGTATATTATTTTCTTCCAACCAACGCATCATCTAATGACTTTCCTACTGCCTTACGATACTTATCATCTTTTGCTTTTACATGTTTTGAGCTAAACAGCAACATTAATACAATAGAAATTACACCCATGATAGCAGTTATTACAAAAATCATGTTATAGCCAAATCCGATCATTACAATAGCGATTATCATCGGTCCGAATGCAGAAAGAAGGTTTGCAATCGGATTAACTGCTGCAAATACAGTACCAAAATCTTCACGGCGCCAATACTGTGCTGCTAAAGACACGGTAAAGTTAGAAGATGCACCCATAAATAATGCCAGGCATACGAGAGCTGCTACCAAACAACCGACTCTCTCTGGGCTAGAAACAGCACCTAAAATACCTGCAACCAGCATGATCGCACAAGCAATGATCATTGCTTTCTTTGTTCCCAACTTCTGATCCAGTAATCCCAATGCAAAACTTCCAATCAGGCCAAAGACCATGATCATGGCCATAACACCAGCAAAACCGCCGAATTTATCAAGACCGCTGCCCATAGCGCCAAGAATTGCATTCGTCTGTGTCATAGTACCTACAGAAAACATCAGCAACGCACCTGCCGGTAAGGTAATAAACCAGAAGTCTCTCGTTGTCAATGTATGATTCAGCTTCCACACCGTCGTCTTTTTATTTTCAATTTCCTCTTCCATCATAGCTTTTGCCATCTCAGGAGTCATATTTACATTATTATCACGATAAGCACCTGCCTGCTCCGGATAATCCGGAACGAAGATGATACCAATCACTAATCCTACAATAAAAATGATCAGGAACGGTAAAAACGCCTGCACAATGTGAGGTGTACCGCCCTTGAACGCTACCGCAGCGAAAGCTCCGAGCACACCATTACCAATCGGAAATGCAAAAGTTGCTATACCCATTACAGAACCTTTCCTGGTTGGGAACCACTGTCCCACAAGAATCGAAAGAGAAAATGTTCCGTACATTAAAGATAATACTGTTCCAAGACCATATACTACTCTCCATATTATCTGCATAGTTCCTGGAATATATCCCGGTATCAACATAATGCCAAGCAAAGCCAAAATGGATAATACTCCCATAATGCAGCCAAGTTTTTTAACACTTTTCAGTTTTCCTATAAAGCTGGATGCTATCAACTGAATAACAATACCTATGACAGATGCCACCGTATAGATCGTAGATAATGTCTGCTGACCGCCATACAGATCCGACAAAATATTCAGCGGATAGTTACCGATCGCCATATAAGCAAGAAATGCTGTAGCAATCCAAATAATCAAAACCCAACCTCTTGAACCATAGCCCTTTACTTTATTTTTTTCCATACCTAACTTCTCCTTCTACCTCTCTATGCCTGGAAACTGTATTTTTTTATACTTTTCAAGGCGTTCTCCTACTGTTTTTCGTTTCTCCGGATCCAGAAAAAAGCCTCCCTGTGTTTCAGCAATCTCATCACAGTGCACACCCCTGCCTTCCTCTGTAGTCCGATCCCGCTCCAAGCCATTCGGTGCGATAACAAATTTCCATTTTCCTTCCGGCGTTCTCTCCAAATCTCCCCCGGCACCACACACAGTACACTCAATGGGATATTGAAGTCCCTTCCATTGCGGCTCTCCTAAACATAAGGAATTGCTATGACAATTTGGGCACCAGCCATAATCCGGATCCCCTAACCACTTTCGCTCCTCCGGCCTGGTATTCAAAGCCTTCATTATATTTTCTCCAATCTCACGGGCACGAGTCACCTTCTCTTCATATAAAAGAACCTGTGCCGGAGCAGGAACCTGTGTTGCCATGTACATATCCACAATTTTAAAACTATTTGTAAAAGTGGTGGCCTGCATACATTCCAGCGCCATAGATTGCCATGATCTGGTCGATCCTCCCACTGCAATCAACGCTCCCACACGATCCTTTGGGGCAATCGCTCCAATCTTTTGTAAAAATGCAGACTCGTACGCCAAATTACGATGCATGAATTTCAAAAACAAAGATGACGGCATTAAATCATATGTAGGTGCAGAAAAAATAACTGCATCCTGATCCAGCAATACTTCCATAATCTGCTTTTTGTCATCTGCATCATCCAAAGAACATCCTGTATATTTTCCCATAGACATACCAATGGTACAAGATGTGCATCCATTACAATCAATGATTTCAAAATCTTTTAGATTGATCATGGATACTTTTGCTCCAAGTTCCTGACAGGCAAGAAGTGCTTCTTTTAATAAAATTTCCGAATTACTATTTTTTCTTCCTGCAGTAACACCCATTACCTTCAAATTCATTCCAACCTCCTTCTTTTCTGCAAATTTTATTAATATTATATTAACAATTATACCTTTCACATATAAGTTGCAAGTTGTTGCGTTTTTTAATACAATCATGTATTATAATGAACATAATGTTCGATTTTGAAAATTTATAATCCCCTCCTATCGAGAAAGGAAATATTTTAAAATGAAATTCAGCCTGTGGATGTTCCTGGAAATCTTAAAATCTTTCCAACCAGTAATCCGTATCAAAACAGAAGAAAAAAGAACTATTGAAAACATTCGGTTATTTTCTCCAAATGCAGAAAGACAAGACCATATCTTATATATAGAAAAAAGTAATCTGTTTTTCAACGATAAAACGGATTTTATTGTGTGTCTGCATGGAGAAAATTATATTCTTTTAAATACCACAGATATCAATCTCGTTTTTAACAAAATACTAGCTTACTTTGAAAAAAACCAGGTCTGGTTTCATCAATTAACCTCTATGATATCAAGTAACTGTTTGCTCAAGGATGCTCTTAACCTGTTTCAAACTGTCTTGCCTTTCCCTTTAATGGTATTAGATGCCAGCCAAACGGTCCTTGCCTCATCAGAAAACTATGGCATTGGCACTATAGATAGCCGATGGGATCAAATGCTGACTACCGGAAGTTTCGGTATAGAAATAATTGAAAAATATAATAACCTCCACCAGGATATGATTTGGTTAAAAACTCCTTATCTTGTGCCTGCTGATCCATTTCCCTTTCAAAGCTACAACTATAATATCTATATGGACAATGACTTTATGGGACATGTTACTTTAATCATCATAAATAACTCTTTTGGAAACGCAGAAAAAGACTGGTTTGATATTGCCTGTGAGGCCATTCTCAACTGGTTTTCTCTCTATGCCGATCAAAATGAAATCCTGAGGAAACAAGCAATTTTCAAAGAACTATTAGAGGGCGATTTTCAAAATATGAAGCGCTTTATCAATGCATTAAATACAATGGGATGGAAAAAAATCTGTAAGAAAAGGCTGCTGATCTTATCATGCATCTCTACCCATTTAAATATGAATCTACATATTTCCAAACTTATTAATCAGAAGACGGATTCTTTGTATGCCATTAATTATCAAAACAGCATTGTCGTAATGATCAATGAAGAAAATCTGCCATATAAAAAGGCATTAGAAATTATACATCCCATCATGCAAAGCAGCGGTTACTATGGAGGGAGCAGCAATACATTTATAAAACTGACAGATTTACCCGATTATTTTTCACAGGCAAAAATTGCAGTGCAACATGGGGCTGCAATTCCAGGAGCCATTCATGCCTGCCATGACCATATTCTTCCTTATATATTCCAGGTATTAAAAACCCACTCAAACCTGGAATTATGCCATCCATCCTTATTAATCCTTCGGGAATATGATCAAAAGAATCATACCGATTTTTGCCAACTTTTATATACCTATTTACAAAATGAATGTAATCAAACAAAAACGGCAGAAAAACTGAATATGCATCGCAATTCGCTAATACGAAAAATTAACCATCTGCTGGAAATCAGTCATTTGGATTTAAATGACTATGAAACACGTTTTCATCTTCTAATCTCTTTTGAATATGAAAAGCAAGTGCTGAATAATATGACCTAAAAACAGACATGCAATTATGCAGAAAATGATTTTATAAGCAGTAAATATCAGAACAAAACATCGAATTCCTCAAACCAAAACATTAAAACAAAAAACCATCGAATTCCTTATCAAGGTTTTCGATGGTCTTACTTTATCCTTTAGTGAGCGTGCCGGGGCGCTGGAAGTCCGGGGGACTTCTGTTTAGCGCCGACCGCAGCGGAGCGGAGA
>CAZLZX010000021.1:0-21607 GCA_964564095.1 uncultured Eubacterium sp. | reverse complement strand
TTCTATGAGCTGTTCCGCAGATACGGCTGCAATATGCAGTTTGGCGGGGATGATCAGTGGTCCAACATGTTGGGTGGTACAGAGCTGATCCGCCGGAAGCTTGGAAAAAATGCCTGTGCTATGACCATCACGCTTTTACTGAACTCAGAAGGAAAGAAAATGGGTAAAACGCAGTCCGGAGCCGTATGGCTTGATCCGGAAAAAACATCTCCATTCGACTTCTACCAGTATTGGAGAAATGTAGCGGATGCCGATGTATTAAAATGCCTGCGGATGCTTACCTTCCTTCCATTGGAGCAAATTGACGAAATGGATAAATGGGAAGGCAGCCAGCTTAACACTGCAAAAGAGATCCTTGCATTTGAACTGACCAAACTGGTGCACGGAGAGGAAGAAGCTGCAAAAGCACAGGAAAGCTCCCGCGCATTATTCACAGGCGGAAATGCAGCAGACATGCCGACAGCAGAGATCACTGAGGCAGATCTTCGTGACGGCAAGATCGACATTATGGGCGTACTGGTAGCAGGGGGACTGTGCCCGTCCCGTTCTGATGCACGCCGTGCGGTACAGCAGGGTGGTGTATCCGTAAATGGCGAGAAAGTAACGGATATTACTACAGCATATACTCCGGATGATATAAATAAAGAGGATTTTGTGCTTCGTCGCGGTAAAAAGAAATATGTAAAAATTATTTATAAATAAAAGATTTCTCTGAATTTAAGCCAGACGCATAAGGAAATAACTCACAAATTTCTTATGCGTCTGGCTTATTCTTTCAGTTAAGGGACTTATCTTATCAGACATTCAAGAAATTCCTTCGATTTTTCTATGTGAATGCTTTTCCAAATTAATTTGCAAAACGTTTTTTCACTTCGTTTGACAAATACTTCGCTAGTTCCTCCACCAACTCATACACCCTCGTTCCCGGAGCAATCTCTGTTGGTGTTTTGCCTTGTCCATCTTTTTAATATTTTGTAATCAAATCTGATACATTTTTCCTCATTCTATTTCATTTATTTGTATTCTGTGTGTGTTTTTCAGGTATTCCAATGTAATTCTGCTCAGTATTCTTTTAATAAACTGCCAGTAAACTTTAATATATGCCTACAAAATACAGTAATCAGTTTTATGAATCATACGCCACTAATATGTAATAAGTGGAAATATTTTTAAGTGATATACTTGTTCCATCAAAGGCAAAGACCAAACAATTTCATTTTAGGAGGATAAAATTAATGAAAAAAAGATTTGCGAAATTGGCTGCTCTTACTTTGGTAGGAGCAATGGCGCTGAGCATGGCAGCATGCGGAAATGAAACAACAGAGGAAAAAACATCCGCACCGCAGGAAAATGCAGATAACAAAACTGCAGATTCTGATGTTACTATTGGTATCGTTGTAAAAACTGCAACAAACGCACATTTCCAGGATATTGCATACGGCGCTATGCTGGCAGGAAATGATCTGGGTATTACCGTAAAAGTAGATAATACTGCTACGGAATCCGATGTAGACGGACAGATCACAAAATGTGAAAACATGATTTCTTCCGGTATCGATGCACTGATTCTGACACCAAATGATTCTGACGGCGTAGCTCAGGCAGTGGAAGCTGCACATGATGCAGGAATCCCATTTGTAACGGTAGATACAGAGATTACAAATGACTGGGGCGATGATGTAAAAGAATATATGCCAAACTACATCGGTGTTGACCATGAACAGATGGCATATGAACTGGCTTGCCAGGTATTTGAAAAGCTTGGCGGAAATGGAAATGTAGTAGTCCTTCGTGGTAACGATGCGGCAAGCTCTTCTCAGGAAAGAACTGCTGGTTTTGAAAGAGCTATTGCAGAATATGACGGAATCGTTGAATTAGATTCACAGAGTGCAGATTATGATCAGGATACAGCACAGACAACCATGGCAGATATCATTCAGGCACATAGCGATATCGATGCTGTTCTCTGCTGCAATGACCTGATGGCAGTAGGTGCATGCAATGCATTAGAAGAAAATAATATCGACGTTAGCCCTGACGGTGTTTTAGTTGTAGGTATCGACGGTAATGTAATTGCTTTTGAATCTATCGCAGATGGTAAAATGTATGCTTCCGCATATGACTGGTCTATTCTCCAGGGATACTACGCTGTACAGCAGGCTTATGCTCTGATCAATGGAGAAGAAGTACCTGAAATTACAAATACACCTTCTACCATCGTTGATGCAAGCAACGTAGCTGATCACCTTCCTCACGGAACAGAGTTAGCTGAGTGGAAGATGGGATCCGCAATCTCTGAAGTATCTGATTTCATGAGATCATACATTGAAATGGGCGAAGGCTTATAAAAAACAATTGTGCTAATTTTCTTCAGCAGCCTTGAGGCTGCGTTCATCCTTAAACAGACAGAAGACTCATATCAGAGTCTTCTGTCTTTCAAAATTAAAAGGAATCTCCTGTAGAGATTCCTTTTATTATATTATTGATTTACTGGCAATAGATAACGTATTCTGCCTGTTATAATACACTCGTATCGAAGAAAAAATATAATGTTTTTGCATTCTCCCGGAAACTGTAAGTATACGCTCCCAAATCCGGACAATATTGATACACTCCCTGCTGAACAATCAGTTCATTTAACGCCTCCGCATATAGTTCATCCGTAGCAAACTTGATCTGCAGATTCTCTCCGGCTTTGCTGGCCTGATTAATCAACACTCCTACCTCGGAAAAATCATCCGAATCAAAATATTTCTCTTCCATAACAAAATAATTTGCTTCTGTAGCAGTCGTTTCAGGCAATGCAAAAAAGTTTTCGCATGTATGATCTTTCGAGATTTCTTCATATGTCATATTCATATAGCTGTAATCTATATAATCCGGTTCTCCGGTACCGGCAGCATTCAAATAACTGGGATTCCCCCATGTCACATCCATATAGTAATAAATGTCATCTACACATACCATATTCCATGCATGACGTTCATCTCCACCGTACCCAGTTAAATAGGTACAGGATATTCCGAGCTCCTGCAGCATAACCTGTGCCCCGTGCGAAAATCCGGCACAGACAGTACGTTCACTCAAAAAGGTACTTAAAACATTCTGATTATTTTCTGCCGATAAATCATAAGTTACCTCATCGACCAAGGTTTCATAAACATATTTTACTTTCTCATAATCGGAAGCTTTTGTGGAAATTCCAGACAGCCACTGATCTACTTTATTTTCTATTTGCTGTTCATAAAGATCCTTCTGAGCCTCAGTTACCGTATATTCCGGCATAAAAGAAGTTACAGGCACTCCGTTTTCATTGAATTTCGAATAAGAATACGCACCTTCATACCAAAACAGTTCGCCATGATCGGCCAGTATAGCCGTGCTGATCCGGTTAACCGTTTCCTCATCTGCACCTTCGATTACGATAGCGTCATCAAAATTCTCAATACATTCCAACATTTGATCATAATATCCCTGATTCTCTGTATCAAGAGTATTATATACATAATAATTTACTGCTGGCTTCCGGAAATCTTTTGTATCAGAAGAACTGTCATCGGTACTATCGTCCGCATTTCCGTCATCGGCATTGTCATCCGCATTTCCATCATCGGTACTGTCGTCCGCACTTCCGTCATCGGTACTGTCGTCCGCATTTCCGTCATCGGCATTGTTATCCGTATTTTCGTCATCGGTACTGTCGTCCGTATTTCTATCATCAGAAGTATTATCCTGGTCTGACGGATCTTCTCCAGTATCATCCTTCTGATCATTCTCTTCCTGATCAGGATCATCCTCCGGCCGCTCCTGGTGTCCAATGAAAATCCGATTCGACGGATCTTCTCCGTCCATTGTCTCCAACTCGCCGCTGTCAAGCAGTACCAGAATCAGGCCGGCTGTTGTGTCGCTATAAAGCTTGCCGACTCCCAGCACCGTTTTAACCGGACTGCATCCGCTAAGACTCACGACCGCCGCTAAGACTAATGCAAGTATCCATTTATTTACATGTCTGTGTTTTGATTTCTTTTCCATCTGCTTTTCCGTCCTACAAATATTTCCCGTTCCGCTTGGAATAGATCTTCTAATGAATTCCAATACTGAAAGGGCTCCTGCGTCTCTAATTCCCATTCAACAATCATACAGGTCTCTTCCGTCTGCTCCTCTCCAGTATAAATACAGATAGGATTTCCATAATTTTTCTTTCCAATGATCAGATAGTCCTCATCCAGTTCCTTTCGAAACTCTGAACAATTATGTTCCGTCAGAGAACACCATGCATCCACCGGTTCTACTCCGAACAGCACTATTCCCGGCACATAGATTTCTCCGCCGTTAAACTTCATCAGAAAATCTGCATATTCTTCCGGAATTTTCCGTCCATATTTGTTCTCCCATGCTTTTATTTGCTGCTTTGACACAGGTGGATTCAAATCCATCACATCTGTGTACTGTATCCTATCCTCCGCAAATGACATGTTCCATCCTCCCATTGATATTTTCTGAATGGACCCTGAAGCTTTTGACTACTTATTTAATCGTCAGAAGCCGCCTGTGCTTTCAACTCCCTATATTCTTGCAATTCCTGACTCATAGTCTGTGCAATGCTCAATGCCTCTTTTGCCGCTTCTAAGTATGCCTTCTCCACATCGCGCATTTTTTCTATGGCTTTTCCCACTGCTTCATCTCCATCCATAATGCTGCTGCAGTTTTGCGTAAGAGCCATCATATTCCCTACCCGCTCATCAATCGCAGAAGCAAAATTCTGAAGTGCGCTGATCATATCCTCATATTTCTGTTCATCTACATTTATCATACCCGTTCCTCCCTGCGAACCCGAAGATCCTCCTGTATTCTTTACCTTGTTTTTTCCGGATCCAACCGTATTTCCTTTAGTATTTTCCTCTGCGCCGGTTTCATTTCCCGGAACATTTTTTCCCGAAGTCTGCAGCTTATTCATTGCCGCCAAAAGCACCGGAGATATTACGCTCAAAGCCACCGGGGCCGGCTGATGGGGAACTCCTTTTCGGAAAGAATGCATCTTCCCTGTAGCAGGATCATAATATCCATTTGTAGGATTAAAATAATTTGCACGATGTGCCTGCAGATGTTCCCGCCATGTAAGAAACTGAATATTGTCGGGGTCTCCGGCAAGCTCCGCAGAAATCTGCACAGAAATCATGTGATGCCCTTCAAACCCTCTGACACTTCCTCTTTCCAGAATTTCCCTCTGTTGTCTTTCATTCCAGTTCCGGGTTCCCTTTCCCTGAAGGATCAGTGACCTCTCTCGCTCCCATGCCAATGCCACAGCATCAGAACGCTGACAGGTAATTTCTCTAATCTGCTCAGGTGTCCGTTTTATCTGGCTGCGCTTTATCACGATCTATCCCTCCCCTTCGGGAAAACAGATTGTCACTATCTGCTTCTTCCCTTGTAAGGATTTTCATCAATCATTTTTTGATAACCGGCAGAAAGCCTTACCAGCTTCAAAATCAACTTTTTAGCAGGTACATCTCCCTGATTTGTAATCGATTCCAATTCTTCAATCAATGCCTGAATATCCTGAGAGTGGGGACCCAAACCATCCGCATTTTCTTCATAGGAACTTTTTAAAGTTTCAATAGCCTGCTTAATGGCCTCCATATTTTCTTCGATTCCAGCCGCTGTGGAGTTCATGATTTCCACAGATTCTTCCGTTACTGCAAGTCCCATATCCTTATCCCTTTCCATTATACCTGTATCAAAAAACTGTTTTTTATATGTATTTTACTTTATGGAAACAGTTTCTTTTATATTTCATATGTATTATAGGATGTTCCGTTCGCATCCACATCCCATCCATTCCAACCAATTCCCGAATGGATAAAAGGCCTGAATGAAAAGCTCTCCATCCGGTTTGTATATTGACAAATGTGTTCCGGCAGACCAGAAGCCGCCCTTGTACTTCCAAATACCATCTGAGAATCCTCTGGCGACATGGCAAATGCCATTCGATGACGAAACAGATTGAGATTCAGCTTTGTCTGTTTTAGATCCGAAACATCTCCCAAAACCATCATAAAATGGTAACCGTGGCGGCTGCCCAGACTCACAATACTCTTAAAATCCTCTGAAGCATTATAGGCACCATAGACTTCTTTTTCTACCGATTCCAAGTTATTCTTATCCGTGCCGTTCGCTTCGTATGACCGGATTTCAGCAATGTCTGCTCCGTCTGACTCTGTGGATGCAATATTATCCTTGTCCGCTTCAACGGCTTCCTTCCCTGAATCAAGCTCTTTTCCATTCCTCTCTTCCAGAAACTTCTCCCGGGCCTTTTCTATTTCCTTTTCTATTTCTTCAATGCTCATGCCTGCTTCTAAACATTCATCCTCGATTTTCTCTGCAATGGATTCAAAAGCGTGAAACTCTTCCATTACCATCTGCACTTCCTGCTTTTCCTCTTCCGTAACAGCCATTTTGTCGGAAAGATCCATTGTTATAACTGCCGGAGATGATGTCTCAGATAAAACAGTAGGTTTTGATCTGTAAAATTCAAAATCGCCGCAGATCTGATCAATTCCCAGAAGAATGATCAACTCATTTCCTGTTTTCCCTGTTTCGATCTGTTCTTTCGTCCTGCGGATCGAATTACATACAGCATCAATTCCTTCCACACAGGTATAGGCAGAAAAATGACTGTCCTTATAGGTTCGATAGATCCTGTCCTTCCCATAAGCCCAAATCTGAATATTTCCGCCCTGAGCTGCAAACTCTCTGACCGCCGAAAGAATCACAGACGCAGCAGGCGCCCGCTCCGCAGCTCTGGCCAGCAGCAGAATGTTTTCTCTGGACTCCTGAGACAAAACGACCGGAAGGAAACGCATCATCCTTCTTGGTGTTCCCACAGCCAGGAGCTTATCCTCTGCTGATAGTTCCTCCTTATGAGTATTTCGATAAATATCAAATTCCTTCGATAACTTCGGCAGGCAGAATCCATCATAACGATTCCCATCTACAATTACCGGCTCTTTTCTTACATATGTATTCGTATCATTTACACTATAAGCATCTCTTTCAACCGCTTGCATGGTCTCCGCTATTTTACGGATCAATTGAGCCTGGGGCTCATAAGCTTCATTTCCTTTACCTGCGAAATACATTACTGACAGACGTTTTACCAGCATTCTGTCAGCTTCCCGGTATTTTGTCAGCACCACATGAGGAGGAAGTGCATCCATCCAGTTTCGCACCTGATCCGTTTTTGTGGCTGTGGACAACTCCAATGTCTGATCAATTTCATTATAGGAATTTTTCATAGCCAAACGCATCTGTATCTGCTCTTTTGCCGTGGATGTAAGTCCCGCCACACCCTTGGTAAATTCCTGACTGGCAAAAATAAATTTGATTCCCAGAGCCCGGCCCTTTGCCAAAATATTTTGCAGCTTCAATTTATAGCTTTCCGACTGCTCCACTGCCTGGGACATAATCGAGAATTCATCCAGAATCACAAAAATCACAGGCATATAAATATCCTTCGGAACATTTTCAACCTTTTTCATATCCCGGTGTGTCATAAAAAACCGCTGACGTTCCATCATCTTTTCTGTCAGCTTGTCTATCAGATCATAGACCAACTCCCGGGATTCATCCAGAAGAATATACTTCACATGAGGCGGCAGCGGATCCATATACTGAGCAAACTCGGACATTTTAAAATCCGCCAGCCAAAGCTCTACATCATCCGGATGATAATTTCCCAAAATACCGGTAATGATCGTATGGAGCAACGTAGATTTTCCGGAACCGGAAGCGCCCATTAAATAGGATGCAAAATTTTCATTTTCAAAGGAAATGCTGTGAACCTGGTCCTTTCCATCCACACCATAGGGAACGCAGACATTCTTCTTGCCGCGTTCATATACCGGCATTTCATCCATATCTACCCGTCTCACATACTCGGTTCCTTTTATACCGCTTTTTCCCTTATATTTTTGTATGGTATCTACATAACCCTCCGGCAATTCCTCTCTTTGCATATACCATTTAAAATGACGTTTTGCTCCCTGACCGATGGAGATCATTTCCCGCTGAGGCAGCATGGTAATGCAAATCATATCATCCCCGGCAAGAAGATTTTCCTGCTCTCTTTCCTTTTTGGGGACATATTGAGTATCTATCAGAATTGGCGTCACACCATAATGATCATGATTTAACAAAATTCTCTGTATATAGTTTTTCGCCTCCGCGGAAAACGCTCTTGGATATCCAACCAGAACGATTACTTTTCGGGGGATCCGTTCCCCTTCCTTTACTGAAGCATTATACTCTAATACCGAATCTGCCAGACCGATCTCTTCATCAATATCTGCAAATTCCGATACGATCTGCTTTAATGTATCCAAAATCTGCTCCGCAGACCGGGGAATCGACTCCATCACAGGTGTTCCCTCCAACGGACGTAAAAATCCTAATATAGAATTGTTATAATGCAGTCCATCCAGAATATATACCTTTTTCTCTCCTATCTTCTGACTTGCAAGCATATTCAACAAATATTTCTGAATACCTGGATAAAGCCGTTTTGCCTTAGAAGAAGCGCAGGCTACGGAAAGAATACGTTCTTCTCCGGCAGGGTATTCTACAGGCAGAAAAATACTGCTGTTTCCTGCTTCATAATGTTCTCCGAACACATTTCTGGCCATATAACGGATATCTTCCGGAACGGGGAGCGGTCTTGCACAAATTCCCAGACTAATGGTAAGCTCTTCCTGTGAATCCATACTTCTTAACACAGGCGGTTTCTCCTCGGCTGCACCGTGAAGCGCCAGTGCATTAGCAAGTTCTGACACCTCTTCTCCTCCCAAAACTGACCGGAATTTCTCTATCAATCTCAGTTTTTCCGCTTCGATGGCAGCCTTTTTTTCCTCATCCTGCTGCAAATGGTCCGTCCTGTTTTCCAGTTCACTTAGTGTATTCTCAAATTCTACTTTTTTATTTTCCAGAAACATGATATTACAGCAAGACTGCACATAAATACGCTTTGCATATGGATCATCCGTCTGTGTCGGATCCATCATCATAGCCCAGTTTCTCAAACGGGTAAAATTCAATTCACGGGGCGTAATAGTTAAAATGTTTTTACTGGTCAGATTTTTTTCAGACAACAGGCGGAAATATTCCGCCTTTGCCATATAATCGTCAATCTTCTGAAGCTGCTCCTTCAAATTTTCCATTCGACGCTGTCTAAGTGCTTCATCCATCTGTATCCGCGAAGCATCATATTGGGTGGCAGCATCCAATTCATCCTGAAGTTTTTTTAATTGTTCATAAATTGATGCATACAGTCTAGCAATCTTAGTCATCTGTTTTTACTCCATTCCCCTAAATAAAGCGCTGACCTCTTCCGGCTCCAATGGCGGGAAGGTGTGGAAAGGTGTTACTGTAGGAATCTCTCCATTGCGTTCCAGATCATAAGCCTTTCGGAACAATCTGAAGCCGATACCATAAATATCTGTCCGGGATTCTGTCAGCATTTCCTGCTGGCTGGCATAGTGCGTTTCTCCCATCACATAAAGCATCTGTATCGCAGACCACATAGCCATGCCTTCATATACCATATCTCTGGCTACCTTTGTCCACTGTCTCTTCTTCTGACGGTATATCTGATAAATCTGTTTATCATCCCAGTTCAAATACTGCCAGATATGAGTCAGTTCGTGCGTAATTGTATCAATAGATGCCAATCTCGGACTTCCATTTTCAATCATCAGCGTATATTTGCCCTGTTTTTTCTGTGCAAACCCGAGCACACGGGATGCAAACTGGGTCGATGGCTGGAATACCATACCCACATGCTTTGCAATCGTCTTTGCATCCGTAGTCCGCACTGCAATGGCAACCTTGATCTGAATATTATAAGTATCTTCAATCATATTTAAAGATCGGCGGAACAGCTCCTGGAACTCACTGAGCTGATTGATAGCCGTCATAGAACAATCATTGCAACGGATCCTACCATCGATCAGACGATCATAACTAACGCCGCTGAGTGGGATCCCACAAAAATCACAAGTGTTTTCCGCATTCAGATCCAGTTGTCCAGTCTCCAAACGAAGACGTTTTCTCGCCCTGGTCAGGTCATTATTACCCCAGCCATGCATTGTCAGATAAGAATTTACTTCTTTTAAAGTCAATCTTCCATCAATATCGTCAAACCCAAATTTCAAGAAACATTCTTTCTGATATCTGGTGGGCTCAATCGGCATCAGAATATCTAAATCATCCGGTACGCCATCCTGTCCGAACAGATCTTCTCCATCCTCATGAACAATGATCTGCTCTTCCTCCGGAACAGTTTCCACGATTCTTACTGTTTCCGTTTTTATATCTTCTGCCTTTGACACTTCCGTTTCAGATTCTTTTATCTCAGGCTCTTCTGATTTCTCAGTTTCCGCCTCTTCTGCCTCAGACTCTTCTGATTTCTCAGTTTCCGCCTCTTCTGCCTCAGACCCTTCCGGCTTCTCAATCTCAGATCCCTCCGCCGTTTCTTCTGCCTCAGATCCTTCCGGCTTCTCAATCTCAGATCCCTCTGCCGTTTCTCCTGCCTCAGATCCTTCCGGCTTCTCAATCTCAGATCCCTCTGCCGTTTCTCCTGCCTCAGACTCTCCCGGCTTCTCAGTCTCAGATTCTTCTGCCTCAGATCCTTCTACTGTTTCTGATTCCTCTGTCTCCGGCTCTTCTGTCTTTGGCTCTTTTAGTTTCCGTTTTTTCTCTTCTTCATCGCTCTTTCCAAAGAGACGTAAAAACCGTTTTACCAATCTGGAGATAAATCCCTGCCTTTTCTGATCAGCCACTTCCTCCGGAAGGACGATCTCATCCGCCACGGGATCCTTAAAGGCAGCTTCCCGCATCTTCTCAAAATGCCAATCCAGGAAATCCGCCATCAGTTCAAATATTTTCTCCAGATTTCGATTAATCGCATCCAGCAGTCCCAGATCCAGATCAGAATCTTCCACAATATAAATAGAATTATCTTCCAATTCTCCTTCTGAATCATAAACCATATAATTCAACATACCTTCCAGACCGGATGGCTCTTCTGCCAGCACAGCAATATAATGCCATGCATTCGGAAATAGGGAACGAACCAACTCACTGAGAAGTACGCACATAGTAAACCGGACATGAATATCTGTATCCTTAAGGCGAATACGCAGCACATTTTTTCGGATATAATGACGGTCATAGGAAAGATCCCCCATTTCCTCTCCGAAAAAGATTTCTTTTGCAGTACGCAAATCTCCCTCATCTTTCAGTTCCAGATATCCCGGCGTTTCTACCTGAATATCATACGGATATACTGTTACCTCAAAGTCCATAATGCTTCGATTATAAACAGCTTCCTCCTCCCGAGGATTAGAAAGTGTATACTTTCTAATCTGCCGGTAATACTTCCGTCCATCGTAATGATCAGAAGCCCTCTGCAAAATCACTCCTACAGCAGGATCGATACGGACAGCCTGATAATATTTTCCGTCATAGGTCACAAATTGTCCCGGAAGCAATGTCTGTGTTACATGTCCGAACATTTTTGCGTCAATATATTCGCTTTCCCGCTTTTCATCCTCCACAATATAATATGCAGTTTTTAGGGTATCCGAAAAATACCGAATAAAATTTTCCTCCGGAATATGAAAAAGGTTTGTCTTATGCATAGACGTACTTTCTTCATTTGCAATCACATTCCTGATCTTTATAAGTCCTGCAGGCACAGATGCATACTTATCCACCAGCTCATAAAAAGCCTGATACGGTTCGCGGACACTGACTCCGGCCAGCTCCAGTTCATCTCTCATTTCATCCTCTGACACTTCCCGAACTGCCATAAGGATCAAAAGTTTCATCATAACATTTCTTGCACTGCGGGCATAGTCCGGTACAAAAGAAGGAACCGCATAAGGATTTGCACGAAATACATGCTGATTACAACGCATATAATCCCGCAGTAAGTAATTTTCGGAAAGTACATTTACAAAGGCCTGCTCCTCACTTCTGGACAGGAAAGACCTCATCATGCTGAACATATTGCAGAATTCATCCTCTACCAGAACAAATTGCTGTTTCTGCGACGTTGTACACCACAGATTTGGCACAAAACGAACCTTCTCATAGAGACTTTTCTGCTGTACAGGAAGATTCATATAACGGCAGATCGTAGCAAAATTCTGTCCGGCCAGCCACTTAATATCTTTTACCGGCGCCTTTGTCTCTCCAAACCATGTCACAACAGGAATTTGATTTTTCACAGCAACTGCTGCCAGCTCCATTCCATTTCCCAAAAACCTGGTCTGCTTATCGAAAAGACGCTGTCTCATATAATCGCCATCCGCATTCCATGAAACGCCTGTATAGGTACAACGCGGCACCGGCATTGCCAATACTTCCGTTATTTCGGTTTTCAATAAATGGGAAAGTGTATCCACAAGTCCATCCGTATAACGGTCACAGACACAGTAAATTGGCTGATTTCCCGCGCCATTTGCTTCCTCTGCAATAAGCGTCAGGCCAATCTGACCTGTATTGACCATCAAAGAAGGCTCTAACAAAAGTATAAATCCGCTCTCCGCAAAAAACTCCCGATTTGCTTCTAACACACTTACATCATAAATACAGGAAAAATCAAGTACGCCGATCTCACAATCCGGAGCATCCCCATTCAGTTCCCGAACTCTCCACATAGACTGCAGTCTGGTATATTCTCGAAGCTGTTCTGCCAGCCAGTCCGGAACATCACGGGTAATAGATCCACGTCCGCAGATCACGATACATTTCTTTCCTTTTAACAAAGTGCTTATCATGGGCAGCACCAAATATTTTCCCTGATCCCGATAAAAAGGATTGAAGGAAATAATGCTTTTTCCATGCATCATCTGATTGGCGGCCTGCACATAATCAGCTTCAAACTTTTCTCTCTCTCCGTAAGTATTGAAATATCTGGCAACGATCTGATCCGTCTTATCCTCTGACAATTCCAGGTCTCGAAGAAGAGATGTCGTTCCCACACTGGCAGCATACTCACAGCCGGTATGCGCAGAAAGCATCTGACCCGGAAACATTTTCTCATAAATTTCACGGATCCTGTAAAAACTGCTGACTCTGCGGAAACTAGCCGATTTTCCACCGATGGAGCTGATATATTCCTCTTTTGTAAGTCCATTGATGTAATACCAGAATTCCCACAATACGATCATGACTGCCACCGGGAAGAAATAATTAAAAGTCCACTTATTCTCTCCCCCGATCCATGAAATAGAAAGCAGCGCAATCGTTAAAAACATGCTGCACAGTGCAAAACCTTTCGCAATATAGCGGACATCCTTCTGTTTTTCCTGAAGAAAGAAATTGCCGGTTTCCTCATCATATTCATAAAAACTACCCGAAAACCTCTGCAGCCTTTCTTTATCCCGAAACAGATTACTGAACACTCCGAGACAAATAATCTTTATAATAAGATATGCTCCCAAAAGCAAAATATTGGAAATGACAATATCACAGCCTGCCAGCGTACTAAAAAACTGGTTTAGTTTGTGAAGATCCGTATAATGAATCAGCAAAAATATAATTCCGATCACATCATAAATAACCGCTGCGACAGGCATCAAGACCTGTCGTCCTCGGTTTTGTCTTTTACAATTTATAAGTCTTTGCAGCAGGCATAATCCAATGATTGTCAAAGCTACAAAAATCAGCCTATTTACATCAGCTTGCGTCATCATAAAGTTCCTCTCGTGTTATGGTAAGACGCCTGATAAAACCAAAAGGCGCTTTTACCGTATCTCCGGTATGATTTACCGGTATTACATAACTCTCCCCGTTTTCAAAGGTATAAAGAGGATTTGAATAAGGAGGAATCTGAACATCAATATACAAATTCTCATCCACTGCAGAAGTATTTAAACTTACTGGTAAATACAATGCTTCACTCCAGCGTTTCACATCCTCTTTGTATGTTTTCAACGCTAAAATATGATTCTCTTTATAATATCTTGCCTCATCCTTCAAAAACAGTTTCTTTCTCGTCTGATTCAGGTAAGAATTTCCTCTCATATAAGAAGCGATACTGGACATATACTTGGAATAAGTAGATGCATTTTCTGATATATGAACCACTATACTGTGTACAAATCGATTATAATCAGAAATCACAGCCCGCAAAGCTCCTCTTCGAACCAGCAAAATCAACAATTCTATCCCGGCAAATACTGCTACACAAATACCAATCTCCAACAGCATACCAGGCAAAGATCCCCAATCTTCCTGCAGCAATAAGATCAGCGCCGGCACCATACAGCAAACACTTAAAATTGCTGTTATACCAAACAGACCCAACGCCCGCTTGCCGGTTACCCGATGGAAAATCGTGTCCCTTACCTTTTTGTCCAGTTCCGCCTGTTTTTCTTTATCACTGTCTCCATTTCCAGGCAGCTCACTTCTCTGAACAAAAATATCTTCAAAAAGTTCGTTAAGCTCATCTTCAAAATCCATTCGCGAGTAATCATTCAACGGCTTGATCTCCTCAGAAGGATACGCATAAAATCTTCTGACACGATCCGCACTTTGATCCAATGCACGCTCTGCCCGCACCAGTGTCGCCGAAATCCCCCTGTCTGAAAAAAGCTTTCTTTCCTTCCATTTGGCCATATCACTTTTTTCATTATTGGAAAACAGACCGAAATCCGCTGTACTCACATAAAAATTTTTCTTCTCCGGCATATGAAGCTCTACCGGACTATCCAAACGATAATCTGGAATCTCACTTCCTTCTTCCAGTTTCCTCTCCAATTCCCTCTTTATGCTGTCGTCAATGAATCGAATCGCACGATCCGCACGGTCAATAGACTCCTGCATGATTCTTGCCATTTCTTCCTTGTCAAATTCCACTTCCAGACGATGCAGCTTATAAGCCTGTAATGTACTGGGATTCAGATTATTGGATGCCAGCAGGAGAACAGCCGACCAAAAGTGAAAAAGATCTCCTGTTTTCCGTACCTCTCCCTCTTCTTTTTCTTCGCAATAAATAAAACGACAACTGCCGGGATACTGATTTCTCTTCCAAAACTCAGAGCTTTCCTGTTCCCGCCGGTTCTCCCAGACATGTTTCAAATAATCATCCCGTATTTCCGGACGAACGCACAGGGTAATAAGCAGGATTTCTTCCGGTGCTTTGGCCCTGAGTTTATATTTTTTTGAAAGCTCTTCATGGGCCCTTTCTTCTTCCTTATCCACCACCGGTTCATAAATCACTTTTGGATTCATCCGATCTGTTTTTATAATTTTTGCTTCAAAACGGGCTTCCGGAACCGGTACTCCTCCCAGCATATGAGTCAGCCGGATAAGAGGAACCGGATTTTCCTGTATTTTCCCATTCCAATCTGCATTTTCATAAAAATCATAAGGATTCAGCCGGGCGCTTGGATGAAACATCATATCTTCTTCATCCTGCACCCGTACAATAATAGCTCTCCAGGCCTGCTTATCCTCCACCAGGTTCAAAAGTTCCGGTAAAGCCTCCTCCACCGTTGTTCCGGCTTCCATCCATTGACAAATGCCGACATCTCCTTTTACAAGAGTTTCTGAAAAAAGCGGATGAAACTGTCCGAAGGATTCCATTGTTTTTTTATTCTGAATAAGAACAGAATACATAAAACTCCTTCCTATACCATCTTATCTGGCAATTACTCTATCCTGTTTCTTTAGCTCATCTGCAACATCAAGAATCTCACGCTCTCTCCGTCCCATACCAAGCTCCGCATAAGCGGCTGCAATGATACTGCAGGAACGGCTGAACAGATAATCATGATAAATATCTCTACTGCGTGTATTCTCCTCCGCCATATCCTGAAGGAAAAGTTCAAACTGTGTATCTAAAATTTTCGCCATCTCTTCCGGATATTCCTTAGCCGAAGTGATCCGTTTCAGATATTTACCAATTTCTGAAATTTCTGTTCTCAAAAGATGAATCAGACTCTCCTCATTATAGACTTCTGACTTCAACGATCTCTTCATCAGCAGAGGAAGGTCAAAAATACTCCGCGCTCTGTTATCCGTACCCAAAGGATATTCCTCGATCCAGAACCGGTTCAACTGGCGAAGCAGGAAGCTGTCCTCCGGTAATACACTGTCGTCAACATCTGCTACGGCAAGCTCTTCCACCCGATTCAAAGTTTTTTCCACCAGTTCAGGATAAATAGCAAAAGAATCCAAAACTTCATAAAGATGATCGCATGGTGTTCCATTAGATACTACCAGGGTATCCAGTCCATCCCGCATCTTCAATTGATCTATCTTTAACCGATACTCTTTGCGTTCTACAGTCACATCGCAAAGCTCTACATAACGAGCCAGCATACCCCAGAAAAATGCCGAATAGATCTGTTCTTCCTGCATTTTTTGATTTCCATCATCCAGATCCGGCATCTTAGTTACAACATGCCACCAGCGGTCAATATGAGGTGTGATAGCACGACTTTTATGCGCTTCCGGATGAATCTGAGAAATCAGTTCAAAATATGCTTTATAATATTCTCCGCCATTCCGATTAGATGTCAGAGAATGCTCCGGTGGAGCAAATTTACTTAGATTATTTGCCCGAAGACCATAAATGGACTGATAGAAAAGAATCATATTTTTACCTACATCCGGGTCCTCTACACCGCCATTATTTTTCAATTCTTTGCTGACAAGGGCAGATCTTGGACTATCATTATGCGGATCAATAACCGGGTTAAAAGCGCAGGCATAAATAGGATCCCGCTCCTCGCCCAACGGTCGCTCAATAAACGGAACAGACAATGCTCTCGTAGACTGAATCGCAGCCTTTACATACTGATCTATTGCGGTAGTATCAAAAGCATCTTTCTCATACTCAGCTTCCGCCTCTAAAGCCTGAATAATATCCATATCCACTTCTGAACCATACATCTTCATCAATGTATCCTTGAAATAACCCAAAATACCATCTTCAAAAATCTCAATAAAGTAATTGTCATTTTGAGGTTTACTGGAAAGCATAGAATATCTGCGTACCCGATTGTAAATATTTTCTGCCAGCTCACTGTCAATACTCATTGTACTACCGGTATAAGGCATTTTTTTGCTCATTTCCTGCAAACACTGTGTTGAAGCGCATACATAACGCGCTGTCATTCCTTTTGTATGCTCATAGCGTTTAGAAATATCAGCGATTCTCTTCTCAATCGTGGATACTCTTGCATCAAAGGAAGCGAAAAAGCTCTGGAATGCATCACAAAGACCTTTTACATAATCAATACCTTCCTTTAACACCAGTACAAGTACCTTATTTACTCTATATTCATTTGCTTTAACCAGATATGTATTGTATGCAGATTTTAAATCTTCCTGTTCACTGGTCAGCTTACCTGTCAGCTTCTTGATCAGAGAAAGCTTTCTCTCAGAAAGGCTCTCTACGCCCTCGATCTCATCTGTGTTCGGATCATCAAAATGTGCCTTTGAAAATCCGTCAAACAGTCTTTCCGCATCTCGGTTCTGGGCCTCTGTCATTACCAGAGTCTCTTTTAACAATTCCAATGTCTTGTAAAGGAAATAACGTACTGCATTCGGATGAACAAAGTCTCCATTATTACGCAAATACGTCTCCAGACGATGAGCCAGCTTATCTCCGGTTACCTCGCCCGGTGCTTTAAACATAGTATAAGCAATGGTATTAGCAGAATCTTCACTACGGCGCACGATCATCGCTTTATATTTTTCCAATTCTGCATAAGCAGTCTGGAAGTTTTCCCAGGAATCCTTGCCGCCCTCTAGAGATGCAATACTTGTTCTTACCTGCTGAAGCTGCCCATCCAGATCAGGCTGTCCACCAGATTCATCAATCGTAATTTTCTGAACAAGAGCATCTACATACTCAGACCATTTATCGCCAACTCTGGTCAATCCATCCTCGCTATAAACAAAGCAGGAATTTACGATGGCTCTTGCAAAAGGATCTTTATTTTTGGCCATGGACTCCACAGATTGGATATAAGTTTTTACTGCATCTACATCTGCCGCTGAAATTCCCTGCGCACGCTGCAAAGCTACTCTGCGAACCATCTCCTTATACATATTATCAAAGACAAGCCACTGCTTGGACACGCACTCTTTTGCCCACTGTAATGCTATGTACTCTTTAATATCCTCAAACGGATAAATAAGCATAGAAGAACCAGCTCCCGCATAACGGTTTCGTCCTTCCTCCTCGCAGAGCCGGCGAATCGTATTATCCTCTGAAGAATTACTTCTCTTATTCATGGAGCCGATTGACTGAGCATAAATGCAGTTTGCCGCATGATCCAAATACTGATTAAAGGAATTCAGCTTGCTTCCCTCTGCATTTTGTGCATCAAACAAAAAGCAGAAATCATAGGGCCGTACCTCATACTCATCATACCCGGCAGATCCCACCCTCGGGAACTCCATTTTTACTGTATCTTTATAAGACTCCGGCAGAGTCTTATCGCCTTTCATAAGAAATGCATCCAATTCACGAAGCGTAGCATAAGCATTGCTTCTTAAATTATTTCTCTCTGCCTGTCCCGGAATAACCTCATCAAATACCTCTGGAAGAATGAAAAATCCACGGGTAATATTAGCACTCTGACGAAAATGTGTTGCCAGATAATTTTTAATATAAAGTGCTACCGGAAGTATTAATCCGGATCCGGTACCGCCTGCAAGAGAACTAACAATAATAACACGCAGCGCCTGTTCGCCCTGTCCCTCTTCCAGCTTATACAGATCCTGAATCCCTTCATGAAGCTGTTCCATCTTGCCTGCCCGAAGAGCTGTATCAAAGGCCAGACGGGAAATAGCCCTTACCTGCCCCGCTCCTTCAGTCAAAGTCTTACTGTTCAAAATAGCATTTACCGGGAACCAGTTATCTCTGGCATGAGTATCTATATTCAAATACTCTCCCACAGACAGCTTCGTGGATGTCTGTATGATCTTGATAAACGGATTCTCCCTCTGAATATCACGCAGTTCATTGATATCCGTATCAAACACTGCAAATCCAAGATGTTCTCTCTGCTCTTTTGTCACAAGCTTTGATACCTTGCAGACAATCTTTGAACCTGTTCCTCCAAGTCCTACTAACAATGTTGGTGCAATCATAATTTCCTCCTCAATATGTGCATCTATTTCTTTTTCATTTGTTACATTTTATTTTCTCATTGCTATTATATATTAATTCCGGAATGCTCCGCAGTTTTTCTGCAGAACATAAATCGTATCATCCATCAATATAACTCTTTATTTCTGTGATGGAACACAATTATATGTAACACCTTCTGTCTTCATTACAACAGTAATCGTACATCCGGAACCGATTCTCATATTTTTTACCATATTTTCATCTACCGGACTTCCGTCAAACGTTACATTTTTTTTCTTTACATAAGCCGCTGCATTGGTCACATACATCCGTCGTCCGCCAGCTGCTTTCACTGCCAGCTTCGGCAATCCAACACCCTTTGGAACAAACCGAATCGTTGCTGTCTGTGCCTTATATGGAATCAATGTACTGGCAACACTTTTTTCCATTTTTCCCTTAGCTGTTACAGGTCGAATACCCACTTTATTCGGCACACAGTCAATCCTTGGACTTGACTGTAGATTTTTCGGCAGATATTTTTTAAACGGCGGTAAATAGCCAAATATTATAATTACAATTACAGCTAAAATTGCCAAACGAATAATTACCCAGCTCCAACGCTCCCAGAAGGTACGCTGATCATCTACATGAAGAGTTCCTGTCCCAGAACCTTTCCAGGTGGCTGCCCCTTGCATTCCTTCATAAGTGATCATGTAACCATAATCGCCAGTATATGATTGGGGACTTACTGTGATCGGATTCATTTTTGGAAAAAGCTGCAGTTCTCCCGGTACATCCGTTTTCTTCAACTGACAGGTAAAGGCGCTGCCGTCCTCTCCCATGATTATTGCAAAATCTTCAATATTAGTAGCCTCCCATTGTTCTTCTGTAGGAGTTACTCCATTAATAGTCATCTGTACTAAAATAGGATCTGATGTCATCTCCGCTGCCATACCAGTAATTACAGCCGTAGGGCTGGCTGTTTCTGAAAAGGAAAGATCCTTATCGGAAAATACCCCAAGATCCAAACTGGTACTTACCGAATTATATTTCAAAAAGGTAGCCGTAACATCTATATGAAGCGATCCTTCTGTTCCTTCTGCACCTTCCTCAAGGCTAATGATATCCCCATCAGCCACATCGGAAATTACATTGTCATTATTTGTGATCTGTGCATTATATGTAATATCTCCTAAAAGCTCGGAGGTTTCTACCGGATCTTCCGTACCTCCTTTGACAAATCCAAATCGAATGGTATAATCGCCTGTCTTTATATCGGCTGCATCTACCTGATCTCCCTTTTCATCAAATAAGTATGCACGAATCTCAACATTGGGTTTATAAAAAACTTCCACTGTATCTGCCCCGGTCACATTCAGATCATATGTGCCCGCATCGAAATCTCCCTGAATCGTCATGATCTGACCTACCAGATCCCGATTCACGATCGCATCATCATAACCAGAACCCGTACTTGCCTTTTCGGAATATTTTACTTCCACAGCGCCGCTTTCAGAAGTATATTCCGTTCCATTCGAAGATGTAATACCTTTAATGGAAACATTCTGACCCTGAGCAAAAATGGTAAGCTCTCCCATAGGAACATCAAAAGATGCCGTTCCATTCTGTACATTTCCATCCGGCAAACGATTGCTGTTGAAAATCCGGGTAGAAATACCAGTGATTTTTGAAAGAATATCATTACTGCTTTTTGCCTCTTCATAAAAGATATTTTTCGACTCATCCGGTACAATACTTCCATCAGATCCGCTGGCAGACTTGCCCATACTGAAGAACATGACATTTACGGAATCATCCTTAGATGAAAAAAATTTTTTTACCTCGGACTTGGCAATATTTTCAAAATCTCCATCTGTCAACACTACCAGCCATTTTTCATCTGCCTGTTCTTTCATCAAATCAGAATATGCTTTCTTTACGGATGTAAAAGGAGTATTTCCGAGTTCCGTTACCATATCATGGACTTTCGACACATTAACACCTTGTCCATCACTTCCAAATAATGTGATTCTCGGATCTGCATCTGATTTATTGTATCCCTTTCGATCAAAATCACTCATTACATAAACATTCATGGTATCATCTGAACCCAGCATGGCCGCAAATACTTCCATTGCATATTTTGCCTGACACCATCTATCCAATGGTTCTCTCGATCCATCAAAATCTTTCGCCATACTTCCGGAATCATCATAGACAACATTTATTACACGAGATATACTTGATTCAGCCGCCTGAACTGAAATGTTTGAAGATAAAACAATTGAAAACATCATTACAGATATCAGAATCATAGAAAATATTCTTTTCATAACCTCTTCACTCCATTCTACATGACCACATTTACCAAAATGCGACCTAATTATAATTTATTTTAAAACATTTTTACCAAACTGTCTATAATCTCCACATAAATGTACTTACTTTTTAAATTAG
>CAZLZX010000020.1:0-21953 GCA_964564095.1 uncultured Eubacterium sp. | reverse complement strand
TTCGCATTTCTACTTCACGCTTTTTATCATATTCAGTAGTTTCCCCTAACAACTCTGATAATTTCACTTCCATATTCCTTGTCCCAATCCGTCAGATAAATTTAATATTTACCATTTCCATTTTTTATTCTCTGCTCTTACCAGAGTGTGCAGACACTGTCTACACACTCTATATCTTTCTTACTATGTTTTCGCCATTCGGCTCACAATTTCGCTGCCATAATTTTACCGTATTCTTATTGTGTTTTCTCCCCTCTACGTCCTGATCCTCGGCCGTTTCCACCTTCCGGACAAAGTATAAAGTCCCGCAATCGAAAGCGCCAGGCATGGCGCCAGCACATAAGCCAATGCGATTCCATTAAATCCTAAAGGTGTATTTAAACTCAATACATAGGAGAATGCAAAACGGACTAAAAATGCTGAAGATAATGCACATATCATCGTAATATGCGTATAGCCTGCTCCTGTCAATATGCCAAAGAAGCAGAACATAATATTTTCCAGTAAAAATGCAAAGACCAGAATACGCATAAAAGGAACACCGATATTAATAACCGCCTGCTCCGTAGTAAATGCTCCCAAAAGCTGTGCCGGAAACACCTGACAGAAAATCCATAGTATAACGCCGATCATAGTCGTCAGCAAAACACCGTATCCCAGACCTTGGCGAATCCTCTTATAATTTTTATTCGGGAGATTCTGAGCTGTCAGTGTAATAATAGCCGCCATCATTGCCTGTCCTATCAAAATAACAAAATTATAAATTCGATTGGAAGCTCCCGCTGCTGCCGACGCCTCCACACCATAATTGTTGATCAACGCACTGATCAGCACAAAGGAAATATTGGTCAGCACAAACTGACACATTTGCGGAAGTCCTACTTTAATCAACTGCCCTAAACGCTCTTTCACAATCCGAAACTCTTTTCTGGAAAATCGAAATACCGTTACTTTTCTGCGGACAAACAAAATCATTAATATCATGCTCAATGCCTGCGATAGAATCGTTGCCAAAGCAGCGCCGCCGGCGCCCAAAGGAAATACCCCGACAAATAAAATATCCAGCACTACGTTAACTATCGTAGAAATAATGGCGAATACCATTGGCGCCATGGACTCCCCTATTCCTCGAAGCAAACCATATAATACATTATATATGTAAACAAAAAATGTTCCTGCTATGTATATGATCAGATAGCTCCTTGTTCCGGCAAAAGCTTCCTCGGGAACATTCATTCCATGCAGCAGAGGATTCGACAGACCGATAATTCCCACCATCAAAATAGCGCCGATGATCAGTGCAAATATCAATGTGCTGTTTACTACTTTAGGAATTTCCTTCTCATTTCCCGCTCCTACCAACTGACCTACCAACACTGATTCAGCATTGGAATATGCATTGATAATAACAAACACGATCATTGTAATCTGACCGCCCACAGTTACCGCCGTCATACCCGGAGATCCTAAAAACCGCCCCACAATGATCATATCTACCACATTATAAATCGCCTGCAACAGATTCGTAAAAATAATCGGTAAGGCAAAACGATACAGCTTTCCCGCCACAGATCCCGTTGTCAAATCCTTTACATCCACACTACCCATATATGATTCCTCTTTCTTAGCTTACCAACCCTCAAAAAGGGGCTGCTGTACATCACAGAGCCCCATTCATGTTTCTGATATATCTAGTTTACCAATCTGATTCCAAAAAATCAACTACAATTAATATATCTCCCGTTCCGTATATTAGTACGGCAAATTTCTTCGCATAGAAGAATCGAAATCATATATTTCCGCACCCTTACTCAATGGACAGTACTTGATAATCCTGATCTTCCACTGCTTTTTTCAGAACATCATCTGCCACATCTGCATTCAATGTTACCACTGCTGTGCCGGCCTCATGACTTACAACTGCCTCGTCTACCTGTTCCAGAGCTTCCAGCGCTTTTTTCACTCTCGCCTCACAGTGTCCGCACATCATGCCTTCGATCTTCATTGTTTTTTCCATTTTAGAATCCTCCTGTTTTCCTTTTACTTTAATCTTCTTATCCTTTTTTGTATCATACATCTTAAACAAATTCAAGCGCAGCGCATTCGTCACAACACAAACACTGGATAAGCTCATGGCTGCCGCACCAAACATAGGATTTAACTGCCACCCAGTTAAATGAATCCACACGCCAGCCGCTAATGGGATACCTATAATATTATAAATAAATGCCCAGAACAGATTTTCCTTGATATTTTTCAAGGTCTGGCGGCTCAAACGGATAGCCGCCGGTACATCCCGAAGCCTGCTCTTCATCAATACCACATCTGCCGCATCAATAGCAATATCCGTACCAGCTCCGATAGCAATGCCGATATCCGCTCTGGTCAGAGCCGGTGCATCGTTGATGCCATCTCCTACCATGGCAACCTTGCCTTTCTTCTTGAGAGCCCGGATGACGCTTTCTTTTCCATCCGGCAATACTCCGGCGATGACTTCGTCCACGCCTGCCTGTCTGCCGATTGCCTTTGCCGTACGTTCATTATCTCCGGTTAACATAACTACATGAATGCCCATACCTTTGAGCTCATCCACCGCCTGCTTACCATCTTCCTTGATAACATCCGCCACAGCGATTACACCAATAAGCTGCGCATCCATACCGAAAAACAACGGCGTTTTTCCTGCTTCTGCCAGCGCTTCCGACTGCTGCAATACATGATTCGGAATATCCACCTGGCCGCCAATATATTTCTGATTTCCGCCAAACAGTTTCCTTCCATCCAGTACGGCAGACAGTCCATTTCCCGGCAATGCCTGAAATTCGGCCACTTCATCAAGACTCATGTTCGCTTCCTCTGCCCGCTTCAGGATTGCCTTTGCCAGAGGATGCTCACTTTTTTGTTCTAATGCTCCTGCATAGGCTAAAAGCTGACTCTCACTGATCGATCCCACAGGGATAATGTCTGTCACGGCAGGCTCTCCGCTGGTTATCGTACCAGTCTTGTCCAAAGCAACAATGCTCATCTTTCCTGCCTCTTCCAGCGAAACCGCAGTCTTAAACATAATGCCATGTCTGGCTCCCATGCCATTGCCTACCATGATTGCCACCGGTGTGGCAAGGCCCAAAGCACATGGGCAACTGATAACCAATACCGAAATACCTCTTGCCAGCGCAAAGCCAAAGGTCTGGCCTACCAGCAGCCATACCACGATGGTAACAACCGCAATAATAATAACCGTCGGCACAAATACTCCCGAAACACGATCTGCAATTTTGGCAATAGGCGCCTTTGTCGCTGCCGCATCCGATACCATCTGAATAATCTGAGAAAGCGTAGTATCCTCTCCCACTCTGTCCGCCTGACATTTCAGGAACCCGGACTGATTTACCGTGGCCGCAGATACTTCATCTCCAGGCTCTTTGTCCACAGGAATACTCTCTCCTGTCAGCGCTGCCTCATTAACCGCACTGGAACCTTCCAGCACGATACCATCTACCGGAACATTTTCCCCTGGCCGAACCACAAAAATGTCGCCCTTTTTTACCTGATCAATAGAAACCTCTACTTCTTTTCCATTCTGTATCACAACTGCCGTTTTGGGAGCAAGCTTCATCAGACTCTTTAATGCATCTGTCGTCTTTCCCTTAGATCTGGCCTCCAGTGTCTTACCGATCGTGATCAGCGTTAAGATCATAGCCGCCGACTCAAAGTAAAACTCATGCATAAATCCCATGACAGCATCCATGTCTCCGCTTACCTGCGCTCCCGTCATTGCAAACAGCGCATATATACTGTACCCAAAGGATGCGCCTGCTCCCAGAGCTACCAGCGTATCCATATTCGGAGCCCTGTGAATCAACCCTTTGAAACCACTGATAAAAAACTTCTGGTTAATAACCATAACTGCAATAGTTAAAAGAAGCTGTATCAGCCCCATAGCTACATGATTATCTGCAAAGAACTTTGGCAAAGGCCATCCCCACATCATATGTCCCATAGAAAAGTACATAAGCGCCAGCAAAAATCCTATGGACGCCCACAAACGCCGTATCATGATCGGCGTTGTTTTATCAGTCAGTGCATCCTCTGTCAGCGCTGTCCCGGAAGAAGAGGCGCTTTCTCCGGCGCCCTTTTTTGATGCGCCATAACCGGCGGCTTCCACCGCCGCAATAATCTCCTGCGCAGAAGCGGTGCCCTCCACGCCCATGGAATTGGTCAGCAGGCTGACAGAACAGGAGGTTACCCCCTGCACCTTCGAAACAGCCTTTTCCACACGGGCGCTGCAAGCCGCACAGCTCATACCTGTTACTGTATATTGTTCCATTTTTCCTCCTATATCTGCATGTATTTCACTGCCAAATTAATAATTCTATTTTCTTCCTGTATTTCAAGCCAAAATATGAATACTTATCCTTTTATCTATGCCCTTTTTCGGTATCACATGCATTCCCTTTGCAGCTATTATGACCGCTGTTTTTGTGGCAATGTTCACAGTCTCCCCCGCATCCGCCGTGCCCTTTCATACACCCGCGAATTGCAAATATAACGGCAATAACGATAATAATCACAACAATTACTGTAGCCATTAGTATCCCTCTTTTCAATCTTAATATTACTTCACTATATAATTACGCCAAACAGTTGTATCATATTCTCTCATCGTACAATGATGTTTAAAAAACACTTCCTGTTATTTCATCAACTTCTGCAATGTTGCCACCAGCTCATCAATTACCTCATCCCGTCCGTCCCGAATATCATCTGCCACACAGGTACGGATATGATTGGCAAGCAGCACTTTATTGAAACTGTTCAACGCCGCATTGGCAGCTGCCACCTGCACCAGAATATCCGGACAGTACGCATCCTCTTCCACCATACGTTTGATACCCCGAATCTGACCTTCGATTCGGTTGAGACGATGTATCAAATCCTTATATTCTTTCTCAGACCGCTCCTTTGTCTTATGACAACAGCAGTTTTTCTCATCCATCATGCATTCCTCCATCTTACGGCAATAGTCAGCCTTCTTTTTCGTCATGTGTTCCTCTGTCTTACGGCAACAGCCATCCTTCTTTTCCGTCATGTGTTTCTCTGTCTCACGGCAACAGCCAGCCTTCTTTTCCGTCATGTACTCTTCTGTCTCATATCGGCAGCTACATTATATACCCCCATAGGGTATATTGCAACAAGTTTTTTCTCATTAAGCTTTCTATATATTCTCCGACCTGCCTTCTGTCAATTTTTTCCAAAAAAACAGAAGCGCCCCTGAAAAAACAAGAGACGCTTCTCTGACATCTGATTTATGATTTACTTTTTTGCTGTTTCCCAAAACCTCTTTTTTTGAAATCCTTTTCGATTTCCTTTTTCCAGCTTCCATCTATCTTAGACATACATGGCGCTGACCGCATGAGGCTGATCGTATCCTCCATCACACGATAATTTATGGCAATACCTTCGCTGTCATTCTGAAATGTTACAGACCGGTCAGCTCCAATCCCAAACTTTTTCGCTTCTGATACGGCATCCATATTAGCGCCCAGAAACAAAAATTCCCATCCGAAGGTGCCCTTCTGCTCTTCGATCATCCTGTGTATTTTCTCATAACTATACTCCCGGCTGGCATTTTCAAGCCCATCCGTTGTGATCACAAAAATAACCTTCTCTGCTTTCATGTCCTCCGGAAGATATTCCTGCACATGCGCTATTTTTTGAATGGTCTTTCCCACCGCATCCAAAAGAGCCGTACAGCCGCGAACATAATAATCCTGTTCCGTCATCGGTTTAACTGCTTGAATGGGAAATCTGTCATGTAGCAGCTCATATTTGTCATCAAAAAGTACCGTAGTTACATTCGCCTCTCCATCCTGCTTTTTCTGCTTCTCCAGCATTCCGTTAAATCCGCCGATGGTATCGCTTTCCAGTCCGCCCATGGAACCGCTTCTGTCTAAAATAAAAACCAATTCTGTTAATCCCTTTTTCATAATGATTACCTGCCTTTCTGCCTATTGTTCCAATATCAGTAAATGGTAAGGCTGTTTCAAACGCCTGTACCTGCATGTCGAAGCAGCTCTTATAACGCCTGTTCGACTGTAATCATAGTATAAAATATGAGACTGCAGAATTGGTCGCATGTCAGGAGACATTTTTTTATTTTTAACATCAGGGGAATATCCCTTGGAATACCGCAGCATATGCTGCTCAGATATAATACGGCAAGCGATCATGCTACTCGCCTAATAATGGCTGCTCGTACGCAAATAACACCTCATTAATCTCAAAAATGTCATATTTACCATTTTCAATAAAAAAACAAATAATGACGTCGAATTTGGAGCTGCTTGAGAAAGCAAAGCCCGCCCGCATCAGCAAATCCTTTGTCTCATCCAGAGAAAGTTCCAAGGCAATGGCAAAAGCCAAAACCGTTTTCTTATTTGGCGCATAATTGATATCATTTCTGATTTTGGAAAAATGTCTCCGGTCTATATTTGCCTTTTTATATACGGCAGAATCTTTCAATCCCCTTTCATCAATGAGTCGGAGAAGCATCTGGGAAAAAGTTTCATCCAGATGTTCCATCAGGTTTTTCAAAGTTCGTTTTTCCCGCCTGGAAAACAGCCTCCTCTTTTTATCCTTCTCACTTTTTTCAGGCGCAGCAGACTGTGACGATAACCGCTGCGGCATAGTCGCCTGCCCGCTAAACTGTGGCTGTGACATACGCGGCACTGAATCCTGTCCATCAAACTGCGGCATAGCCGCCTGTTCATCAAATCTGGATTGCCTGTTATCGCCCTGGAACCCCTCATCCTTCTCTTCCACGTAATGATCATCAATATATTCTTCTACAGAAGCAAACAGCTTTTTACTGATCTTAACCGCACGGCTATCATACAATACAAGATAGATCATCATATCATGTTCCAGTAAAAAGTCGCTGATTGCCCGAATCGCCACCTTCATAGCCTGGTCTTTTGGATATCCGTAATTTCCCGCTGAAAGCAAGGGAAATGCAATCGATTCCAAATCATATGACAAAGCCAATTCCATGGATGATTGATAAGCGCTGTATAATAACTCCTCTTCTCCGTGACTTCCATCCATCCAGACCGGTCCCACCGCATGAATCACATACCTCGCCGGCAATCCGAATCCCGGTGTAATCACTGCATGACCCAGATCACAATGACCGATATCCGCACAGGCTTCCGTCATCTGAGCTTCGCCTGCTGCAAGGTAAATTCCACGGCTTGTACCGCTCCCCTCCAGCAGCTCTTCGTTTGCCGGATTTACCAATGCGTCCGCCGGAACCTTTGTAATATCATTTCTTATCATTAAGAAGGGCATGTTATATCTCTCCTTTTTCCATAACTGTATAGCAAGCCAGTAAAACACTTTAGCCTGAAAATCCCGTTTCCTGTTGCTATTATATTCCGAAAATATCCTTTTCACAATATTTGAATTGCCGAACCAAATGAGTTTCAATCTGATTTAAAAAAATATCCTCCTTACGTAACATAAATTTGAACAGAACATAAAAAACGAGAAAGGAATCTATTACTAAGAATTTCTTTCTCGTTTTTTATCAACGCAACTGCAAAATATTAAGTATTTCTTTTTATATTTACATCTATACTTGTAAAATTTGACCCCAAGAAATCATAAACCCTACCCTGCTATGTAAAATCAATGCAGCAATGATAATTATTACAACAATTATAATAACCGCTATTATCCCCTTTTTCATCGTATTCCTTTCTATCAAAACCTATTTTATTGTAACACTGGATGATTTTGTATCAGTTGCCATTGATGGGTTATAGCCACTTGGAAAAACTGCATGAAACTGTGTATATGCCTTATATTTTTTCCCCGAGCTTAATCCGCTTTCTGTCATAGTAATTATCTCATATTTTGTATTACTGCCAACACTTATGTCTCTATCAATTACTTTTCCAGAAGGATCATAAATGAGACCCACCATTGATAATGTTGGGCAAACAGACGATGCTCTTATCTGAGATACGGCTGTCATTCGTCCAGTAGATGCAGAACTTGGTTTTACGTTATACAGTGCAATAATCGGTGGTAAAACAGCATATGGTTGAATTTCATCTAGTAAAGATAATTGCGCCTCCTGAGAACCAGAAGAATCTTCTTCAGTATTCAGAACATCTTCAATGCTAATATTTAATAATATCTGTTTCTCTGAATCGGGTAATTCATCAAATTTTTCGTTTTCAAGTTCACTAAACAATTCCCCCAAATTATCAAAATCTGTCATATAAACTTCATCTGAATTTTGTATCTCTGCTTCGGCTGCAAAAACTGTTGGACTAATAGTTGAACAGCAAATTAAACAACATATTATTAAACACATTATTTTTTTCATTAATACTACCTCTCATAATTTATTTTTAAATTATCAAATTGATTTGATGATTTAACTATATCATTTATATTTTAATATTGTCAACAAAAAATTATATTTATTTTGTCTTATTTCTTATATAAATATTAATATATTACAATATATACATACATTTTTATATATTTCTTTCTTTTTAATATCATTTTAAGTATTTTTTACACATTTGTTATTTGACAAATTATATATCACTATCATATTATTTGAATTTCTCCGAAAACATTTTTCTTTTTCATATAACCGGACAAACCGCTTCCCTATACCAGCCATAAATACTCATATGGTCCCAACAGAATACGATTATCATAAGAACGTATCGGACGTCCTGTGAGAAGATCCGCCATCTCTCCCGGCAGCCCAAACCAACTGAATGTATTGGCATCCACCCACTGCTCATGTTCTGAGAAGTTTGCCAGTACCATCATCTTATTCTCCCGATGGTAGCCAAATACCGCATTGTTCTGCGTATCCACCGGAATGGATTTCAGATCAGAGCGAAAGTGCGGACACTCTTTTCTGATACGGAGCATCTTCTGAATCCCCTCAAAGATCCTGCCCTGTACGTGAAAATGATCATGACGATATTCAGCGTCATCCCAGTTCATCTTCCCGCGGTGCAGCCAGCGGGAATCTCCGCAAAGCTCCTTATCATCCTTATAGGTCCAGTCATTCAACTGACCGATCTCATCTCCGCTGTAGATCATCGGTATTCCCGCATAAGAAATAATAACCGAATGAAGCAGCAGGATTCTCTTAATAGCCAGCTCGATTTTGTAAACATGCTTTTCTTTTAATGCCTGCTCCAACCCGCACATAGACGCCAGCGTACCGCTGTTTCTCGCATCCAGCGTTACCGGATTAAACTCATACAGCTCTCCGGTAGAAAAGCTTCCCGGAAAGCGTCCCTGCATGTACTGGATCATAAACTGCTTGTGCGCTTCCGGATCCAGACCAAGCTCGCGCAGAATATCGGTCTCAAAGCCCCAGCCGATGTCATCATGACAGCGGGCATAATTGATCCATACGCCATCAGCCGGTACCCCGTAATCCTTTGACATGGATCTGCACATCAGGCGCACATCTCTGGTAGCCAGAGAACTCCAAAGCAAAACCATCAAAGATGCATTGTACATAACGTTGCATTCCTTCTCCTCAGGAGTGCCGAAATACTTCACGATCTCAAAAGGTTCTACGATCGCTTCTCCCAAGAAGATCACACTTGGGCATACCTCCCTCACGATCTCCTGCAGCATACGGAGCAAAGTATGTACTACCGGATGATTCATACACCGGGTACCAAGCTCCTTCCACATATAAGGGATCGCATCCAGGCGAAAAATATCCACGCCCTTATTTGCCAACGTCAGCATTACCTCTGTAATCTTATTGAATACCTGTGGGTTTTTATAGTTCAAATCCCACTGAAATTCATAAAAACGAGTCATAACATATTTTCCAAGATCCGGATAATAGGTAAAATTGCCCGGTGCAACACCTGGGAAAATCTCTGTCATCGTTTTCTCGTATTCATTTGGAATGCTGTCATCATCAAACATGTAGTACATGTCGTCATAGTCTGCATTTCCATTCTTCATTTCCTGTACCCAGACATGCTCTTTCGCTGTGTGATTCAAAACAAAATCAATACAGGTACGGATACCTTTTGCCTTCAGTTTCTTAACAACTTTTTCCAACTGCTTCATGGTACCGTATTTATCATCCACTTCCAGATAATCTGAGACAGCATAACCGCCGTCATTATTTCCCGGACGTGATTTCAACAGCGGCATGAAATGTACATAGGTAATCCCCAACTCACTTAAATAATCGATTTTCTCCTCAAAAGCAAAGAGATCTTTAGAAAAACGATCCACATAAAGCATCATGCCTGCCATTTTTTCAGAAAGGTACCAGGCATTGCCTGCCTGGTCCTGTTCTTTCAAATCTTTACTTCTTGATTTTTTTGCTTTCGCAATAATCTCTGTAAGCTGATCCCACCTGTATCGGGTAATTTCATTATCCCCATACAACTGGATATAACGTTCTTTTAAATCCATAGGCCATTCCCCGCCTTTATTTATTTAACCGCTCCATTTGTAACGCCATTTAAGATCTGCTTCTGGCAAACAATGTAGAAGATCAAAATCGGCAGCAACGCTAACAGATAAGATGCGAATGACAGGTTGTAGTTTGTTCCGAACTGTGTCTGGAAATTCAACTGTGCCAATGGCAAGGTGTTCTTTCCAGTACCGGACATAATAACAAGCGGTGTCATAACATCATTCCATACAGACATTGCAGTTAAAACGGCAACCGTCGCATGCATCGGTTTCATAACCGGGAAGATCACAGACCAGTAGGTTCTCCATGTGGAGGCGCCATCTACCTTCGCCGCTTCTTCCAGCGCAATCGGAATATTTTTCAAATATCCTGTATATAACATTATATTTAACGGCATGAAAAATACAAGATACAACAGGATTACGCCGCCTCTGTTTGCGATACCAAGCTGTGCAGTTTCTTTAACTAACGGCATCATCAAAATAGCGAACGGTACAAACATACCACTTACAATGTAGAAATAAATCCATTTAAATTTTTTGCTTTCCAGCATACTGCGGCCGATCGCATAAGCTGCGATACCGCATACCAGAACAGATAAAACAACGGTAACAACTGTAATCAGTAAACTGTTTCCCAGCGAATTCCAGAAATCTGTAACCTCCATAGCTTCTCTGAAGTTCTCAAAACTCCAGCTCTTCGGCAGCGCCAAAGCGCCGGCTACATCATTGGTCATTTCTGACGGTTTCTTAAATGCTATGACTACTGTCATGTACAATGGGAAAAAGATGGTTACACATCCGATAATCAACAGTATTGTAACGAGCCAGTTTACTTGTTTTCCAACATCTCTTTTTTTCATCATAACTGCTCCTCCTTACTACCTGTCACTTTCAACTGAATACCAGAAATTACTACGATAACAATGAAGAATATTACCGCATTGGCACTCTGGAAACCAAACTGTCCGCCGCTCATACCATTGTTATAAATCAGGTAAGAAATAGACTCCGTACTCTGGGACGGACCACCTTTGGTCAATGCCACGATCTGATCGAATACCATCAGGAAGTTCTTCATACAAAGAACCATATTGATGGAGAAGAACGGGATGATCAACGGGAATGTCAGATGTCTGAACTTCTGCCATCCGGTGGCGCCATCCAGCGAACCTGCTTCATACACATCCTCCGGTACTGTCTGCAAACCGGAAATATAAATAATGGTATTCATCGCAACCGCCTGCCATGCGCCAACGATTACGATTGCAAACCATGCCCATTTCGTGCTGGACAACATACTGTTGCTCAAAAACTCAATACCGGCAGCCTGACCAATAGCTGGTAAAATATAAGTAAAAATAAAGCTAAAGATATAACCGATTACCAAACCGCCCAGTACATTCGGTACAAAATAAATACCACGCAGGGCGCTCTTTCCTTTGATATTACCATTCAGACCCAATGCCAGGATCAGACTGATAATATTAACAATAATGGTACAAACAATGGCATATTTAAATGTAAACAGGTAAGAATGTCCCACTCTGCTGTCTCTAAAAAGGTCGATATAGTTTCTAAAACCAACCCAGTCAAAGCTTCCGTATCCTCTGAAATTTGTAAAACTGTAAATAACACCCCTGATCAGCGGAAACGTATTAAAGCAGAAAAAGAGAGCGACAACTACCAGTGTAATGATATAAAACGTCCTTTTTCTTTCATTATTCTGCATGCTTTATTCTCCCCTTTCTTCCGGATGTTCTTCATAATACTGTTCAACCTCACGGATAATATCACGGTTATAACGAACCCACTCCGTATCAAATTTTGCCATGAAGGTATCCGTAGCGTCTTCACTGTCATCCATTAAATAAGTCTGGATCAACGCATCCACAGCCATCTCGCTCGGATAATGATGATCCTGATAATCTTTGATCCTTCCGGCTTCAATATATTCTTTCATGCCGTCCAACATAGATGCGAGCTCAAAATCGCCCTTCTTACAAGGCACCGCACTCTGATCATCAATGTACATCTGAATATTTTCATCTTCATAGAAGAAACGAAGGACCTCATAGGCAGCTTCCTTATTTTCACAGGTTGACATGATAGAAAACTGTAAATCATTTCCGGAATTCAGATAGTTCTCATCCGGATCATTGCTTCCCGGAAGCACAAAAGAATCGATATTCATATCCGGATTTACAGATAATATCTGTGGTACTGCATAGCTTCCGATCACATACATTGCAGACTGTCCTCTTGCAAAGGATGTGCAGGCATCATTATAGCTGTATGCAAACACATCAGTGTCTGTATAATCTAACAGTAACCTCTGTTTTTCAGCAACTTCCCGATAATTATCGGCAAAAGTTGCCTCTCCTGCATTTACCTGAGAGCACAGATCCGACGGAGCAAGATCTATTGCAAGTGCGTTCCATGGAGCAAGACAGGTCCAGGTATCTTTATATCCGAATACCAAAGGCTGTACTCCGGCTGCCTGGATATCTTCTAATAACTGTACAAATTCGTCCCATGTATTAGGGATTTCCCAATTATTTTCCTCAAAAATATCCTTATTGTACAGGACGCCTGCTGCATTTGCCATATAAGGTAAGGCATAAACACCCTCCGTAGGAACAAACTCCAACTCTTCATCTGCTTCCAGATATGCCTCCTTGACATCATCCAATATATCCAGATCGGATATGTCCATTAATAACTCAGAATCCAGGAAATAGGAATAATTGATATCTCCACCAATTCCGATAATATCCGGATAATCATCACGGATAAACTGTGTTTTCAGAATCGTCATAGCATCATTCGGCGATTCAATTGTCAGATAGATGTCATCATGAGTTGCATTAAATTCTTCCTCTAACGCTTCAAATACATCTACTGCTTCCGGCTTGTACTGCACCATACGGATCACAGTCTTTCCCGCCGCTTCTTTGTCCTGGGAATCACAGCCTGTAAATACAAGCATTCCGGACAGCATTACTGCGACCAAAGCTCCTGCGGTAACTCTTCTTCCCCTTTTCATTGAAACAACTCCTTTCTTTTTATCATTATGCCTGCCTCAAAGGGACGTAACTGGTCTGCCTTTTCGCTGATTTTATGGTATTTTGTTTTGTAAGGTTTTACAATTAGTTATGTACATAACCAATATTTTTTATAATTTTTGATTTCGTTTTTTGTAAAATCAGCACAAAAAAAATAGCGAAAACTCTTCGTTTTCGCTATTGCACTTCCGTTATTTTCCTATTTTCCAATATTTCGGACACTCTCTCTGACGATCAATTCTGTAGGAAGCTGTAAAAAACCCGTCCGGACTGGCTGTCCCAAAATCCGCTTCATCAACAGCTTTACCGCCTCTGCTCCCTTCTCATCCGGATACTGGCGAACAGTGGTCAATGCAGGTCTGGAAAGCCGTGCATAAACGTTGTCGTCAAAACCCGCCACTGAAAATTCATCCGGCACCCGGATTCCCTGGGAGAAAAATACACTGATAGCTTCATTTGCCAGAAAATCACTGAAGAATAATCCGGCGGTATAGATACTTCCCGCCTTTCTCCTTGCAAATTTCCTCAAAATCTCTTTCCGCAAATATCTGTCTTCCGGCAAATATATCGTTTCTGCATCATCATAAGGCAGATTATTTTCCTCCATGGCGCACTTGAACCCCCGCAAACGCTCTTTATTACTGTGACAGGTATCCCCCAGATAATCTGCAAAAAATACAATCTTTTTATGACACTGACGGATCAGATAAGAGGTTATTTCATAAGCGCCCTTAAAATCCTCCAGACCAATATTATCATAATTTCCTTCCCCGCTGTCCACAAAGACGATCGGCTTGGGGATTCGATTTGCCAGGCTCTCACACTTATCGTCATCATATCCCAAAATAATGGCTCCGGATACGTTTCTTGACTTAATGGATACAATCAACTCCTCTTCATTTTGAGGAATCTCGCAAACCGTATGAAATTGATAAGATGCCAGTTTACGCTGTATAGACTCCAACAGCATTCCGCAAAAAGGATCGGTCAGCACATGCTGCTTCTCACGCAGAAAAAACGCCACCAGAACCAGCTTCATTTCACTGTCCTCTTTTGGCTTTCCCTGACCCGTATGCACGTAGTGATATTTTACCAGTGCCTCCTCTATCTTTTTTCTGGTTTCCTCAGACATCTTTTTGCCATGTCCATGAATCACATTGGACACAGTCGTAGGACTTACCCCGATTAACTCTGCGATTTCTTTGATCGTCATTTTATCTCCACCTTGTATGATCTCATACGTTTTCACACTTTATAGCCGGACAGCTATAAAGCATTTTTATTTACACTGTTTCAAATACAACATTACCGCATCATATTCTTTCAGTCCGATCGGAATCGGGACTCCGCTGCTCATTAATAGCTGACCGGAAAATGCAGATTCATATCCCTCGATCTGATACAGCGCATGTTTCTCCAATCCGCGCAATTTCACATACCGCTGCGCATCATTGGACTCTTTATCCGTGATGACAACATTTAAAAGAGCTTCTGTTTTATCCTTTGAAACAAATGACCAGCTAACCAGACCGTGGCAATCGTATGGATCAGCCAGACGATAATAGTCTCCGTCAAAAATCAGCCTCTGATACTTCCGGTACTGCCGGGTCAACTCTCTGCATTCTGCCTTCTCTTCCGCTGTCATTTTTGATGCGTCCAGTTCATAGCCAAATGTTCCGCTCATAGCCACAACTCCCCTTGTGTGGCATGGCACAACACGTCCGGTCTGATGATTCGGGCAGACAGATACATGTGCTCCCATAGATGATACAGGATAACAGAAAGAGCTTCCATACTGTATTTTCAGTCGATTGATGGCATCCGTATTGTCACTGCACCAGATCTGCGGATGGAAATACAGCATTCCCGGATCAAATCTGCCGCCGCCACCACTGCAGCCCTCAAACAATACCTCAGGCCACACTGTCGTAAGCCTGTCTAAAATATAATACAACCCAAGCACATATTTATGATAAATCTCTCCCTGATGCTCCCTGCCCGCTACCGAAGACCAGACATCCGAGATACTTCGGTTCATATCCCATTTAATATAGGAAATATCCGCCTTTTCCAATATTTTATTTATAAAATCTACGATGTAATCACATACTTCTTCTCTGGAAAGATCCAGCACAAGCTGATATCGCCCTCTCGTTACAGGCCTGCCCGCCACATGCAGACACCAGTCCGGATGTGCCTCGTAGAGACGGCTGTTCTCAGACACCATCTCCGGCTCCAGCCAGAGCCCAAACTTCATCCCCTCTGCTTTCAGATCCTCGGCCAGACCACGAAGCCCTCTCGGAAGCTTGCGGGTATTCTCTTCCCAGTCGCCTAATGCAAGATCATCATTATCACGATTTCCAAACCAGCCGTCATCCAGCACAAACAAATCCACATCCAATTCTTTTGCCGCCCGGGCGATCTCCATCAATTTGTCATGGTCAAAATCGAAATATGCGGCTTCCCAGCTATTTATTAATACCGGGCGTGCCTGCGTCATATATGGACTCCTGCATAGATTCTGACGGAAAATATCATGGTAAATGTGGCTCAGTCCTGTAAGCCCCCGGGCTGAATATGCCATAACGACTTCCGGCGCCGTAAACATCTGTCCCGGCTCCAACTGCCATCTAAACTGCTTCGGATGGATCCCCATAACCAGCCTTGTCTGATCAAACTGATCCTTTTCCACTTCACACAGGAAATTCCCACTATATACAAGAGAAAATCCGTAACAATCTCCATATTCCTCCTGTGCGCCCTTTCCGCACAGGATCGCAAATGGATTGTGCTGATGGCCGGACGTACCTCTGATGCTTCCTATACTCTGCACACCTGGCCGCAACAGACACCTGTTTACCTCACGCTCCATCGTATGTCTGCCATCGAAATGAATAAAGTCATAGTCTGATTCCAGAAAATCCATTGTCACGGACATGATCCGATTAAGAGACACGATTCCCTCTCCGCCATTGATCACTTTGACAGAACGGGTAATAACATCTTTTTCCTCAAACACGCTGTATAAAAGAAGCGCCTCAATGCCAGTCACTCCATCTTTCAGGGTAACTTCCAGACTGTCTACCGTATCCTGTTCCCCTGCCCATACGGACGGCAGACCTTCCAGCATATATTTACCGGTATAAATCTGATGTCCTGCATATTTGCCGCTAAAAGAATAGCTTCCATCCGTATTCTGAATCTCTATACTGCCAATCCTATAATCGCCGACTCCTTCACTGGAGCATTCCTGCGGAATCGTGTCCAGAGAAAATGTCCTGTCATTGTCTGCTTCATTTGGATTGGGCGAAAAACCACGATCATAATGTGTGATCTGATAGCTGGAATCCTCATCCATGATCGTCTCCCCATAATACAAATGCATCAGATATCCGTATGCTCCCACCTTCATCTGATACGTACTATGTTTTGTCTGTAATGTAAACACCTTATTTTTTTCAGAATATTGAATAGACATAAAAGCTCCTCCATTCTCTTGTTCTAATTATATCATTATGTGATATTTGGGATACTACATTACAAATAGCATATATTTTACGTACCGTAAATAGCAACTCTTC
Source organism: uncultured Eubacterium sp. (assembly GCA_964564095.1). Taxonomy (GTDB): domain Bacteria; phylum Bacillota; class Clostridia; order Lachnospirales; family Lachnospiraceae; genus Brotonthovivens. The sequence goes on along the minus strand of CAZLZX010000020.1, from coordinate 4,819 downwards.
GTCCAGTTTATATCATAATATGACATATTTTCTTTTTTTGAAATATATGGTAGAATTCTGATAAATAGTAAATGAAAATATGATTTTCGTGTTGTCTGAAATATATTTTTTTAAAGGAGCCGCCATGAACGACAGTTTTTTTCAACTATTTCCCAATGAACAGTATTTAGATCTAACTCTTTTCCAATACGGTCAGGAACAATGTCCTTCCTGTTATTCTTATGGTCCCGCTACCCGCAATCATTATCTGTTTCATTATATTTTGTCTGGAAAAGGCACACTGTATACTACTGATGCAGACAAAACTCCGCGCACTTATGCTCTGGAAGCAGGACAGGGTTTTCTGATTTTTCCCCATATGATAAACACCTATATTGCCGATCAGGAAGATCCCTGGTGTTATATCTGGATAGAATTTGATGGCATCAAAGCTGCCTCTCTCATTGGCGCCAGCGGTCTTACCCCCAATACTCCGATCTACCAGAGCCCCAACTTAGATCTCCAGTCGGAGATGTTATCAAAGCTGCAGCAGATTGTTTATGCCAAACACCCAACGGCAACAGCACTCATCGGCAATCTGTATCTTTTTATAGATGCTCTGATCCGCTCCGGCAGCCAGCAGTCTTACAATCCAACCTTAAAGCGGAAGGATCTTTATATTAAGCAAGCGATTTCATTTATAGAACAATACTATGCACGTCCCGATTTGAGCCTGGAAGATGTTGCACAATACTGTAACCTAAACCGAAGCTATCTGGGACGTCTGTTCAAGGAAAAGCTGAACCAGACACCACAGCAATTTCTGATTACTTACCGCATGAACAAGGCAGCGGAGCTTATGGCTCATTCGGATCTGTCCATTGGCGAAATTGCGAAAGCCGTGGGATATCTGAACCAGATGAACTTCTCCCGTACTTTCCGTTCTGTCTACAATACTTCGCCTTCAAACTGGCGAAAAGAGCATTGACTCACTATGTTATATTACAACAAGATTATACTTCTTTACAATTCATTTTTCATGAAATTTTATTTCATGAATCGCAAGCATCGGCGTCAAAATACTAATGCGGGAAAACTTTTCTAATATCATCTTTTAGTAAATCCACTTCTATTACCTCTCCTTTATGTATCGCCAAAAAATAAGCGCTCAGTTATAGTTTCTATAACCGAGCGCGCTCGATGTCTCCTTCCGACACTATGATTCCGATCACAGCTCTTCTAAGTGAGACATTTTTATTCTTAGCATACTATGACCAATTTCATTTACTTTGTCAATGCTTGTTTATAAAATTGCTATTTCAGGTTCCGGGCAGCTATTGTATACACTTCCTCATCTTCATTTAACTTTAATAATGTTTCTTTATCGGCGATTGTCACAAAGCCATACACTGTCAGTCCGTTTTCTTCAATATAATCTGCCGCTTCTCCAAAATATTCCGGTTCCTCCTCCATCAATTTGCAAAAGGCTTCCTGATCCTGCATATAACGCAGCATGCTGATAAAATGCTGCTTCATAAATGCTTCACTGTCTGTTTCATACTCCCCTTCTCTGTCTTCTTCAAATGCTGCATTTTCCCACAATTTCAGATAAGGATATTTGTCATGATCCCACTCCACACTGGTACTGGACCCCATTGATACATGAAATCCGATATTATCTGTTTGAAAAACTCCATTTTGATCAATCACGCCGTCATTCATATTATCATTGGTCTGTATCGCACACCATTCCGCATATAAGTCCTCATATCCGTTTACAAATTTATAGAAATCCTCATATGGAAGCATTTGATTCAGGGTCACATAAGCAATGTAATCATCATGATCATCCAACTGATGCAATTTTTCGGCTGCTTCCTCTGGCGTTCCTGCAATCCCTCCCACAAGATTTTCATTTCCACTTGTTTCCTGCATCTTTTCGGTTAAAGGCTGTGTCAGATCTCCCTGCTGCTGAAACCATTCAAACAGATTTCCTGTCGGTTTTTGCAGCGTACTTGTATCATACAGGACCAGTTTCCCTTTTTCGATCTTCCCTGATACATTCGTAAAAGTATCCGTATAGCTTATATTCTGATAAATGCAGATATCATAATTTCCATAGCCTCTGCTGTCTACAGATACATAATCCCGATGATTCAAAGGTAAAAACAGCTCCGAATAAACCGCCATGTCAAGACTCATCTGATTGGTATTTCCCACCACCGTTTTTCCCGGATCATAATAAAATAAGGATACGACATTCGGAAGAGCAAGCACTACGAACAGCACTGCTGCCAGCACCACAACACCCACGATCATTCCCATTTTGATAAATGCTCTGCGAATGGAACGCTGCATCATCTGAACAAACCGATCCTCCCGGAGCTCTTTTTTCTCTTCCTTTTCGATATTCACATCCGCAGGCAAATCAGCCAGGCCCGGTATCTCCTCCTGTTCAAACAAATACTCACTGATGGCATCCTGTTTTTCAATATCTGCCTCTACCTGTCTTTTCTTTTCTTCCTCCAATTTCCCCTGTTTATATAAATGCAATAATTCACGATATGTCATATCCTTGCACCTCCATATAAGCTCTCAGTTCCTTCTTTCCCCGATATCCAAGCACCCGCACATTTTCCGGTGTCAGCCGGAGAATCGCAGCAATCTCTTTCTGGGAAAGTCCGCCAAAATACTGCAGCAATAATACCTCTCTTTTTTCCCGGGACAAATGATTCATAGCTTCATACAATAGCTGCTTTTTCTCATCCTCTATCATTACTTCCAACTGGGTGCGGTTCTTTGTATCCGCCTCCTGTTCAAGCGTTTCCAAAGAAATTTTCCTTCGCTCCCTTTTTACATAATTAAAATACAGGTTTCTTGCCACCATATAAAGCCATGCCCGCATATTTGTGTGTTCATCCGACAGGGATAAAAGCGCTTTCATAAATGTTTCCTGCACCAGATCCTCCGCCAGACCCGCATCATGGCAAAGAGAACAAAGATATAGATACAATTCTTTATGATATGTTTCATAAAGCTGTTGAAGCAATCGCTTATCCATCTTCATCCTCCCTTCCGAACATGTTCTGCTTATATAACAATGCAACAGAAAAAATGTTACAGAAAAATCAGTCTTCCAGATATGCCCGACGCTGTGCCTCCCAATAGTTCTTGTCCTCCTCCGTAATTTTCCGCAATACCCGGCATGGATTTCCGCCAATCCAAACATTATCGCCGATCGTTATGGGATGCCCGAATTCCAGCCCCGAATTGCGAATCTCTGCATCAATAGGATGTCCTGCTGTATAAAGTCCCACTCTCGGACCAAACATCACATTATTTCCTATTTTTACTTTTGCAACATCGATGATGATACAATCATAATTACTGTAAAAATTATCCCCTACGCTGATATTGCAGCCATAGTCACACCGAAACGGCGGTTCAACATAAACATTTTCCCCTACATGTTCCAATAATTCCACCAGTAATTCTCTACGGTAATCCTTGTCCTCCAACGTAGTTTGATTGTAAAGCGCTGTCAGTTCTTTACATTTTCTAAACTCTCTTCTCAGCTCTTCATCCTGTGCCATATACAGCTTTTCCGCCAACATTTTTTCTTTCTCAGTCATAGCAGTCTCCCAAACCTTTCATTTACCAAAACATGATGTTTGCATTGCGGGATCTCCCGATCTTTTTATATGCTAAAGGCATTATATCCAAAAACCCCCCGGAGTACAACTCCGAGGGGCGCATGTTCTTCCGTATATTTCTATTTTGATTCTATCAATATGATAACACAGTATTTTAATGCTGTACTATCATAAAGAATTATTCCTCCGGCACTTCCGGAAGTGTTGCAATACTTGCTGCAAGCTCTTCATCTGTTGGAATATAGTCATCCATCTTTCCATCATTGAACTTCTCATATGCATACATATCGAAGTAGCCCGTACCAGTCAAACCAAATACAATCGTTTTTTCTTCGCCGGTTTCTTTGCACTTCAGCGCTTCATCTATAGCAACTTTAATAGCATGGCTGCTTTCCGGAGCAGGAAGGATACCTTCTACTCTCGCAAACTGCTCTGCCGCCTCAAATACGGATGTCTGCTCTACAGATACTGCTTCCATATATCCATCATGATAAAGCTGACTTAAGGTTGTGCTCATACCATGGAAACGAAGTCCTCCCGCATGGTTCGGCGCCGGAATAAATCCGCTTCCCAATGTGTACATCTTTGCCAGCGGGCAAATCTTTCCCGTATCACAGAAATCATATGCGTATTTGCCACGGGTAAAGCTTGGGCAGGAAGCAGGCTCTACTGCAATGATTTTATAATCAGCTTCTCCGCGCAGTTTTTCTCCCATGAAAGGTGCGATCAAACCGCCAAGATTACTTCCGCCGCCGGCACATCCGATAATAATATCCGGTTTTACACCGTATTTATCCAATGCCGTTTTGGTTTCCAGACCGATAACAGACTGATGCAGTACCACCTGATTCAGTACGCTTCCCAGCACATAGCGATATCCCGGATTGGAGATTGCTACCTCAACCGCCTCAGAGATCGCACATCCCAGGCTGCCTGTTGTACCCGGATGCTCCTCTAAAATTTTACGTCCAACTGCAGTTTCCGTAGATGGGGATGGTGTAACAGAAGCTCCATAGGTACGCATTACTTCACGGCGGAACGGCTTCTGCTCATAGGAAACCTTTACCATATACACTTTACAATCCAGACCAAAGTAAGCGCATGCCATGGATAAGGCAGTTCCCCACTGTCCTGCACCGGTCTCTGTGGTAACGCCTTTCAGCCCCTGCTTCTTTGCGTAATAAGCC
>CAZLZX010000019.1:0-22040 GCA_964564095.1 uncultured Eubacterium sp. | reverse complement strand
GGTTTGATCATCGGCTCTACGGTAGTCTTGCAGCGATCATGTGTACCAACATTGTGTACATGATCCTCTATTTTTACAAGCAGTCCAAGCTCATCTAATTTTGCAACAATGGCTTTTCTTGCTTCATAACGATCCATTCCTGCATAAATGCCGCCATTTTCATTGATGGTAGCATCATCGTTTAATACATTGATCTCCGGCAGATTATGACGTTTCCCCACCTCAAAATCGTTAGGGTCATGAGCCGGTGTGATTTTTACACAGCCTGTACCGAACTCTTTGTCTACATATTCATCTGCAATGACCGGAATCTCTTTATTTACAATCGGAAGAAGCAGGGTCTTACCGATAATATCCTGATATCTCTCATCCTTGGGATTGACAGCTACCGCAGTATCTCCAAGCATTGTCTCCGGACGGGTAGTTGCAATCTCTACGAAACGGCCTTCCTCTCCGACGATGGGATATTTAATATGCCAGAAATGTCCCGGCTGCTCTACGTGCTCTACTTCCGCATCGGAAATAGATGTTTTGCATACCGGACACCAGTTGATGATTCTGGAGCCCTTATAAATATATCCTTTGTCAAATAGACGGACAAATACCTCCTTTACCGCCTCGGAGCATCCCTCATCCATGGTAAAGCGTTCTCTGTCCCAATCAGCGGAAGAACCCAGTTTCTTTAACTGTTTTACGATACGTCCGCCGTATTCCTTTTTCCATTCCCATGCATGGCCTAAAAATTCCTCCCGGGTCAGGTCGGATTTTTGAATGCCTTCCTTTTTCAGCTTGTCAATAACCTTTACCTCCGTGGCGATGGCCGCATGGTCCGTACCCGGCTGCCACAGTGCGGAATATCCCTGCATTCTTTTATAACGAATGAGAATGTCCTGCATCGTATTATCAAGGGCATGTCCCATATGAAGCTGTCCGGTAATATTTGGCGGAGGCATCACGATCGTAAACGGCTTCTTGCTGCGGTCAACTTCCGCATGAAAATATTTATTGTTTTCCCATTTTTCATACAAACGGTCTTCCAGATCTTTTGGATTATACGTTTTTTCCAATTCTTTACTCATCTGTGGATTCTCCTTTAATTATGATCTATTGTATCCATGGGAAGAAAATCAGCATCCTCCAATGGGCTATATCGTTTTCTCCCCATTATAGCAAACTTTACCATCACATGTAAACTGATTTTTTCTCCATTGACAGCGCCGCATCAAACTCTTAAACTATAGTAAATACACTTTATTAATCAGGAGTTTTAGCGATTATGAAAAAATGGAGTAAACTTGACAATGCTGCCAAGATTTTTCCTTCTACTGTAGAGCAATCCGAAACCCGTGTATTTCGGATTTATTGTGAATTAAAGGAAGATGTCTGTCCCGATGTTTTACAGCAGGCCGTAGAGCAGGCGATCCGGCAATTTCCTCAATTTAAAAAAATCATGCGGAAAGGTCTGTTCTGGTACTATATGGAAAACAGCAATCTGCGTCCTGTCGTACGGGAAGAAAGGCGTTCTCCCTGTTCACAGCTATATAAGTCAGGTCATCATGACCTGCTTTTTTCCGTAACCTATTTTCGCAAAAGAATCAATCTGGAAGTGTTTCATGTGCTGGCAGACGGCGCCGGCGCTATCGCCTTTTTAAAATGTATCCTTGCAGCCTATCTGAATATTCTGCACCCGGATACACTGCCCATGGATGATCCGTTGATCATAAATCCTCTGGATATTTCAGATATGGATACAGATGCATTTGAAAAATATTATACCGGCGAAAAGGATCCACGGAAAAAGAAGAAAAGCTGGGTATGGCTGCTTCGTTCCAAACGCCGCCCTGCGCTGGATCTCAATGTAACGGAGGGTGTGGTGTCCGCAAAGCAGATTCTGAATCTTGCCCATGAGTATCACGCTACTATGACAGAATTTCTGGTAGCGGTTTTTATTCAATCCATCATTCGGAATATGTCTGACCGGGATCTCAGAAAGACACTGGTTATCGATATTCCGATCAACCTGCGGAATTTCTTTCCCTCAGACACAACGAGAAACTTTTTTGCGATCCTGCCGATTACCTACCATCCAAGCAGCAGAGAGGAACCGCTGGAAATGATCTGTAAAACAGTTTCCCGGGAATTTGCAGAAGTCATTACCCCGGAAAATCTGACCGGAAAGATCAATGCTCTGGGCTCATTTGAGCGAAATATGCCTATGCGTCTGGTTCCCCTGTTTTTAAAAGACCCGGGGCTGCGTTTTGTCAATTTTTTGACAAAACGGTTTGTTACGGGCTGCTTTTCAAATCTGGGGCGGATATCATTTCCCGAAAGTATGGAACCTTATATACAGCAAATGGGGGTATATTCTTCTACACTGAGCATACAGGCAGAATGCTGTTCTTTTCAGGATCAGCTTGTCATCGGATTTACGGAAGCTTTCATAGACGTAACTGTGATCTACAAATTTTTTGACTTGTTAAAAGAAATGGGAGCAGATGTCGATATACATACAAATACACCCGCTCAGGTTATCAGAGATACCTGGATCGCCGATCCGGAAAAAAGAACCGAATTAACAGATACGGACGTATTTCCCGTTCCGAATACACCAAAGCATCAGACTGGAAATTTCCTTCGCATTTCAAACATCATCTGCATCATTGCAATGATTACGTATGCGCTTACTTATATTTTTACGAAAAATCAAAACTATTGGGTTATCATCATGTGCATCAACACACTGTTTATATGGAACAGCGTCGTCCGCGGCATGATCATCAGAAGCAGTATACTGCGAAGGCTGTTTTCCCGCTTTGTGTGGACAAGTCTCTTTTACTTTGCCATAGATCTGTTTTCGGGCTGGAATCAATGGTCGATCACATTCCAATTACCGGTATTTGCACTGGTCAACCTGTTTTTGAGCCTGTACCTGTCCGCATTGTTTAAAACAGATACTTCAGATGAAGAGCTGACGCTCTATCTGTCCTGGGAATGTATGATGGGAATTGTTCCCGGTGTCTTAACCATGACGCCAATTCTGCACTTTTCTCTGTTTCCCATCATCGTTGCTTCGGTCTGTGTCGTATTCTTATTGCTGATGCTGATCTTCAGATGGAGAAGTATAAAACACGAATATAAAAAGACGTTTCATTTTTAACTGCATAAAGCAGACGGATGGGATGCCCTTTGGGGCATCCCATTATACTGTCCGGTGTTTCATAAAGTATAGTATCCTACCTGGCAATCTCCACGCCTGCCAGATAACCGCTTCTTGTTGCCTGATCCACTTTACCCGGTCTGATGGCATCGCCTACCGTAAATATTTCTGCTCCGGTTTCTTTCGCAGCCGCTTCCAGTTCTGCCGCATCCACAGCCCTCATACCCAGTGCATAAAGCACCGTATCCGCTTCCAATGTCCGCACGCCATCTGCGTTTTCGATGGTTACGCCCTGTGCCGTGATCTCCAGACATTTGGTTTTTGGAAGATTTACCATACCAGTCTTTTCCATCTCCCATACAAGAGCTTCACGATACATCCCAAAGGACTCATTTGCCACACGGTCGAGCATCTCCACTACCGTAACCTCATGTCCTGTTTTCTGTAAATAAAGGCCTGTCTCGCAGCCTACCAGACCGCCGCCGATCATAACTACTTTTTTACCGCATTCAACGGTTCCATCATAAACAGCCATCGCCTGATGCGCATGCTCAATGCCTTTGATCGGAGGACATGCCGGAACACTGCCTGTTGCCAGAATCACTGCATCGGGCGCAAATTCTCTGATATATTCCGGTGTCACTTCCGTGTTCAGGTTTACCTGGATATCACGGCGCTCCACCTCATGGATCAACAAATTTTTGAAGTTTCTGAGATCCGGTTTGTCAATATCCACATCTGTAAAATACAATAATCCTCCAAGCCTGTCGGATTTCTCTGCAATCGTTACCTTATGACCTCTGTCTGCTGCTGTCATTGCGGTCTGAAGTCCTGCCGCTCCGCCGCCCACAACGAGTACCTTCGCACATTTCTTTGGTTCAGCAAGAGCATCCGGATTAAATGGCAGATGTGCCAATGGATTGATCGTGCAGTGACCTACGTACAGAGCCAGCTCTTCACTGGTAAACGGAAGATCATCGTATCCTTCTTCCGGAGAACCCGGGAAGCATTTGTAGCAGCGCAGACATCTGCGAATGCGATCCTCTTCTCCTGCCATACATTTATTTGTAAATTCCGGATCTGCCAGCATCTGACGCCCTAAAATAACAAAATCAATTTTTCCGCTGGCAATGGCCTCCTCACACATTTCCGGGGAATTGATCCCACCAACTGCACCTACCGGCAGCTTTGTATAGGATTTTACGATGGATGCAGGCTCAATGTTTAAACCATGGGGATGAAACATACTGCTTTCCGTACCGGATTTAACGGATTCCTCATAAATACCGCAGGTTACATGTACAGATGTAATATATTCTTCCACAGACTGAATGAACTGCCCTGTCTCTTCCGGCGTAATACCGCCCGGCTGATGGTCGGTTCCATCAATACGAAGCTCTACCAGAAAGTCCTCTCCCACAGCCTCACGGATCGTTTTTAAAATCTGTTTTGGAAATCTTCCTCTATTTTCAAGAGATCCGCCATACTCATCTGTCCTGGTATTCATCAACGGAGAAAGAAACTGTGTAAAAATAAACCCGTGACCTCCATGAACCAAAATTCCGTCAAATCCGGCCTTTTTCATATAGACAGCCGCCGTTGCAAAATCATTTGCAATTCTGTCCATATCTTCCTTTGTCATTGGACGAGCCTTAATACCTGCCAGATTTACAGTTTCCACAGGCCCAATACACTCCTCTTGCGGACGGAAGGGAACCTTTTCCTTTCCGCAGTGAACCAGCTCTGCCAATGCGATGGCTCCATGCTTTTTGATCCGCTTTGCATATTCGGCAACCGCATGAAAGGTATCCATATCCTCCTCCGGCTTTGCAAAGTCAAAGGGGCGAAAGCCCGGTATCCTTACCGCATCAACAAAGTTGACATCCGTCTCGCCTACGATCACACAAGCATTTCCGCCTCTCGCCGGACCTTCCAGCTTCCGGTAAGAAAACTCTCTGGCATCCGGATTCTGTACGATCAGACCAAAAGCCATCGGCGCACTGACGATACGGTTTCGATACACTTTGTTTCCCACCTTCATGGGACTTAATAAATTCTCAAACTTCATAAAAAACCTCCTTTTTCTTTTACTTTCTTACATTAATCTTACGATAGAAACTGACTTGCACATCCTGTTTGCAGAAAATCTATCTTTTATTCCTTTTTTTATCTTAACACAGTGCGAAAAATATGAGAAATTGCAGTTTTTTAGCACAGATATAAATTTTATTTATAGCTCTTCATTCCCAATTTCACTCTATTTACCCCGAAAATTGGAATATATATCCAAAACACAATTTTTTCACACTTCATTCTCTAATTAAACAAATTTAACCGTTATTATGAAATTACCGTAAGCTTTCCGTAAAAAAGCAAATACAAAGGGTTTACAGGTTTCCCTTTTCGACGGTATCGCCGCACATCCGTCAATGCCGACACAAACCTGACTAAAATACAAGACAGGAGTAATCAAAGCATGAATTTTAGACATGAATGGAAACATGAAATCAATGCTTCCGATCTGCTTGCCATTCGCCAACGCCTGAACATCATCGCAAAGCCGGATCCTCATGCCATAAACGGCAAATACAAAATACGCAGTCTGTATTTCGATGACCTGACAGACAGGGCCCTTCGGGAGAAGAAAAATGGTGTAAGCCGGCGGGAAAAATTTCGCATTCGTTACTACAATGGCGATACTTCTCTGATCCATCTGGAAAAAAAGAGTAAAATCAACGGATTGGGCGCTAAACAGAAAGCATCGCTGACAAAAAACGAAGCCCGGGCAATCGCAGATGGTCACTATAGCTGGATGAATAACAGTGAAGACCCGCTGATACAGGAATTCTATCATAAGATCCTGTTTCAGGGGCTTATGCCCAAAACAATTGTGGATTATACCCGGGAACCATTCGTCTATGCTCCCGGAAATGTACGAATCACTTTAGACTATGATATCCGTACCGGATTGGGATGCACGGATTTCCTGAATCCTGACTGCATTACCATCCCCGCAGGAGAAGCGCCTATTATTTTAGAAGTAAAATGGGATGCCTTTCTTCCTTCCGTTATTCGGGATGCCGTTCAGTTAAACGGGCGACAGTCATCCGCTTTTTCAAAGTATGCTGCCTGCCGCATTTACGGTTAATCCCTGATACATAAATATTCCCGGAAACGCTCTTGGGATTTATGATTTGTTACATAATTTATTATCAAAAAATAATCAAAGGAGAATCATCATTCATGACATTTCAAGACATTTTTAAATCAAGCTTTCTCGAAAATATTTCCAGTGTAAGTATCCTGGACATGATCATTGCATTGATTCTGGCATTCGGAATCGGCATGTTCATTTTCTTTGTGTATCAGAAAACCTTCTCAGGGGTCATGTACTCTTCCAGTTTCGGCGTAACACTGGTGGCGCTGACGATGATCACTACGGTAGTTATCCTTGCAGTAACCTCTAATGTAGTGCTGTCCCTCGGTATGGTAGGTGCATTATCCATCGTCCGTTTCCGGGCAGCCATCAAAGAACCTCTGGATATTGCGTTTCTTTTTTGGGCCATTGCAGTGGGCATTGTACTCGCCGCCGGAATGATACCGTTGGCTGTGATCGGAAGCGCCCTGATCGGCATTTTTCTGCTTCTTTTTGTCAACAGAAAATCCCATTTAAATCCTTACATTGTTGTCCTTAACTGTGAGGATCGCGACAGCGAAGCAAATGCTCAGGAATTTCTGAAACAGCAGGTATCCCGATACACGGTAAAAAGCAAAACCGTTCAAAAGGGATCCGTGGAACTGAATCTGGAAATCCGCCTGAAAACGGACAATACTGATTTTATCAACACACTTTCTGATATGCCAGGTGTCCACAGCGCCGTATTGGTCAGCTACAATGGCGAATATATGGGGTAAGGAGGCGTACAATGTCAACACATAAGCAAATTGGCAAAATCTGTTGTATTGTATTTGCTGTTATCCTGCTTTTGACATTTTTGCTGATGAAGCTTCCCGCATCCACAACGACAGTCATGTCCACTGCGCTCGGATATGAAGGACGTCTGTTTGATACTTCAAGGGTACATACCATTGATATCGAAATGGACGACTGGGACAGTTTTATAGAAACCTGTGAAAATGAAGAATATTCCGCCTGCACAGTAACCATTGATCATGAAACTTACGCAAACATCGGTATCCGGGCAAAAGGCAATACCTCCCTCAGTTCCGTTTCTTCCATGGGAAGCGAACGCTACAGCTTCAAACTGGAATTTGACCAATATGATAATTCTACATCCTATTACGGTCTTGATAAGCTCTGTCTGAACAATATCATTCAGGACAATACTTATATGAAAGATTATCTGGTATATCAAATGATGTATGAATTCGGCGTGGATGCCCCCCTGTGCAGTTATGTGTATATTACCGTAAACGGCGAAGACTGGGGACTGTATCTGGCAGTGGAAGGTGTAGAAGAAAGCTTCCTTCAAAGAAATTACGGCAATGATTACGGCGAACTATATAAACCGGATAGCCAGAGCATGGGCGGGGGCCGCGGAAACGGAAAAGACTTCAATATGGATGATATCGCCGAACCTGGCGATATGGGCGAACCCGACGATATGGGCAAACATGACGATATGGGCAAACCTGATGATATCGGCGAACCTGGCGATGCAAATCCTCCCGACAATATGGGCGGCGGAGAAGCAAATCAGCCTAGCGGCATGGAGGAACCCAATGATATCGGCGAACCTGGCGGCATGGGTAAAAATGGCGGCATGAGCAGCGATGATGTAAAGCTTCAATATATTGATGATGATCCCGACAGCTATTCCAATATTTTTGACAATGCAAAAACAGATACTACCGACTCAGATGAAGAACGACTGATCAACGCTTTAAAACAATTAAATGACCAGGAAAATATCAGTGAGGCTGTAAATATAGAAGAGGTTATACGCTATTTTGTCGTTCATAATTTCGTCTGCAATGGAGACAGCTATACCGGAAGCATCGTCCACAATTATTATCTGTATGAAAAAGATGGACAAATGTCTATGATTCCCTGGGATTATAATCTGGCTTTTGGCGGATTTCAGTCAGCATCAGATGCCACCAGTACGGTAAATGAGCCCATCGATACTCCGGTTACCAATGGCTCCGTAGAAGACCGGCCTATGCTGGCATGGATCTTCAGCAATGAAGAATATACGCAGCTGTACCATCAGTATTTCAGTGAATTTATCAGCCAGTATTTTGATAATGGTTATCTATCCACTCTGATCGACACTACCCAGTCACTCATCTGTTCCTACGTGGAAAAAGATCCGACAAAATTCTGTACCTATGAAGAGTTTGAAACAGGTGTGGAAACGCTGAAAGAATTTTGCGAACTACGGGCTGACAGCGTAGCAGGACAGTTGGAAGGCAGTATTCCATCAACGACCGCAGGACAGTCGGAGGACTCTTCCAGCTTAATTGATGCCTCAGGACTCTCTCTTTCCGACATGGGTTCCATGAACACCGGACAGTCTATGGGAGAGATGGAGAATGGGAAAATGCCTGATTTCAACGACGAAAATAGCGATGCGCAAATGCCTGATTTCAACAACAAAAATAGCGATGGGAAAATGCCTGATTTCAACAACACATAAGCATAAAAACCTGGGCTGTCAATAGACAGCCTCTTGCATTTTTCATGACAAATAATATAGAATGATTCATATGATTTTATTTGATGATTTTTGACTTCACTAAGGAGCGCTTACCATGAACACAACCCAACTGAAATATTTTCTGTCCGCAGCAAAACATTTAAGCTTTTCTGAAACCGCAAAGGAATTTTATATGACGCAGCCTGCAATCAGCCATCAAATATCCGATCTGGAGCAGGAGCTTGGCACAAAGCTTTTTACCCGAACCGCAAGAGGTGTTATGTTAACCAAATCCGGAGAATTATTTCTTGAAGATGCAAAACGTTTTTTAGATATGGAGCTTATGACAAAAGAGCGCCTGCAATCCCTCAATACAAGCGGGGATTCCAGACTTTCTATCGCTTATCTTGCCAGCCCATGCAAATATTTCCTGCCGGAAGTCATTTTCAGGTTTCATCAGCAATATCCTCAGGTAAATATTTCACTGACCCGTTTGGATGCATTGGGCGTATTATCCTCCATCGAAAACGACCAGTTTGATATTTATTTTTCCCTCATGCAGGATCTGAAGCAAAAAAAGAACTATCATACACGAAAAATACACGAAGATCATTACTGCCTTGTATGCCGCAATGACCACCCATGTCTTCAAAACTTTAAAATAGACTATAATAAAATTGCTACGGAACCATTTTTAATGTTTGAACCGGATAAAGCGGCATATATGACTTATCAGATCAATCAGGTATTCAGAGATTTAGATTTTACGCCGCGCATTGTAAATACCTTTCAGTCCATGGAGGAGGTGCTTTTTGCTGTGGAGGCAGGGCTGGGCATCAGCATCCTTCCATACAAGATCAAAGATTATATAAAGGCCTCATTGGCCTATGTTCCTCTCGACAGCAGTAATACAGCCTGTGGAATCGGAGCCGCCTGGCTGGAGGATCACGCACATCCGGCAGTGGGATGGTTTGTATCCGTATTGAATCAGTATCTGATCCAGCTTTCTTCTGAATAAAACATATACCTTGTGAAACGCCGAATGGCATAATGGGGCGCCCCAGAGGGTATGATATAAAAAACAGGATGTAAGTCTTTGATCACTCCATGGACTTTACACCCTGATTTTTTTACGACAATAAAAAATGTCCCTATATGTTTCTTATTTGTTCCCCTTACTGTTTGCTTTTCTCTGGAACTTTTCGTTATTTACGATAAAACGCTCATGCATTCCCTCTCCGATCAGCCCAGTCTCATCGCAGGCTGTTACTTTAAATACCAGTCTGCGGCCATCGTTCTCCACCAGTTCACTCTCACATGTTACTGTCATTCCAATCGGTGTTGCCGCCACATGTTTAATATTCAATTCTGTTCCGACTGTTCCATTTCCTTCCTCAAGATAGGGAGCCACACTGTTGCATGCCGTTTTTTCCATTAATGCGATCATCATAGGTGTCGCAAATACTTCCAACACTCCGCTTCCCACTGCCGTAGCTGTATTTTCGTAAACAACTTCTACCGTATCTTTTCCCTTAATTCCTACTTCTAACATAAGTACCTCCTGACATTATCACTTTTGTTTCAATATAACATAATACATAGAAAATTAATATTCCAAACAAAAAAAAGATTATTTTTATCATGTAGATTCTATGTCTGCAGCAACGCCGGACATCTCTTCGATGCCCGGCGCCATTCATAAAATCACATTATTTTACTTCTAACAATTTTTCTATACTTACCAGTTTAACACAAACAATAAAGAGCTCTCCAGCCTGCTCTAACTCTTCGATTGGCGGAAGCGTCGGAGCGATACGAATGACAGAATCTTTCGGATCGTTTTTGTATGGATAAGGCGCACCCGCACCGGTCATTACCATACCTGCATCTTTGGCTTTTGCAACGATAGCTTTTGCACATCCCTCATTTGCAAGATAAGTAATAAAGTAGCCGCCGTTTGGTCTGATCCAGGAACCGACGCCCAGTCCTGCAAGCTCATTGTCAAACTTCTCCAGAAGCATCTCGAATTTCGGGCGAATCAATGCAGCATGTTTCATCATATGGGCATCCACACCTGCTCTGTCCTTTAAGAATTTTACATGACGAAGCTGGTTGATTTTATCAAAACCGATCGTCTGTACACCAAGCTGTTTTTTGATATCTTCTTTATTTGCCGGACTTGTTGCCAGACCGGAAATACCGGAACCGGAGAAGGTAATTTTAGATGTAGAACAAAACTCATAAACCATATCCGGATTTCCTGCTTTTTCGCACTCTCCGATAATATCTAAGATTTCATCCTGTTTATCCTCATACAGATGATGCACACAGTACGCATTATCCCAGTAAATTCTAAAATCTGCTGCTGCCGGCTTCAGGCTTGCAAAACGGCGAACTGTCTCATCCGAATAGGATGATCCCATTGGATTGGAATATTTCGGTACGCACCAAATCCCTTTGATAGAGTCATCTTCACGAACCAGTTTTTCTACCATATCCATATCCGGACCGTCTTCATAAAGCGGAACATTGATCATATCGATGCCGAAAAATTCCGTAATAGCGAAATGACGGTCATATCCCGGTACCGGGCAAAGAAATTTTACTTTATCCAGCTTGCACCACGGAGTATGTCCGAGAACACCGTGAACCATAGAACGTGAAATACAGTCATACATAATATTCAAGCTGGCATTGCCGTAAACAATCACATTTTCCGGCTTCGTATCGATCATCTGCGCAATCAGCTCTTTCGCCTCATCGATACCATCCAACGCACCATAATTCCGCAAATCTGTTCCCAGTCTGCTCTCCAGATGAGAATCGCTTGTCAACACATCCAACATTGGCATGGACAGATCAAGCTGCTCTTTTGCAGGTTTCCCTCTGGACATATCCAGCTTCAATCCTTTTTCACAAAATGCTTTATACTGCTGCTCTAAAGCTTCCTTTTCCTGTAACAATTCTTCCTTGCTCATTTTCTGATATGGCTTCATCCTTCTGTTTCCTCCTGTTTTTTAATCCTGTCAAACCAGGCCTTTATCTCTTTCTCATATCCTAAATTACCCGGTTCGTAAAATTTCATTCCCACATATGGGTCGGGTAAGTATTGCTGATTTACATAATGGTCCGGATAATCGTGGGCATACATATATCCGATACCCCGGCCAAGCTTTTCCGCCCCTTTATAATGGCGGTCCCGCAAATGTGACGGTACTGCCGGCGTCTTATCATTTCTTACCAGCTCCATGGCTTTGTCAATCGCCATGATAGCAGAATTGCTTTTCGGAGCACATGCCACATAGGCTGCTGCCTGACTTAACACAATCCGCGCTTCCGGCATTCCAAGACGCTCCACCGCCTGCGCCGCATTTGTTGCCACTACCAAAGCCATGGGATCGGCATTGCTCACATCCTCCGCCGCACAGATCATGATTCTTCTGGCAATAAACTTGATATCCTCCCCGGCATACAACATTCTTGCCAGATAATAAATTGCCGCATCCGGATCTGAGCCCCGCATGCTTTTAATGAAGGCAGATATCGTGTCATAGTGATTGTCGCCATCTTTATCGTATTTTACGATCCGGCGCTGAATACATTCCGATGCCACATCCAATGTAATGTGAATCTTTCCATCCGCATTTCTGGGAGTCGTCAGCACACCAAGTTCAATGGCATTTAACGCATTTCTTGCATCTCCATTGCTGTAATCTGCCAAAAACTCTTTTGCATCTTCATCAAGAACCGCACCATAAGCTCCCAATCCCTTTGTTTCGTCCGTCATCGCCCGATCCAGCAAGCATGCGATATCCTCTTTTGCAAGAGGCTTCAATTCAAAAATAATAGACCGGGATAACAGAGCCGAATTTACTTCAAAATACGGATTCTCTGTAGTAGCGCCTATTAAAATGACCGTGCCGTCCTCTACAAATGGAAGCAGATAATCCTGCTGTCCTTTATGAAATCTGTGAATCTCATCAATAAAAAGAATCGTTTTCCTGCCATACATTCCCTGAGCATCCTTTGCTCTGGCAACGGCCTCTTCCATATCCTTTTTGCCCGCTGAGGTGGCATTGATCTGCCGAAACTCTGCGCTGGTCGTATTTGCTATGACCTGCGCCAATGTGGTTTTTCCAGTTCCCGGCGGTCCATAAAAAATAACAGACTGCAGCTTATCAGCCTGAATGGCACGATACAACAATTTATCTTTTCCGATAATATGCTGCTGTCCCACCACTTCATCCAGCGACGCCGGCCGCAATCTGGAAGCAAGAGGCGACTCTTTTTCTTTATTCTGTTCCCGCATATAATCAAACAGATCCATGTTTCCTCCCCTTCATCCATTTTGACGCACGGCTTAGACGCTGTAGGGCAAAATATGCGATATAACAAAAACAGTCGCTTATTTTGCAACTTTTCAAATTCAAAAATTCATTTTATGATCTTTTATGAAAAATTTTTTGATCTTTTCTATATGATTTGAAGAATTTCATATTGCTTCCTTCATATCATACCCCATAAATTTACCCCAAAAATGGTATATTTACAAGGTTTTTTCACATTTTCTATCTTTTCCATAAAATTACTAAAAAATCAGGCTTTCAACTGTGACAAATTCATAACAAAGCCCTGCTTTAACAACATTTCACTAAGGTATTTTCAAATATATTTTCCACCGATCTGCTCAGTCAAACAGGATTTCTTCTACTGTTACAAACTCATACCCCTCTGCCTGCAGCGTATCAATAATATTAAAAGCAGCGGTTACAGTAGACGGATACGAATCATGCAGCAGAATAATGCTGTTTTCTTCTACCTTTGCAAGTACCCGCCGGGTCACACAGGCAGCATCACTGGAACACCAGTCAAGGGGATCCACATCCCAGAGAACCGGAAACATATTCAACTCTTTTTCAAAGGTCTTATCCCATGTTCCATACGGAGGGCGTACATACTGAACCTGTTTTCCGGTAATATCATATAAGAGATCACTTGTTTTAACCAACTCTTCTTTAAAAACTTCCCGGTTGCCGTTACTGAGCTGCAAATGGCTGTAGGTGTGATTCCCCAGCAAATGTCCCTCATCACTGATACGTTTGATCAACTCCGGGTACTCTTCAGCATGCTCTCCCGTCACAAAAAAAGTTGCCTTTACCCCTCGTTCCTTCAACCCATCCAAAAGCTCACTGGTATATTTCGGATGCGGTCCATCATCAAAGGTAATGGCAACTTTTTTTAATTCTGTGTTTTCTTCCTCATTTATATTTTCCTGTTTTAAATCAGTTTTGGAAGTATTCTCTCCTATCTCATTACTCTGGTTGCTTGACGAAACTTCTAATTGATAGAATGTGCCGGTTACTTCACGGCTGCTGATTCTGTCTGACAGCCAAAAGCTTGACAACAAAATCAGCATTCCCAACAGTACATAAATAGCTTTTTTTATCCTCATAGGGCTGCCACAAAATGTTTTTTACAGTCTATGAGAAACGGAAAACTATTATGCATAACTATTTCACTCGTGCTTCCAGTTTTCCATCCGACAGATCGATCAGAATGGTATCCCCCGCCCGGACCGTATCGGAAAGTATAAGTCTGGCAGACAATGTCTCTACATGTTTTTGCAGAAATCGTTTCAATGGTCTGGCGCCATAAACCGGATCATATCCATTGTCCACAATAAACTGCTCCGCCGCCGGTGTAAGTTCCACAGAAATCTCCCGGTCTTTCAGTCTGTCATTCAGCTCTTTCATAAGCAGATGAATAATATTTCCGATATTATCCTTCGTCAAAGGCTTGAATAAAATGATTTCATCCAGACGATTTAAAAATTCCGGTCTGAAATTGCCGCGAAGCTCATTCATAACCATCTCTTCACACTGCGGATTGATATCTCCCTTCTCATCAATCCCTTCCAGCAAGTATGCGGAACCTAAATTCGATGTCATGATAATGATCGTGTTTTTAAAATCTACTGTTCTGCCCTGGGAATCCGTGATGCGTCCGTCATCTAAGACCTGAAGCAATACATTAAATACATCCGGATGGGCCTTTTCTACCTCATCAAACAACACTACTGAATATGGCTTTCTTCTGACAGCCTCTGTCAACTGCCCGCCCTCATCATAGCCTACGTATCCTGGAGGCGCTCCGATCAGACGGGATACAGAGTATTTCTCCATATATTCACTCATGTCAAGCCGCACCATGTTAGATTCATCATCAAACAGACTGGCTGCCAATGCCTTGGCAAGCTCCGTCTTTCCCACACCGGTTGGCCCCAAAAACAGGAAAGAACCAATCGGTTTATCCGGATCCTTGATCCCCGCTTTGGACCGGATAATAGCCTCTGTCACTTTTGTTACCCCTTCATCCTGGCCGATAACCCGTTTATGAAGCTCTTCATCCAAATGCAATGTTTTATTCCGCTCACTCTCTGTCAACTTTGCAACCGGAATTCCTGTCCAACGGGAAATGATCCTTGCAATCTCTTCATCACTGACAGCTTCATGCACCAGTGACATTTCCCGGCTCCTTACCAGTTCTTCCTCCTGCTCCAACTGCTTTTCAAGCTGCGGCTTTTTGCCATATTGCAATTCGGCAGCTTTATTCAGATCGTAATTCTGCTGTGCAAGCTGAATCTCCTTATTCAGCGCTTCCATCTCCTCACGAAGCTGCTGTACTCGCTCCACAGCTTTCTTTTCATTATCCCACTGGGCTTTCCTGGATTGGAACTCATTTTTCAGTTCTGCCAGTTCTTTTTGCAGGGCCTCCAATCGATCCTGACTCAGTTTATCTTCTTCCTTTTTCAGAGCGGTCTCCTCAATCTCCATCTGCATAACCCGGCGATTCAGTTCATCCAGCTCTGTAGGCATGGAATCAAGCTCTGTTTTTATCAATGCACAGGCTTCATCCACCAGATCGATGGCTTTATCCGGCAGAAAACGATCCGAAATATAACGATTAGAAAGTACGGCTGCTGACACCAGCGCTCCATCCGTAATCTTCACGCCATGAAATACTTCATAACGTTCTTTCAGACCTCGAAGAATGGAAATGGTATCTTCTACGGTAGGCTCTGCCACTAACACTGGCTGGAATCTACGCTCTAATGCCGCATCTTTTTCGATATACTCCCGATATTCATCCAAAGTAGTCGCCCCTATACAATGAAGTTCTCCTCTGGCCAGCATCGGTTTCAGCATGTTGCCGGCATCCATAGCGCCGTCAGTCTTACCTGCCCCTACGATCGTATGAAGCTCATCGATAAACAGAATGATCTTTCCTTCACTCTTCTTTACCTCATCCAAAACGGCCTTCAGACGCTCCTCGAACTCGCCCCGATATTTCGCACCGGCTACCAAAGCTCCCATATCCAAGGCAAAAAGCTTCTTATCCTTCAAGCCCTCCGGTACATCGCCGCGGACAATACGCTGTGCCAGACCTTCAACGACCGCCGTTTTACCGACGCCCGGTTCTCCTATGAGAACCGGATTATTTTTCGTCTTTCTGGATAAGATGCGGATCACATTTCTGATCTCGCTGTCTCTGCCAATGACCGGATCAAGCTTCTGATCTCTGGCACGTTCTACCATATCATATCCGTATTTCTCCAATGTATCATAGGTTGCTTCCGGATTGTCCGAGGTCACACGCTGATTTCCCCGAACAGTAGAAAGAACCTGCAAAAAACGTTCCCTGGTAATTCCGTATTCTCTGAAAATCTCTTTTATCGCAGCATTTGGATAACGCAGCATGGAAAGAAACAGATGCTCCACCGAAACATATTCATCTCCCATCTGTTTCGCTTCATCCTCGGCGCTGATCAGTACCTTATTCAACTGCTGACCGATATACACCTGTCCGCCGGACACTTTGACCCTTTTCGCAAGATGTCTCTCCGCATTATCTATAAAATGATTTTTATCGATCTCCATCTTTTCAATCAATTTCAGTATCAGTCCGTCTGTCTGGCGAAGCAATGCCACAAGAAGATGCTCCTGCTCGATTTCCTGATTCCCGTATTCATAGGCCAGCTTTTCGCAGTCCTGAATCGCTTCCACTGATTTCTGTGTAAATTTCTGAATATTCATAAATGCCCCTCCTTTCAGGTGCCTGTTATCTGTTCTATCGAAGCTATAACAAATAGCCTATCCTCGTTATAACACCTTTATGCACCAATGTCAACAGTTTTGTTAGCACTTTATTCGATCGAGTGCTAATTTGGATGTATTTAGATACGCTTTCTCAATTTTTTGAATATACTTACAAAGCTGTGCGATAACCAACATACACCAATAGTCTCTCTCACTCCACCCACGGCTCTGTCTCAACAACAAATCAACCTCTTTCTCAGACAATCCGTCGTCCCAGAATATTCTTGGATTCACATCATACAGACTCATAACCCTGACAAGCAATTCTTCCATAGGATCCTCTTCATCCTGCGAAAGCAGATCAAATAAAGAATTGTGAACGCCGTGCTTCGCATCAAATTTTTGTAAAAACTCACTATAATCCGTACTTTCAAATAGCTGCAGTCCATTGTGCTCTCCAATACCGCACTCCATCTCTTCCTGAAACTCCTGAAAGCTCCGAAACATCACCAGCATTTCATAGTCCCATACATATGGGACTTCCAAATCCTCTGCAATCGCCAGCAGAATAAATATCTGGCTTACCACCGATAACATATTACGGGTTTGTTCAAAAGCATCCTGCAAAAAATCCCGGATCCAGCATCCTGTAATACATTTTCTGCCTCGAATCGAGGCTTTCATATATCCGTAACCGGCATAAATGATTTTCATCAAAATCTGATAGAATACTCCCCCTTCTCCTTCCTCCCGCATTTTCTCCAACAAGCCTACAAGCGCTCTGGCATCCCAAACATCCTCCACCCGGAAACATTTCTCAAAATATTTATTTTTATAATCAGACCGCTCATAAGATTCCAGCAGTTCTTCCCATCTGCCGGCTTCCTCATGAAATACTTTTCTGCAGCGGGGATTGATCATCATTCCATAAACGATAAAATAGGTAACGTCCAGTTCCATTTTTGTCCCATCCAACTGCATCGGCAATGCACACCGAAGGATATACGAGTCCTCCGTATTTTCCAGAAGCCGCTTCATACGATTCTCATATAAGGTATCATACAAAAGCACAAAATCTTCTCTTGCAAGCGCCATATGATGCATTTTTTCCTTTCCCCCGCCAGTTGTCACACTGTGCAGCTTCTGTCTGAGATTTTCATCCTCATCCAGTCTCTCTGCTATCATTTCCCTGACAGCATGAAACCGCATACATTGCTCCATAAACATGATCTTGCCATTCATAACTTCCTTTACACCTTCATAAACAAGTTTTCTCTTATTCGTTTCCATACATAATTCTCCTTTTTCCGGGTCTATCAGGCATAAACATCCTATAGGTCCTATTTTTTGCACTACGAAATCATATGGCGAATGCCACACAAGATACTGTTTTTGATAAATTTAGATTTGTAAAAGAAAAAAGACGTTTCTGTAAGACGCTACAGAACTGTATAAAAAAAGTATAACGAAAAAAGCAGAAAATATCAACTACTTTTTTTGTTATACTTAAATTATTTTTTATATAATTAAGTTTCTGATATCCATACACCTTCCCATGAAACGCATTACGCTTCACAAGGTATACCCTCTGGGGCACCCCACTATGCCATTCGGCGTTTCACAAGGTATACCCTCTACATCAGTTTTATAATAAACAGATATTTCTTCTGCTTCTCACTGATGCAATATTCTTTCAACAGCTTAAACCTCTCACGCAGACGGAGCTGTTTTTTCACAAATCCCATCTCCGAAGCATACAGCAATATCATTCCTCCTGACTTTAAAAGCTCTTCTGCTCTCTCAAAAAACTTCCGGTAGATACTATCCAGTTCCTCATAGGAGAGCGCTCCCTTTTCCGGCATATCCGTCAGGATTTCATCAAACAGATATTCATGCTTAAAATCTCTGAAATCACGATTGATATAATTAATATGCATATTTGCAATTTTCGTATTGACTCTGGCTTTCTCGATCGCCTCCCCAAATATATCGATGCCGTAGCTGTCTCTGGCAGCTTTTTGATAATTTCTCTCGATAAGAAACGTCCCCGCACCGCAAAGCGGATCTAAGATCTGGGCGTGTTCTCTGACATAAGGCTCTGCCAGCTTTAACATTCCTGCCGCTATATATGGCTGCATTCCTGTAGATATCGTATATCTCCTGTAATCAAAACGGTGGTCCTCCAGCGTATAAAACTTTAATACCGGATAGAAAGTTCCCTCTTTTGTCTGTATCAGGCGTATCTCCACTTCATAGTGGGATGTAGAATTCATCAATTTTCGCTCCGTCAATACTTCCAATTCTGCCGCCATCTTCTTTGTAAAAATACTTCTCTGGTCCAACGGCATTGTACCGTTTATCCCGATCCGAAAACAAAATGGTCCCCCCTGGGAATGATTCTGTATGATCGTTTCCATCATATCGGATGCCGCCAGCATCTCTGCTGCCTGCTTTGGCTGTGCCGGAAGATAATTTTTCACATGTATCACAAACAGAACTTCTTTAAAGGTACGGATCTGCATAACAGAATCCAGATTACAGGTTTTTGTTCTGACACCCATTCCGCTTTTAGCCACAGGCGCATTTCTGATCTGGGCCGCCGTAACATCGAAAAAAGCCTTCATCGTTGTCAGTATCACTTCATTCATCCGGTTATATCCGTTAAATACATGCCTTTTATATCCGCCGTGAGCCAACAGCAGATGCTGAAGTTCCCGGATTTCTGCCTGAGTATGCTTTTTTTCATTCTCCGGTACATCCTTTTGAATCAAATCCTGCAAGTGCTCCTGAAACACGTCCAGATATTCTCTGCAGTCAAGCTGCGCCATAGCCTTCACATAGTCAGCCTTCACAAACAATGTCTCTTCTTCTTCATAGGCATCCAAAAGGATTTCCAGAGCTTCCTGACAGTGAAGATCCCCCAGGATGCCCGCCGCATTCTTTCTTATCTTCGGATCATCCTCCACAAGAAGCTTCATCAGAAAATCATAATTTCCCTTCGTCAGCTTCTTAAATTCGGAATACTTGTCAGACTCTTTCAAAAGCTGCTTCAACAGAATCAATGACTCCCGAATGTTTTCCTTTTTCAGTAATGCATCATATATGTTATGTATCATGTTATTCCTCTGACTTTACTCCATTTTGGTTAATATATTTCTGTACATCCTCTTTGAATGAATCCCACGCATCCTCATGCTCCACAAAATATAATGGACACGCCTTGCCAGTCACATCATAATGGCGGATAACATCATCCACACCCAGATCAAACTTTCCGCAAAGCCATGCCGTCAGATGCACCAGCGAATCATAGGTTTCCTGATTAAACTTTCCATCCTCGCCCTCATGGCAGCATTCAATAGAGATCGTATCGCTGTTTCTGTTATTGGAAGCATATGCAATTTCCGAAGTCGGAATGCACTGCACGATTTCCCCATCCAGTCCTATAATAAAATGAGAGCTTGCTTTCGTAACATGACTGTCCTTCAGCCCCTCAAAATAATCTCTGTTCTGCTGTGCGGTGCTCCCCGGATTTGCAGTGTAATGAACGACAATTCCATTGATCTGATCCCGTTCAATACCAGGCCTGGAATATTCATTTACCGTCAGCAGCTGTACATCCAAAACCGGACTTTCCTCCACCACCTTTGCGGCAGGAGTGGACTTATGCTCAATCAGATCTGTGATTTTCATAATACTGACCACGATCAATACCAGTAAAACAAGGCATTGCAGCCAGCGATAATTTGGTTTTTTCTTCCGCTTCCGTCCGCTCAAAGCCAGACACCTCTTTTCTTTCGCATATTCAGACTGCCAGTGAACAAAATCTCATCGTTTCCCTATTACCGGCATGCTAAAAAATATGACCGCATCACATCCAATGTCTGCTCCAGCTCTGCTCCTGTATGAGCCATGGAAATAAACATCGCTTCAAACTGCGCAGGCGCAAGGTAAACCCCATGGTCCAGCATATAGTTGCAATAATTCGCATACGCCGCCGTATCAGACAGCTTCGCACTTTCATAATCATATACCGGACGATCCGTAAAGAATATACTTCCCAGAGAACCAATATGATTTACCTGGTATCCCAATCCTGCCTCCTCTAATATGCCCTTTACCTGCTCAAAGAACCGGTCTGACTTGGCATTTAATTTTGCATAATAATCAGAATCATTCTTCAGAATAGAAAGCTGTGCGATTCCCGCAGCCATGGCAACCGGATTTCCGCTTAAGGTCCCTGCCTGATATACATTTCCAACAGGCGCTACCATTTCCATGATGTCACGGCGTCCTCCGTAAGCGCCTACCGGCATGCCGGCTCCAATGATCTTTCCATACGTCGTCAGGTCCGGGCATACGCCAAACCTTCCCTGGGCGCCATCCGCCTGCAGGCGAAAACCGGTAATCACTTCATCAAAAATAAGAAGAGAACCATATTTATCACAGATATCCCGAAGTCCCTGCAAAAATCCTTCCTTTGGCAAGACCGTACCCATATTGGCTGCCACCGGTTCTACGATAACAGCCGCGATCTCTTCTCCGCAGCGTTCAAAATGAGCCTTCACACTGTCTAAGTCATTGTATATGGCGCTTAAGGTATCCTTCGTACAGCCTGCCGGTACTCCGAGACTATCCGGCACTCCGGCCGTCATTACACCGGAGCCTGCTTTAACAAGAAGACCATCTGAATGTCCGTGATAACAGCCGGTAAATTTTATGATCTTATCTCTTCTTGTATATCCGCGAGCCACACGGATCGCACTCATAACCGCTTCCGTTCCGGAATTTACCATTCTTACCATTTTAAGGGATGGCACCATACTGCACATGAGCTTCGCCATCTCCACCTCAATAGCGGTAGCCGCACCATAGCTTAAGCCCCGTTTTGCATATTCCACAACTGCATCCAAAACAGCCGGATGGTTATGTCCCAGTAACATCGGTCCCCAGGAACCAATATAGTCAATGTATGAGTTGTCATCTTCATCCCAGATCGTAGCCATATCCGCTTTTTTGATAAAACGGGGGGTAGAACCGATCGACCCGAAGGCACGTACCGGAGAATTGACCCCTCCCGGAATATATTTCACTGCTTCCTCAAACAAAATCTCTGATCTTGTCATT
>CAZLZX010000018.1:0-22473 GCA_964564095.1 uncultured Eubacterium sp. | reverse complement strand
ACGGTATAACGGCAGGAGTTACAGGCAGATGTGCTTACGCTGATTATTAATATTGGGGCTCAGACTCTGAAAGCAACTTTTTTCGGAAGGCGCATGGCAGGAAGGAGAAGAGAATGTCACAGTGGTAAACCAGAAAAACGGCCGGATCTGTTTCGAGCCGGAGGAGCCCCGGAGCGGATGTTTGGTTTCACAGGAGATTGCGCCACCGACCACAACGTCCTTAAGCGTTTGGGAGAGGGATATTTAGATTGGTTCGGAGTTTTTTCGGCGTATAAATGCCAGTTATACGGATTAGTTATAAATAATTATAATTTGTGAGCGGGATTTCCTTGTGGCAAGGCAGCGTAGTATGGTATACTTAGTGAAATGAGTTTTGAAAATACTAACAAAAGAGGTATACCAATGAAAAGGAAACGAGTTATAACACTTATTATCCTGGCTATTATAGTCGTTTTAATCGTGATAACGGCTGTGACAGGAAGAAATCCGGTTGATCCGGAAAATTACGCTAGTTTTGCGTATGCAACAATTTTATCGTTACTGCCTCCAGTTGTGGCGATTGTGCTGGCATTAGTTACGAAGGAAGTGTATTCCTCCCTGTTTGCGGGAATTGTGATTGGTGCATTGCTTTATGCCAATTTTAATTTGGAAACAATGGTAAACACCATGTTTTTCAACGAAAGCGGCGGTATGATTTTTAAACTGGCCGATTCCTGGAATGTGGGAATCTTAGTATTCCTTATTATGCTCGGAATACTAGTGTCGCTGATGAACAAAGCGGGCGGTTCTGCAGCTTTTGGAAAATGGGCGTCTGCTCATATTAAGACGAGAATCGGTGCACAGTTGGCAACCATGGTTTTAGGTGTGCTGATTTTTGTGGATGATTATTTTAACTGCCTGACAGTTGGCAGCGTTATGCGGCCGGTAACGGATGGTCATAAGGTTTCCCGGGCAAAACTGTCTTATATTATTGATGCGACAGCGGCGCCTGTTTGTATCATAGCTCCTATCAGCTCCTGGGCGGCAGCAGTAACTTCATCTGTCCCGGAAAGCTCAGGAATCAATGGATTCGGTGTGTTCTTACAGACAATCCCATATAATCTGTATGCAATACTTACACTGGTTATGATTATTGGTGTGACTGTATTTAGAATTGACTTTGGTCCTATGAGAAAGCATGAGATCAATGCAATGAATGGCGACTTGTTTACAACAGCGGATCGTGCCTATGATGAAGATGAAGAAGAGCAGGGGAATAATCGCGGCATCGTCCTTGATCTGCTGCTTCCGGTTATTGTGCTGATTGCAGCCTGCATTATTGGAATGATCTATACCGGCGGATTTTTTGAAGGAGAGAGCTTTATTGATGCTTTTGCAGGTTCCGATGCATCCGTAGGATTGGTGCTTGGCGGATTTGTGGCAATTGTATTTTCCTTTATCTATTATATGCTGCGTGATATTCTTTCTTTCAAGCAGTTTACGGATAGTATCGTAGAGGGATTTAAAGCTATGCTGGCGCCCATACTGATTTTAACTTTTGCATGGACATTATCTGGAATGACGAACCTTCTGGGTGCCAATATATTTGTGGCAGATCTGGTAGCAGGATCTGCGAACTCTCTTCAGGGATTCCTGCCGATCATTATCTTTATGGTAGCAGCGGGGCTGGCATTTGCGACGGGAACTTCATGGGGAACTTTCGGTATTTTGATTCCGATCGTTATTGGGGTATTCCCATCTGGGCAGATGATGGTTATTTCTATCGCGGCATGTCTGGCTGGTGCGGTATGCGGAGATCACTGCTCTCCCATTTCAGATACTACGATCATGGCATCTGCCGGCGGAAGGTGTAATCATATCAATCATGTTACAACGCAGATTCCGTATGCGATCACTGTTGCGGTTGTCTGCTGTGTTGGTTATGCAATCATCGGTATTTTAAATGCAGTAGGACATTTGGGGATATCATGGATCGCATTACCGATCTGTATCGTAATTATGATTTTGGTATTGCTTGTAA
The DNA here is from genome assembly GCA_964564095.1 of uncultured Eubacterium sp. Taxonomy (GTDB): domain Bacteria; phylum Bacillota; class Clostridia; order Lachnospirales; family Lachnospiraceae; genus Brotonthovivens. Next base: position 20,453 of record CAZLZX010000018.1, on the reverse strand, counting down.
TACGCAGGATTACTGGCAAAGAAGAGGATGCATGATTAAGAAGAGATCTGAAACATTGAAATGAAAGAGGTCTATGAAGAAAAAGCATTGGTTTTATACTGTAGATAGTTCATGAAGCAAAAACATGGATTTTTATATTGTAGATATTTTATGTAGAAAAATATGGTTCTTTTCGAATCAAAGGGCGGTTGACAGATTAGTTGACTGTCCTTACTATTTTGTAATAACATATTGATCATTAAATGAAGATATATTGTTTTATATAGGATGACATATCTATGAGGAGTTATTACTTTGTATTTGTTGATAGATAATTATGATTCATTTGTGTATAATCTGGTACATTATATGGAACAGTTTGGGAAAAAGGTAATGATAGTTCGGGCAGATGCGGTAACCGCAGAACAGGTGGAAGCATTATTGGAAGCCGGAGAGCTGCAGGGGATTGTGATTTCTCCAGGGCCAAAAACTCCAAAGGAATGCGGAAATTGCTGTGAAATTGTTCAATGTATGGCGGGACGTATTCCGATTTTGGGCGTGTGTCTGGGACATCAGATTATAGGGCATGTATTTGGTGCCAAGGTACGGAAAGGTACAAAGCCAATGCATGGCAAGGTAACGGAGATTACTACAAATGGCAGAAAAATTTTCCGAGGGCTTCCCTGTACTTACAAGGTAACGCATTACCATTCTTTGATCGTAAGCAAAGAGGCGTTTCCGGAGAGTTTGCAGGTGGATGCATGGACAAGAGAGGGGGATATTATGGCGTTGAGTCATAAAAGTATGCCCGTCTATGGGGTTCAGTTTCATCCGGAAGCATTGCTGACAGAATATGGGCATGAATTGATCGGAAATTTTCTTGAAATATGTGATTCTGTAAAGTTACAATAATTTTTAAAAGTTAATAAGCACGGTGTATGCATGAGAACAAAGATAAAAGAGCTTGATTTTTATAAGGAGCTATCCGAGGTATTTGAATGTTATTGAGAGCAGGAGATGGCAGTTTTTCTGGACTCATCTCTGAATGGTTCATTGGGGCGATATTCCGTTATCGGATTGCAGCCTTATTTAGTTGTAAAAGAAATAGATGGTATGACGTATGAAACCAGAATGATCCGAAAGAGAGACCGGAAAAAGACAGTTGAAGATTTCATAAAAACAGAAACAATATTGGAAGATTTTATAAAAGCAGAAACGGTATTGGAGGATTCATTTGAATCAGCCGTAAAGAAACACTGTTTGAAAGAAAATGTACATGCTATGGATGTGATCGAGGCAGTATTTCCGGGAGGCTCCATCACAGGCGCACCCAAGATCCGTGCTATGGAGATCATTGATGAGTTGGAACATGATCGGCGGGGGATTTATACGGGATGTATCGGCTATATTGCTTTCGATGGAAGCTGTGACTTAAATATTGTGATCCGAACCGCACTTTATCAAAATGGAACATATTATTTGGGTGTTGGCGGAGGAATTACCTGTGAATCTGAATCAGAATTTGAGTATGAGGAGACACTTCAAAAAGCAAAGGCGGTATTGGAAGCCATAACAGAAAACAAGAAATAAAGCATTATGGCAGAAAAGAAGAAAAAGGGATAGAGGCTATAACAGATAGAAATTATGCTGAAGGAATTTCTGCCGGAAGGGAAACAAAATGAAAATACAGGGCGATGAGGGATTTTTCTTTGGAATTGGTGCATTTGAAACCATTGCCGTGGAAAATGGAAGTCCCATGTTTTTGGTGGAACATTACAATCGTTTAAAAGATACAATGGATTTTTTTCGGATAGAAATTCCAATGGGGCGAATAGAAGCGGAAGTGAGACATTGCCTGGAGCAGACGGAGATGAAGGTTGGCAGAAAGGTATTAAAGATTACCGTATCTCCTGAAAATCTGTTGGTTACAACCAGGGAAAATACGTATCAGGAAAAGGATTATCAAAGAGGATTTTCTGTGGAGATCAGCAATATCAGAAGAAATGAAACATCCCCGTTTGTTTACCACAAGACGTTAAATTACGGGGAAAATCTCTGGGAAAAGAAAGCTTTTAAAGAAAAAGGCATTGATGAGCCCGTTTTTTTGAATGCAAAGGGGGAACTTTCGGAGGGGGCTAGTACGAATGTTTTTCTTGTGAAAAGTGGAAAAATATTCACGCCTTCTGTGGAAAGCGGGCTGTTGCCGGGAATTTTACGTGGATATATTTGCAGAAAGTATGAAGTAGAAGAGCGTCCCATCCGGCATGAGGAATTAGCGGAGTGTGAAGAAATGTTTTTGACAAATTCGCTGCTGGGTATTATGCCGGTGGATTCGTTGGGGGGACGGCGGTTTCAACAGCGAAAGATCGGCAGCCAGTTGTTGAGAGAATATCGGGAATATTGTCAAAGCCGCTAAAAAATCCTGATAAATACGGTTTGATGTAATTGGCAAAATGTCTCATATAAGTTTTGAGAGCAGTGGCATTTAAGGTAAATAGCAGGATCCGGGATTTGAAGTGGGATTTTTATGATGTTTGTGCTATAATTTTATTACATGGCATCAGTTACATTCGGTTAGTATACCTGCTTTCTTTGTCATTCGAGGAAACGGAGTTGATGGGATGGAGTCCCTGGCGAGAACCGAGATTCCTGTAAGTATGCAGGAGAATACTGACACGAAAGAGAAAAGAGTTCTGGGAGTAAGGAACGCAAATGCACGACAGATATTTAAGAATGCGAAGCTGACAAGTCAGTTTCTGAAAAATTACACAGAACTGCCCATTTTTTCCAATGTTACACCAGAGGACATTGAGGATGTGAGCGATCATTATCGAGCATATCTGGGAATTGAGTTTGAATCAGATACTGTTAAGCGGGTACGTGTGCGAGTTGAGGGGAAGGAGCGGCATGTATTTGTGATTCCACTGATTGAACATAAAAGTTATGTGGATTATGATGTGGCTATGCAGCTACTTCGGTACATGGTACTGATTTGGTATGAGTACGCAAAGGAACAAAATGCAAAGCAGAAAGATATCAGTCATACAAAGTCTTTTCGTTATCCATTGATCATCCCGATTGTGTATTATGAAGGAAGTAGAAAATGGACAGCAGCCAGTCATCTGGTTGAGCGGATTGAAAATGGAAAAATGTACATGCAGTATATTCCGGATTTTGTGTATAAGATCGTGCAGACACGCGATTATACAAATGAAGATTTACAAAAGAAACATGATGAAATGTCATTGGTCATGTTGTTTAACAAGATACAGACACCGCAAGACTATAGTAATCTTATAAAAAATATGGAAGATTTCGTAAATTCTGTATACAGAGAGGCATCAGAAGATATCAGGAAGATCGTGATGGAGGTGTTGTGGTCATTGTTCATGAAAATGAACGTGCCGGTGGATGAAGCGCAAAAGATGGTAGAAGAGGTGGAAAAAAGCGGTATGGGATATTTATTCGAAAATTTTGAAAAATGCGACATACAGGAAGAACGCCGAAAAACAAAAGAGGCCAGAGCGGAAGCGGAGGAGGCCAAGGCTGAGACCGAAAAGGTCAGGCTAAAATTAGAGGAAGCCGAGGCAAAAGCAGAGGAAGCCGAAGCAAAGCTAAAAGAAGCCAAAATAAAAGCAGATGAAATAAAAAAGGCTGCTGAAATCGCAAAAGATACGATTCAGAGGCAAATCGATGTTGTAGAAGAAAAGTTGGTTTCCGGTTTACAAAAGGAAGGATGTACGAAAGAAGAGGCGTTAGAGAAACTGCAGAAAAATTTTGCATTTGAGGAAACTGGTGCAAAAAGATTAATGGCAACTTATTGGAAATAAAAAGAAGAACAGTGACAAAGAAACAATCGTTGAGCCATGTGTTATGCAAATGATAAAGTATTGTAATTTATAACGAAGAGCCATTCGGAGATGAATAGCTAAAACAGGGGAGTTATCGCTCGCATGAGTCGTAACTCCCCTGAAAACGTCGGTTGCTGTCAGCAGAAATTTCAGTGGGATAAACATATGATTATTAAAACAATTACGAATTTCAGCCTGCCTCAGATCTGTCAATCTGGGCAGTGCTTTCGAATGAATGAAAAAGAAGAAAATACATATGCTATTGTGGCAGAGGATCGTTATCTGGAAATATGGCAGAAAGGAAACGAATGTCATTTTGACTGCGAGGAAGAGGAGTTTGAAAACTTTTGGAAAGATTATTTTGATTTAGAAAATGATTATGGATTTTATATGGATCAGATTAATCCGAATGACACCTATCTTTTAGCTGCCGCAGAATCTGGCTCGGGAATCCGCATCCTACGGCAGGATTTGTGGGAGATGATCGTTTCTTTTTTGATTTCACAGCAGAATAATATTACCAGAATTCGGCGGTGTATTCAAAATATCTGTGAGAGCTACGGAAAGAAATGTATCAATAAGCGGGGAGATGTCTATTATGCCTTTCCTGCTCCGGACGCTTTGGCGCGTTTGGAAGAGGATGATTTAAAGGGGTGCAATCTGGGATACCGCAGTAAATATGTGGTTCGGACAGCAAAATGTATCTCGTCAGGGGAAGTGGATCTGGAAGCAATTTCTCAGATGTCCTATCGCAAGGCAAAAGAGGAATTGTTAAAATTGTTCGGTGTGGGAGAAAAAGTGGCCGATTGCATTTGTCTGTTTGCGCTGCATCAGCTTCAGGCATTCCCTGTAGATACACATATCCAGCAGGCATTGCAGGCCCATTATAAGCGGGGATTTCCCAATCGGAGATATAAAGGCTTTCAGGGTGTGATGCAGCAGTACATATTTTACTATGAAGTGTTCGGTAAGAAGAAAACGCAGCCGTAGGATGTGCAGCATGGACGCTTATCAAGTCGTAGAAAATATTTGCAGTATAAAATAACAAAAACATTAATGAACAAGAAGGGAAAGATAGATGTGCGGAAGATATTATGTCGATGAAGAAACAGTAAATGAAATAGAAAAGATTGTCCGTCAGGCAGATGTCAAGCTGTCAGGCGCCAGAGATATTTTCCCTTCCCAGTCGGCTGCCGTTATAACCGGAAAGAATTCTTGTTTGACTGTGAATCGGATGATTTGGGGATTTCCAAAGTACGATAAAAAAGGTTTGCTGATCAATGCCAGAGCAGAGACAGTAAGAGAAAAGAGGACGTTTCGAGACAGTGTACTGCATAGGCGCTGCGTCATTCCGGCAAAGCATTACTATGAATGGGATGCATCAAAGACAAAAGTAACCTTTTCACGACCGCAGTCTCCGATACTTTATATGGCAGGATTTTATCAACAATATCAGGGAGAAGAGCGGTTTGTCATTATAACCACACAGGCCAACGATTCCGTAAAGAAGATTCACGACAGGATGCCGTTGATTTTAGGAGAAAAGGAGCTGGAGTCCTGGATTTATGAGGACGGAATGCTGGATCATTTGCTTCATAAAACGCCGCCGATGCTGGAACACTTTCAGGAGTTTGAGCAGCAGACGTTTTCTTTTTTGCAGTAATGGTTGGAAAAATTAGTGTAATATCGTGAGTCATCTGTTGGTTGGAATTATATTTCAAATGAACCCAAAATGTAATGGTTAAATTTACCGCTTGAACGCATATCATCTCCATATTATAATGGCTACACAAATATAGAACAAACGTTCTGTATAAGAGCTAGTCTGATGCAGGGATCAGACTCAATGCATTGATACGGTATGGGAGGAGAGAGAATATGGACAGAACCATATTACATTCTGACTGCAACTGCTTTTATGCCAGTGTGGAGATGCTGCACCATCCGGAACTGGCGGGAAAGCCGGTAGCGGTAGGTGGGGATCTGGAAGCGAGGCATGGAATTGTGCTTACGGCAAATGATATTGCGAAAGGTCTGGGGGTAAAAACCGGCATGGTGTTATGGCAGGCAAAACAGTTGTGTCCGGATATTATTTTTTTACCTCCGAGGATGGATCTGTATCTGCGTTTTTCGCGGATGGCGCACGAGATTTATGCGGAGTATACGGACAGACAGGAACCCTTTGGGATTGATGAATGCTGGCTGGATTGTACGGATAGTATCAGCCTTAAGGGGGAGGGCAGAAAGATTGCCGGGGAAATCAGTAGAAGGATCAAACGGGAGCTTGGCATTACCGTGAGTATCGGCGTTTCTTGGAATAAAATTTTTGCAAAGCTTGGTTCTGATTATCAAAAACCGGATGCCATTACCGAGATTACAAAAGAAAATTACAAGACGCTGGCATGGAAGCTTCCGGTTAAAGACCTGCTTTATGTAGGCAGAAGTACCCAGCGGAAGCTGCGGAGCCTCGGTGTGTATACGATTGGAGAATTGGCGAATTTCCCAGAGAAACTGCTGGAAAATTATTTGGGAAAGATGGGGCTGATTCTGCATTCCTTTGCTAATGGCTGGGACGAATCTCCGGTATTTCATGAGGATTACAGAGCGCCGATAAAGTCGATCGGAAACAGTACAACTACGCCAAGGGCTCTGGTTTGTGATCAGGATGTCCGGATCGTTCTCATGACGTTGGCGGAAAGTGTATCAGCCAGATTACGGAAAAATGGATTTCGGTGTAATGTGGTAGAGATTTCCGTTCGGGATGAAAATTTATGCAGTTTTACCAGACAGAAAAAACTGTCTCAGGCAACTAATATAACCAACGAAATAGCGGAAGCCGCCTGGGAATTGTTTCGGGGAAATTATTCATTTCGGGAATCTGACGATGTTATCCGGGATTCTGGCAGAGGGCTTTGTGACGATCCGCTGCGGAATGCTGGTAAGCGTTACCGTGGGGATCCGATCAGAAGCCTTGGCGTGAGAGGGTGTGATCTGGTAACGGAACATGTGCCAATCCAATTGGATTTATTTCAAAGTCAGGAGAAGAAAGAAAAACAGCAGCAGATAGATCGGGCAGTGGATGAGATCCGCAGGAGATTTGGCTACTACAGTATTCAAAGAGCGATCATGTACCAGGATAATGAGCTTTCACATTTGGATGCTAAGAGCGATCACATCATACATCCCCAGGGATATTTTCATTAGGAATATGATATTGGTGGAAAATAAGCGGTTTGCAGATGGTGGCAAATAACCTGTATGAAGGATAGAAAGATAGCTTGTGAAGCGCTGTAAAAGGGAAAGAAGTGAGGTGTGGGATGTGAAGGTATATGTAGATGTCTATGCAAAATTTAATAAGGATGGGAGCCTGATGCCTCTGGAAATCGTCTGGGAGGACGGGCGCAGGTATATCATTGACAGAGTGCTGAAGGTTGAAAAATGTGCCAGTAGAAAGGCAGGTGGAGCGGGGATCATGTATACCTGCATGGTGGAAGGCAAGCAGAGTCATCTGTTTTATGAAGTGGATAAGTGGTTTTTAGATAAAAAGGAGGCGTGAAGCCTCCTTTTGTCAGTATGGTTATTTCCTTTTCGTGTATCCAAATCGAAGGCAGGAAATGATCAGCGCTGCAATGGTAAGGATGATGGCAGTGGGGAGCCATGGAATCCAGGCGATCTCACTGGTATAAATCCCTTCTGCCGCCCTTCCATACTCCGTCATCAGAATATAAAAGGAATAGCTCATCGGGTAAGCAAACCAGGCCTTTGTGTTGATCATCAATACGGAAGGCACAACAGATGCCAGACCGATTCCCGCGGAAAAGACTGGATTTGGAATCAATGTGGTAATCATCCAAAATACAGCCGCCATAGGAAGTGCAGCCAGGTAAAGAGCAGCCGTTACCCGGCAGACATAAAGCGGTTCCAGCAGCAAAGAATAGCTTTGGCTATGGGAAGCGATAGCGGCGCAGCCGTAATAGGCGCCGATGCACATTGCCATTTGTATTACCGCCAGCAGGATCATAACTGCAAATTTGGCAAGGCAGAGCTTGGCAGTGTTGACAGGGAGGGACAGCATCTTCAGGATCCCTCTGTTTGTGCGTTCGGTTTGATTTAAAAGTACCGTGCAGATGATCAGCGTTGCCGGGATCATGAACCAGGCCATTCCCATAAAACCCTGAATAAAAAAGTTATTTTCCGGTGTAATAGGAATGTCACGGACATCGAAAACGTTGGATACATTGATAATGGAAGGTAACCACATAATGATTACCGGTAAAATTAAAATAATAAGTATTTTGGAGCGGTGGATTTTTTTCAGCTCCACGCTTAATAAAGAAGGAAAACTCATGTGAAACACCTCCTGGTTTTTAAATAAATACATTCAATAATACCAAATAAAATAGTTTCTGATACGCTGGCGCCTAAAAATATGGCAAGCTGCCCATGTTCCCGCACAGCAGAAAATAACTGATAGGGCGCAGAGAAGGGGCACAGATTCAGTGCAAAAATATCCTGCGGAAGTATGGAAAGGGTAAATACCAGAATGATGCCGATTCCTAAGGAAACCCACATGTTTTTGCAGGCGGATGCGATAACCAGCATCAGCATAATAGTAGGCAGCATGAGCATCAGGGCAAATCCGGCGTTAGAAGCAAGCTCTGCCGGTGTGAGCATATAATCCGGAAACCAGTGTAATGCGCAAAGGGCGATAGCTGCCGTTTCGATTATTACAGCAATGAAGCAAGAGAGCGCAGAAATCACAAATTTTCGCAGAAACAGGCCTTCGAGACGTACGGGAAGTACATTCATTTTTTGAAACCCATTGTCGGCGTATTCTGCATGGTACATGATACAGGCGCCGCATACTGCCGCCAATATATTCAGCATTGCCATCATCTGCCAGTTGGCAGTCAATAGAATCGTGATGGGATTACCGGAGAGTACCGTGTAATTTTCAGATCGGGCAGCCATATTGATGCCGGGAACGGCGGCGGATAAAAATCCCCCACATAGAAAGATCGGAAAATAACCGGTTCGTTTTAATTTTTTACTTTCCAACCCGTCCACCTCTTTTCCGATTGTCCTCATCGATCATGGCAAGAAATGTTTCCTCCAGATTTTCAGTAGGAAGCCCGGCGCCCTGTGCATTTTTCTTTAACTGCTCCAGTGTTCCCTCAAATAAAAGCTGTCCATGATTTAAAATGCCGATATCGTCGGCCATCAATTCTACTTCCGGCAGCAGGTGGGAAGAAACCAGTACGGTGCAATCATACTGATGGGGCAATGACTTGATCAGGGTGCGGATTTCATGAATACCGACAGGGTCCAGTCCGTTGGTGGGCTCATCCAGGATCAATATTGGCGGACGGCCGATGAGGGCTCCTGCAAGTCCAAGACGCTGTTTCATACCCAGAGAGTATTTTTTTGCCAGACGTTTGCGGAATTGCGTCAGCCCCACCAGATCAAGAGCATCGTCAATACTGCTTTTGGGTAATCCCAGAATCTGGCGGATGATATCCAGATTTTCTTCCCCGCTCAGGTTGCCGTAGAAAGCAGGGGCTTCAATAAACGATCCAATTTCTTTTAAAATAGAAACCCGGTCTTGCGGATAGCTTTTCTGGTCAACATGAAAGTTTCCCACCGTAGGTCTGGTCAGCCCGAGAAGCATTTTCATGGTTGTGGATTTGCCGGCGCCGTTTGGGCCGAGGAATCCATAGACACTGCCCTTTCTGATATGAAGATTTAAGTGGGAGACGGCAGTAAAGTCTCCGTAGGATTTTGTCAGATTATTTGTTTCAATAATATTCATATAAATCGCTCCTTTCTGAATAGCCGTGAAGCTTTGCCACAATGTTTCTGAAGTATGGGGTTATTGTTTTTCTGATAAAATCAGTATAGGACAGCAACCTTGCATTAACATTCCCGTAACCTTACATCTTCCTTACATTTGGCGCAGGAGAGGGATCGGGTATGAAATTTTGTGTTATAATCCTATATAACAACAAAGCAGGAAGCATTAACGTGTATAAAGTTAAGATCAGAAAAGGTCAGAAGAAGCATTTGGAGTGTTCTGAATTGGCAGAGAGAGGATCAGAAAAGGTCAGGAGAAGCATTTGGAGTGTTCTGAATTGGCAGAGAGAGGATCAGAAAAGGTCGGGAGAAGCATTTGGAGTGTTCTGAATTAGCAGAGAGAGGATTAGGGAATGGATACGGAATATTTAAAAAAGAAACGGATCCTGCTGGTGGACGATGAGCAGGCATTATTAGATATGGTTACTTCTATTTTAAAAGAGGATGGGTTTCAAAGGATACAGACTGCAAGGTCTGTAAAAGAAGCGTTGGAGATTTCCGATATATTTCAGCCGGAGCTGGCGATTTTGGATGTTATGCTGCCGGATGGAGATGGTTTTTCCCTGATGGAACAGTTAAAGCGCAAAGGAGATTATCCGATGTTGTTTCTGACGGCCCGGGGCGAGGAGAAAGATAAATTTACAGGCTTCGGTCTGGGGGCAGACGATTATGTGGTAAAACCATTTTTGCCGAAAGAACTGCTGTTTCGAATCATGGCGATTTTGCGCAGGAGCTACAAAGGAGAAAATCCTCTGGTCAGACTGCGGGGCAGCGAGATTGATTTTGAATGTGCCGAGGTAATAAAAAATGGCGAGCATATTCCTCTGACTGCAAAGGAATATGAACTGTTGTCCGCTTTGTATCGGAATGCAGGGCGCATAGTGACTATCGATGCACTCTGCGAAGCCGCCTGGGGCGAAAACCCTTTTGGATATGAAAATTCGCTGATGGCGCATATCCGCAGAATCCGGGAAAAAATAGAGGAAAATCCGTCAAGACCGGTATCCTTGTTGACGGTCAAGGGACTTGGATACAGACTATTGATAGAAGAAGTCTGATAGAAGGGATTTTACAGGAGGGATCATTGTGAAAAGTACACTGAAACTGATTCGGCGTTTCGTGCTTATTTTAATATTGTCTGTTATTATATTACTGGTTCTCAACCTTATTTTATTTCTGACGATCAGTACCCGTCATCTGAACAACGCGACAGTTGGCGGATGGGAAGCGGCGCAAATCGTGGGACAGGAATTGTCGGAAGATGAAAAGGGAGTCTGGGTTTTATCTGAGGCGGGGAAAGAAACTCTCCTTCAGCGGGATGCCTGGGCTATATTGATTGAGGATAAGACGGGGAATGTGATCTGGCACAGCGACAATCTTCCGGAGGGAATCCCCATGCATTATTCCGCAGCAGATATTTCCTGGTATACCAGGGGATATATTGAGGACTATCCCACCACGACAGCAGCCAGGGGGGAAGATCTGGTTATATTGGGGCATCCGAAGGATCGGTACTGGAAGCATCTTTGGAATACTTTTGATTATCATTTGATTGCGAATATACCCAAATATCTGCTTCTGGCCGCAGCGGCAAATTTTGTAATTATTTTACTCATTTACATGATAGCTTCTTCCGGCATTTTGCGTTCTGTAAAGCCTATTGTAAAGGGAATTGAGGCGCTCCCCAAAGGGGAAGATGTTTATATACAGGAGAAAGGACTGCTGTCCGGCCTGTCAGAATCTATCAACCGCACTTCTGAAAAGTTGCGGCTGCAGGAGAGGGCCTTAAAGAAAAAAGAGTCGGCACGGGCAAACTGGATATCCGGAGTCTCTCATGATATCCGTACGCCCCTTTCTATGGTCATGGGGTATGCCGGACAATTAGAGTCGGATACTACGCTTTCCAAGGAAAATCAGAAAAAAGCCGGTATGATCCGGCAGCAGAGTGTGCGTATGAAAAATCTGGTCAATGATCTGAATCTGGCTTCTAAGCTGGAATACAATATGCAGCCGATGAAAAAGGAACCGATCAATCTGGTGGCAGCGGTGCGTCAGGCAGTGGCAGATTTTATGAATTTTGATCTGGATGAAAAATATTCTTTGGAGTGGAAGTGCGATGAACGTATGACTTCCTGTGTGATCGAGGGGGACAAGGCGCTGATTCAAAGAGCCATCAGCAATGTTATAACCAATGTTCAGGTGCATAATCCGGAGGGCTGCCGGATTACTGTCATGGTAGCACGGAATGCTGACAAGGCGCATATTATCATAGAAGATGATGGTGTGGGCGTGACAGAGGAACAGCTTGAGAAGCTTTGCACAGCGCCGCATTATATGCTGAATGACAGCAGTACCGCAGAGCAAAGACATGGACTGGGGCTTTTGATCGTCAAACAGATTGCGGCAGTGCATCAGGGAGCAGTATTTTTTGATCACGGAAGGGAACAGAAGGGATTTACAGTAAAGATCAGTTTTCCGATACCGGAAGATTTTTGCGTTTGAAGCATTGTATGAGTATAGCCAATCAATACATGAATGTCTGCAGGGGATTGGAATTTTTGGAAAAAAGGGATATAATTCTTTGACAAGCTGAAGGAATCTTCAGATATGGAAATTTTATATTAAAAAAGTTTTTACATTGAAGTATGAAGGAGAATAGAATATGAAAGTATTATTGATCAATGGAAGTCCGCACAAAAACGGAAGCACTTACACGGCACTGCATGAGATGGAACAGATTTTCCATGAAAATGGTATTGAGACGGAAATGGTTTCTATTGGAAATCAGGCGATCAGAGGATGCATAGCCTGTCGCTCCTGTGCCCAGACCGGAAAATGTGTGTTTGATGATGTCGTGAATGAGACAGCAGCAAAATTTGAGGAATGTGATGGTTTGGTAGTGGGCAGCCCTGTATATTATGCATCTGCAAATGCCACGCTGATCGCTTTTTTGGACCGCCTGTTTTACAGCACGCATTTTGATAAGACTATGAAGGTGGGAGCTTCCGTGGTATCTGCCAGAAGAGGGGGCCTGTCGGCTACTTTTGATGAGTTGAATAAGTATTTTACAATAGCGGGAATGCCGGTGGCGTCTGGTCAATATTGGAACAGTATTCACGGCAATAATGCGGATGAAGCGGTTCAGGATAAGGAAGGGCTGCAGATCATGCGTACTTTGGCAAGAAATATGAGTTTTCTGATTAAGAGTATTCAGCTTGGGAAGGAAGCTTACGGATTGCCGGAGAAGGAAGAACGTGTAGGAACAAACTTTATCCGTTAGAGAAGAGCAGGCAGGGACAATGAAAGTTGTAACGGTCTAATATAGATTAGAATGGTGTAAGAACAGTTCTTTTTTTCTTACAAAAGTTCCCGATTGACTAACCGCACCCCCCGGAAATACAATATTTATAACGAAAGGATTGTAGCGTCAGGGGGCGATTTTATGCAGGCTTTGTCAAATGCATCACAGGGGACATATACCATTCAATGGATGTTTGGTTTACCGGAGATCTTAAGTCAGCTTAGGGAATGGCAGATCGACGAAGGAAGCATCATACAGGTTATCGCAAAATATAAGAATGCGCTGTTGATAGGAACGGATACGAGAAGGTTTATTATAGGAACTGAGGTAGCAGAGCGGATTCAGGTATAACTGTGATTCGGGGCATACCCTGTGAAACGCCGAATGGCATAATGGGGTGCCCCAGAGGGCATAGAACGTGTACATTGCTGTGGGAACAGCAGTGTACACGTTCTTGCGTTGTGTGATAAACTAATAGCAGTGTCATAAAAAAGGAAGGGGGCGCATATGATGAAAATAGCATTGTGTCAAACAGAAATTATTTTTGAGCAGAAAACAGAAAATTTATGTCATGCCCGTGGGTGGATAGAGAAAGCCGCAGATCAGGGGGCAGAACTTATCTTTTTTCCGGAGATGAGTTTTACAGGATTTTCCATGAACACAGCGATCACTGCGGAGAGAAATCTGGAGACTGTCTGTGCGCTGCAAAGGATTGCTTCTGAGGCTGGTATCGGTATCGGATTTGGCTGGGTAAAGGCAGGAAATCTGAAAAAGAAAGATGTCTCTGCCCTGGATGGCAAAGATATGGGGAAGGATCATGAAAAGGAATTGGAGAAAGCTGAGAATCACTACACGATAATCAGTTCCACCGGAGAGATTTTAAGTGATTATACCAAAATTCATCCGTTTCGATATTCCGGGGAGCATCTCCATTTTAATGGGGGAGACACTTTAAGCACATTTCAGATGGGGGATCTGTGTGTCGGAACATTGATCTGTTATGACCTTCGCTTCCCGGAAGCTTTTCAGGTATTGGCTGAATCCTGCGATGTGATCGTAGTGCCTGCCAATTGGCCGGAGTCCAGGCGGGAGCATTGGAAATGTCTTTTGCAGGCGAGAAGTATCGAATGCCAGTCATACATGTTAGGAGTAAATTGCTGTGGAAAACAAAAAGAGTTGAGGTATTCCGGAGATAGCTGTGTGTTTGCTCCGGACGGAAAGCTGCTGGCAGGTTTTCAGGAGAGAGAAGGATTGGTAATGGCAGATATTTTGCCGAATGTGTCCGAATATCGGGAGAAATTTCCAACAAGAGAAGATCGGAAGTGGAACCTGTATTATCAATGGTATGCGGCGCCGGAAACAGGAAGTAAAGAATGAAGACCGTTTGGAAAACGAAACAGGTATAAAAACTGCAATATACAGGGAAAATAAGAAAAAGATTTTTATATCGTAAAGGAGTACAGTGATGAGTAATCGCCTGAAAGATCAAAGCAGTCCCTATCTGTTACAGCATGCGGAAAATCCGGTTGATTGGTATCCATGGTGCGAGGAAGCTTTTGCCGCTGCGGCGGCGGAAGACAAGCCGATATTTTTGAGTATCGGATACAGTACCTGCCACTGGTGTCATGTGATGGCACACGAAAGCTTTGAAAATAAAGAAATCGCCGATATTTTAAATGAACATTTCATTTCGATAAAAGTGGATCGGGAAGAGCGGCCGGATATTGACAGCGTATATATGAAGGTCTGTCAGACGCTGACGGGAAGCGGCGGCTGGCCAATGAGCATTTTTATGACAGCAGAACAGAAGCCTTTTTTGGCAGGAACCTATTTTCCGCCCCGAACAGTCCATGGAATGTCCGGATTTCAGGAACTTTTGTTGGTTATTGCAGACAAGTGGGAAAATGATAGGAAACGTTTGCTGGATGCATCGGAACAGATTTTGAGCTTTATAAAACCGGAAGATGTGAAAGCGGATCAGGAAATAAAGGAGAAACTGCTGAACCAGGCAGCAGAAGGATTTTCTGAAAGTTTTGATAAAAAGAATGGAGGATTTGGCGGTGCGCCGAAGTTTCCCGTACCTCATAACCTTATTTTTTTGATGCTGTACTCTCAGTCTGGTCAAAATAAGAAAATAGTAGGACAGGAAGAGCCTGCCTTGGATACGGAAGCCATGGGAAGAGCGAAGCCGGAGTTGAAAAAAACAGTCTTAGAGCAGGCGCTGTTTACCCTGGATAAAATGTACCGCGGCGGAATCTTTGATCATATTGGATATGGGTTTTCCAGATATTCCACGGATGCTTACTGGCTGGTTCCCCATTTTGAGAAAATGCTTTACGATAATGCACTTTTGATCATTGCCTATGCGGCGGCATACAAAGTTTCCGGTAATGAGCTTTTTCTCGAAGTGGCGGAAAAAACGGCGGAGTATATTTTGCGTGAAATGACGGGCCCCGACGGAGAATTTTATTCTGCCCAGGATGCGGACAGTGAAGGCGAAGAAGGAAAATATTACCTCTGGGAATATGACGAAGTACGCCGGGTAATTGGCAGGGAGCAGGGCAGGCTCTTCTGCAAATATTTTGGAATTACAAAGGAAGGCAATTTTGAAGGGAAAAATATTCCGAATCTGCTGCACGGGAAAGTATATACAGATGTTTTAGAACCAGAGGTAAAAAAGCTGTATTCCTACCGTAGGGAGCGGGGAAGACTTCATTTGGATGATAAGGTGCTGACCTCATGGAATGCGTTGGCCATATATGCTATGTCCATACTGTATCGGGTCAGCGGAATGCGGAAATATTTGGAAGCGGCAGAGCGTGCATGTGAGTTTATCGAGAAGAATCTAAGGGAAGGAAACCTTTTATATGTTAGCTGGCGGGAAGGAAAACGCTCTGTCAAAGGATTTCTGGATGATTATGTGTATTATGCGGCTGCGATGACAGCAATGTATGAAGTAACAGCAGATTACCGTTATTTGGAGCGTGCAGAGCAGATTTGTCAGACGGCGGAGGAACAATTTTCAGATGAAAATGGCGGATACTTTTTGTATGGCAATGAAAACAGCGCTCTTATCACGAAACCCAAGGAGACCTACGATGGCGCCCTGCCCAGCGGAAATTCTGTTATGGCATACTGCCTGGTGCGTCTTGCCCAATTGACAGCAGGTAATGACATTGGACAGCAGAAAAAAGAAGATTCGACTGTCCAAGAAACCTACGAAAAAAGGGCGGAGCGGCAGCTTGCATTTCTGTCCGGAGAGGCGGAGCATTATCCGATGGGATGCGGGATGTTTTTAATCGCACTATTAATGTATGGGAATCCGCCGGAAAATGAAATACCAAAACCATAGATGGAACATTTTTTAGGAAATTAAAAAAATGTTTATTTTTGCATCTTCTTCAAGCTGCGGACGAATTTTATATACTGCTCTTTTGAGAGCGTGATGTCACGTTCGCTGTAAAAATAGCATTTCAGAAATTCAGCCAGTTCTAACAGTGTTGAGGTATCTCCAAAAGCGGACAGGCGTTTGAGGTAGCTATGCCAGGTCTCCTTTTTCTGCATAGGAACTCCGATGGAGTTTCCTTTTTTACGGGCAAGGATAGCCAGGCCAACCGGAGTTTTTCTTTGGCGGTACATCCGGTAAAGCAAGTGAAATTTGTTTTGAAGCCGTTTCAAAAATGATGGTCTGTGGCTGGCAATTGACTGTCTGGTTACAATAACTGTCTGATATGTATGGCGGGCGGTCATAAGCTTTTTCTGTCGAAGCTGCAAAAGGGCGCGGACCACAAAGAAAGCTGCCAGCGCCAGCACTGCAATGCCTATAGTCATCGGAAGCCATACGGGAAGATCCGGAACAGGAATCCATTCGTTGTCTGCGTCTGCTGCGGATGAGCTTTGCGCAGGCAAAGCGGCGGCAGTATCTGTTTTCGTATCAAAACGGGAGAAAAAGTCCGTACATTTTTCTCCGATCATATGCAATCCGTTTTTCAGGCTTTTCAGTAACAGCAACAGTAAAGACCAGAGGTTCTGGGTGGCGTTGCCTGCTTTGAGTGAGAGCAGTGCACATAGAATACAGCTTGCGGCTACAATGGCTCCCAGAGCGGCAAAAACACGGATCCGTCCGGATATACCGGAACCGCTGAGCACCGCTGGCTTGTCCGAAGTAGGGTTCGAATCGGTTTTCTCGGATAAAGCGGAAGCAAGATCCGGGTCTATCGGAGCCGTACGAAGGAAGATTAGTGCCGCCAATATATAGCCGATTACGACAAAGCACAGGATCTGCATGGGAAGCACGCCTGTCAGATGCCGCAGCTCACACCCGCACAAAAACAGTGAGATGACCACCACCAGAGCATCAAGAAACAGGACGCAGTGCTCTGTTTTAAAGGGCATGAGAGCCAGATAGCAGCTATGGCCTTCTATCACAAGGATAACACCGCAGACAAATACCTTCATAAACAGATTTGTTGGTTCACTGCCAAACATGAGACATACGGAGATTGCAGAAAGGATCATCCAGATCATGTTGCAGACGCACAGCGTACTGATTCTGATCTGCTTTTTCTGTAATGTCAGATTGAGAATAAAGGCGATTGCCGCCAGCAGAAACCAGAGCGTCAGGTTGGGATGAACTTGTTCCATTTTCTGAATAATGACCGTAAAGTACAGGCAGCATGCCAGCAGGATAATGTCCGCTGCCAGCATACTCATGCCAATGGCAAATTTTCTAACTTGATTCATAAATGTCTCTTTATACTTTCTATATATTTTGGGAGAAAGATCCTTCGAATATATCAGAAGCTGATATAATATCTGCATTTGTAAATGAGGAACTTTCTTTCATGCAAATAAATTTCAGTCTGGATGCGATGCCGGACTGCAGCAAACTGTTGTCCGGTGTGTCATACATAATGACATAAATCTGCCCGGAGGATGTGCTTAAACGATTCAGTTCATCTACAGGCCAGTGTATGTCTCCGCCTTCATATGCAATTTCCGCCAGCATCATCAATATGGTCTGGGTTTGTTCAGAACGCGCATTTTCGCCGCAGATCCGGGCGGGAGTATCGTCATATTCCGGCAGAAGCAGACCACAGGGAACGCCCTGTTCGTATAATCGCAGAATACAGGATGCGGTCAGGCTGATTGCCAGTTCCAAAGATTCATCCCTTGTGCATCGTATCATTTCGTGATCTGCGCCGCCTTCTTTATGGCGGGTCGTCTCAAAGCTTTTTAAATCCAGAAGAAATGTGATACTTTCCGGGGTAATCCGTTCGTACATATTTATCTGGAGGGAATCCTGCTTTGCCAGCATACGCCAGTTAATATGCTTGAAGGAATCCCCATGCGCATAAGAGCGAATATTTTTCAGAAGAGTAACATCCTCATATTCCCCGCGCTTCCCGGCGTCCATATTTGTACCATGAAGCAAAAAGGACTGCAGGCTGACAGGGTAAAGCTTTGGATAAATGGCCGTAACAGCTTTTCCTGAAAATAACTCGGCGTGTCTTAGCGTACCGATGCCGAAGCCGTCTCCCGTTTGAAAATAGATGCGGTCAACAGCAAGGATTCCCCGCCTTACAGCCTTTAGTTTCAGTATACAGGTAAGCTCCTGATTTGATTTCAGCCAGATGAATTTTTGCTGCAAAGCTTCCCCGACCCAGTCCGGCTGCGTCATTTCCACATATTTTAATGCGCTATTTATCGGCTGAATCAATGTCTTTTGTGGAAAGGGCAAATAGGTGTCGACCCAGATCGTGGATAATTTTCCTGTATTAGACACCTTTAGCTTAAGCTTGATTTCATCGCCGGGAAAGACGCCGGGAGTCAGAAACTCAATCGTTCCCGTAAGATGTTTTGATGCACTTTTACTCCACAGCAGGGCAATGAAACATAAAATGATAAACAGCAAAAGGAATGCGCTGATAATGTTTGCCTTAAAATAGAAAGACAACCCGAGGAAAAATATGAGAATCAGCAGCCCCGGAATGGTGGCAAAATTGCTGCCTCTGCTCTGGGTAACATTTTTATTTTCCATTTAATAAATCCTCATTGCTGGCTTCGGTTCGGGTATCTGCTATGATCTGCTGCAGGATCTGGGCTTCTGTTTTTCTGGAATATTTAGCTTCATTTGTCAAAATGATACGGTGTGCGGTAACAGGCGTCCATATCATCTGCACGTCTTCCGGAATCACATAGTCGCGTCCCTGCATGGCAGCGTAGCTTTTGGCGCCCTGATAAAGTGAACGGGATGCTCTGGGACTTGCACCGAATTTGATATCAGGATGATTTCTCGTAGCATGTACCAGTTTGACGATATATGCCCGTACCGCTTCACTGACATATACCTGTTCCAGCTCCTGGCGCAGCAAGATCAGCATCTGAGGATTAGTCACAGCCTGAATCTGAGAATAATCCGTACCCATGCCCAGCGTATCCAGAATCTCCATTTCTTCTGCCGGATCAGGGTATTCCAGAGACAGGCGGATAAAGAATCGATCCATCTGAGCTGCCGGAAGCATAAAGGCGCTTTCCATTTCCACAGGGTTTTGCGTTGCCATGACAAAAAAAGGATCGGGAAGAGAAAGGGTTTGTCCGTCAATGGTAACCTGTTTTTCTTCCATGGCTTCTAAAAGTGCAGCCTGCGTTCTCGGTATGGCACGATTGATCTCATCTGCCAGAAGGACATTTGTATGTATCGGACCTTTGACCAGTCTGAAATCACGGGTTTTTTGATCAAAGACAGTCATTCCGGTAATATCCGCCGGAAGAAGATCCGGGGTAAACTGGATTCTTTCAAAATCACATCCCAGGGCTTTGGAAAGCGTTTTTATTAAAGTGGTTTTTCCGCTGCCGGGCAGATCATCCAGCAGGACATGTCCTCCGCTGAAAATAGCCATCAGGATAAGTTCTATTTTGTCTTTTTTTCCTACAAATATTTTTCCGGTTTCCTGCATCAAAGCTTTTGCAAGAGTCTGTACGGTCATTGCCATAGAATTGTCTCCTTTAAATCAGAATGATACATATCAATATACAACTGATATGATATCTTTTTCTAATATAATATAACAAGAAATACAATAAGTCATGGCTGCTTTTGCAAAAAACGGTAAAAATTTATGATACGGGAAATAAGAACTGTTCAATAATATATCATATATTGTACACAATATGATCACAAAATTAGATTAAAATAAAGTTACCAAAATAAGTCAGGAGGATTTGTAATATGCATAAAAAGCGCATCTTGATATTTTTACTGTGTGCGGGAATCATATCGGCTGCTGCCC
The DNA here is from genome assembly GCA_964564095.1 of uncultured Eubacterium sp. Taxonomy (GTDB): domain Bacteria; phylum Bacillota; class Clostridia; order Lachnospirales; family Lachnospiraceae; genus Brotonthovivens. The sequence continues at coordinate 180 of CAZLZX010000018.1, read as the reverse complement.
TCACAGCATGTAGCGGCAATGTGACGGAAAATACGATACAGTTATTAGATACAACACTTACAGGAACAGTTGAAACGATTGAGGGAAATACGATTACGCTGGAGCTTTCCGGCGGCGGAGCCGGAAAGATGCCGGGCAGCGGAGATGCGGAGCCGGGCAGCGGAGATGCGGAGCCGGGCA
>CAZLZX010000017.1:0-22802 GCA_964564095.1 uncultured Eubacterium sp. | reverse complement strand
CGGATTGATTTCAAAAGATTTTCCTTTACTGAGCAGGAGATGCTCATGGAATTGACAAAAGCCAACCTTGTCACATGCAAGATTTCCCGTTACTGTCACAATATCTCTCATGACTATTTCCAGTTTGGATTGTCTACAACAGCCGGTTTTCCGTCTCTCTCAACAATCATCTTATGATAGCCTTTCGTTTCAATGGTTCCATAATCATGACCTGCATCGGCCCCAAACACATAGAAAGTACGAAGCGGAATATCTCCCGTATTTACCGTACGATGTGCATAACGTCTCGGAACATATACGACCTCGCCTTTTTTCAGAGGCATCTCGATCGTATCCCCTTCCGGATTTTCCATTACCATATAGCCTTCGCCGTCTAACATATAGTAAACTTCCGCAGTTTCCAGAATGGTATGGAAATGTCCCTTTGTCATGAAATACTCATCGCCAACCTTTCCCGGATACAGGATCGTCGTACCAAAAGCCAGATCGCCGGCGCGCTCCGGGCATCCCAACTCATGCCACTCATAAATAACAGGATCTTCTCCCTTTAATATTTCCTCCGCGGCAGCCACATCATGGAACATGGTTTTCATCTGTGAAAGTGTTCTTTTGCTGGATTCCGCCGTTGTAGATCTCGCTGTCTCCAAATCAAAATCTACAAGAAAACTTGTATCCCAATTAAACTGATTCATGCTATTACCTCCGTTTTTTACCCAACTTTTCAATCGCAATCTGTTTTTCGGCTTTCATCTTTTTTGCAGTCCGCACAATGAATTATTTTTTTGCCTGTACGTTTTTAGCGATTTCACTCAATTCATCTAAAATCTCGCCTTCAATGGAAATATGGAAAACTTCTGCTATAACCTGTGTCCATCCATGGATAAAGTAGATCCATCCGTCCTCTACATGAAGGTTTTTCTCTTCTTTCTGGGCTTCTGCCTGATCCTTAAAGATCAGATTTCCGCGGTAATTAATCTCCCATACGAGACTGTCTTTCGGGAACTGACACTCATCTGTCAGAGGAGAGCCCGGCGCATCTTTGCCAAGACCAGTTGCATTTACGATCAGTGAATGGGGCTTTAAGGAGCCCAGGGTCTTGTCATTGTCTGCCGGTGCAGGATTATGGATGTACTCCATCTTTGTAGCCGGATCGATTCCCTTCAACAGTTCTTTTGCAGATTCCAGTCTTGGGGTACTGCGATTCGCGATGATGATCCTTCCAGGTACGTTATCGCCATGTTTTTTATCTGTTAAATACATGGACATTGCCAGTGAGCTTCCGCCTGCGCCAAGTAAAAGTACGTCGCCGTCAAAATCCTTCCAGTAATTTTCCGGAACGAAATTCTCCAGAGCCAGTCCGCTGGAAATCGGATCCTTTGCATGTCCGCAAAGCTGACCGTCCTTTTTCGAAATAGAAGATATTTCTCCCAGGGTTACCGCATATGGATCAAGGTATTCAAACTGATCCTTGCATGCATTGTATAAATCGATTTTATGAGTTGTGACCAGAGCGCCCAGTGACAACGGATCATTTTTGATAAACTCCACAGCCTCTCTGTATTCTTCCGCTGACGAATGCGGTTTAAAATCAATTCCTTTAATCACTGCGTCCTTAAGGCCGAGCGCTTTTGCCCATTCCGGAAATACCCGCATAATGGATGACTGTGTTGTAGTTACACCGATGAAATAAATCGTAGGCTGTATCGCCGGTTCATAAATATTCATAAAACCTCTCCCTTTCTATGATTTTATTATTTATTGTTATTTATTATTGTTTTTCGTCATTATATCACATTTACCGCTAGGGTACAACAATAATCAGCCATATTATCGCTAATTTTCAGCAAATATAATAACAACGCCATTTGTTTTTGTTATTATTTCTTGCCATAATATTATTTATTTGTGATACTGTACCCGACAGTTCCTGCTCACTTTGCGCTCTGGATTTCCTGCAAATCGCTGCCAATAGACGCCAAATAATGAGCATACTCCCGATGAATGTCATAATATTTCCGATACTCCCGAACGCGTTCCGGTTCCGGCGTTTCTACGCTCTCCACAACATGGATTTCATCCAACCGGTCATAGGAAGCCCAGTAGCCAAGCCCGTAAGCGACCAATGCCGCTGCGCCCAGGGATGCCGCATCCTGATCGATCACAGTTTTTACCATTTTCATATCAAAAATATCCGCAAACATCTGACGCCATACTTTACTTTTGCTGCCGCCCCCTACCAGAAGCATTTCGCTGATATCCGGCTGATATTTTTTCAGTATATTCATGGCATAGCACAGATTGTAAGTAATTCCTTCCATTGCGGCTCTGACAAGATCATTTCTGTTGTGTCCCAGGCGAAGTCCTGCATAACCGCCGCAGATATCCGGGCTTTCCTCAATCATTGCCCCTCCGGCGAAGCTTGGATTAAACAACAGCTTATTAGAGCCGATGGGCGATTGCATTGCCATTTTACTCATCTCATCATAAGCGTCCCGGATCTCATGTTTTTTTTCTTTTTCCACCAGCTCCGGGCAGATCACATCTCTGACCCATCGGAAGCTGCTGCCAGCCGAAAAAATACTCGTCGCAGATGCATAATATCCTTCTACGCAATGTTCAAACACAAAGGGCAGATACCTCAGATCCAGGATCGGCTCGTCAGCCACAACCGCAATCCAGCTCGAAGATCCAAGCGAGGTATATGTCCTGCCGTTCTTTGTCGCTTTTGCGCCTAGAGCCATACAGGAATTGTCCACGCCCCCGCAGATAACCTTTGTATCCGTAGTAAGCCCCAAAGCTTTGGCAGCTTTTGGAAGCAGATTCCCCACCACGCCATGAGACGGCATGATTTCAGGAAATAATGCCCTGTCGATGTCCGCCGCCGCTATGTACTCTTCTACGTATCCGCGTTTTTTCAAATCATATGCGCCGCATCCGGAAGCATAAGAATAATCCGTGCAGGCGCGGCCAGTCATTATGTAGTTGCAGTAATCCTTAGAACCGAGAATTTTGTCTGCTTTCCGATACATTTCCGGTTCTTCATCCCGATACCACATGATCTTAAATATGGAATAGCACTCCGCCGGAAAGCCATTTCCGGTAGTCATATACCATTTATCATAAGGAATTTTTTCAAAAAAAGCCTCCGCCTGTTTTTTGGCTCTCTTATCTGACCAGATCGGTGTATATTCCCGCAGAAGATTTCCATCGCGGTCAACGGGAACTACGCCAAGGGAATGACCTGAAATTGCCAGGCCGACGATCTCCTCCGGCGCCGCTTTCGTCTTAGCAAGCAAAAGCTTTGTGGTTTCCACAATGCCTTCCCACCAATCCGATGGTTTCTGCTCATGGATATCCCCCGCAGCATACCTTGTATCATACGGGCGAAATGTATGAGCATAGGATTTGCCGGTTACGTCAAACAAGGATGTTTTTATTCCGCCGGTTCCCAGATCATATGCAATAATTTTGTCTATAGAGTCCATAACCCCCTGCCTTTCTCCTCAGCATCCATCACTCATAATCAAAACTGGATACGATCTCCAGCGCTGACTTTGTATTGATACCGAAACGCTCTACTCCAAGGGAACATAATGCATCAAATTCTGCTCTGGTACGAATACCGCCGGCAGCCTTTACTTTAATCTGGCCCTGCGTCAATTGTTTGATTTTCGCAATTCTGTTGAGATTTGCATCTCCCGGGACCCAGCCAGTGCCGGTTTTCAGAAAATCTGCACCTGACTGAATTACAAGCTGGCAGGCATCCTCCATCTCGTCATCTGTCAGGCAGTTCAGTTCAATAATAACTTTTGTCAGCACATCATCCGGCGCCAAAGCAATGATCTGTTTCAACTCATCCAGCACATAGTCATATTCTTTATTTTTAAACTTTCCAACATTCATAACGATGTCCATTTCCTGGACGCCATCTTTGATCAATTCTTCTGCTTCCAGCATTTTGACACAGGTCTTATGCGCGCCTCCCGGAAATCCCACCGGCGCTCCCACATAAATCTCCGGTTCATCCTTCAGCAATTCACTGACCGTCTTTGTCCAGCACGGAAGAGAATGTACGTTGATAAATCCATATTTTTTTGCAATTTTTACCACATCGCGAATCTCCGCAAGGGAATGGGGCGTACGCACAGCGCTGATATCGATCAGGCGCGCAGCTTCTTTTGATGTCATATTGTTCACCTCTGTTTTTTTTTATTTGAAAAGGGTATTTAGATAATTTTGACACGTTCCAATTTTTATTATAATAGCAAATCATTGCAAAATCAATACTTCTGTTATCTTTTTTTGTTTTATTCGTTCAAATATTATCATTTCTTATTAAATCCACATCATTTCGTTACCGTTAGCTTCCGTTATTGTCTGTTTTCATTGACACTATTCTTATTTTTCCTTATACTTGTATTATAAAAGGCACATTCTGCGTTTTTTGGTTATCAAAAACCAAAAGCCCTCTGCGTGCCTTCTATGATCAATAACAAAATTTAATTTCTTAATGGAAAAGGACAAAACCTATGTACAGTATCGAAAGAAAAGCGGAAATCATAAAATTCCTTGAGCAGGACGGAAAAATAGAAGTAAGCATTTTGGCCGACTACTTCAATACTTCAAAAGAAACCATCAGAAGAGACTTAAAAGACCTGGAAGCACAGGGCATTCTGACCCGTACCCACGGAGGCGCGGTCTCCACACACCTTAATAATCTGCAAAACGGCTCCCCCATTCAGGAATATCCGGTGGCGATCCGCGGGATTCAAAACTATGCTTTAAAGCAGGAAATATGCAAACATGCCGTTTCCTACATAAAAGACGGAGACACGATCTTTGTAGACAACAGCTCTACTACTATGTATCTGGTTCAGTTCCTGCCTCCGGAGCTTCATGTAACCTTTATTACCAACTCCCTGAAATTTCTGGTGGAAGCTTCCAAATACGACTGTACCAACAAGCTTTTTATCAGTCTGGGCGGGGTGTTTAATCCAAAAAATCTGTCCACCTACGACAATGCCTCTCTGCTTACAGGCTGTGAATATTATCCCGACAAATGTTTCATTTCATGCGCCGGGATCAGCGCCAGTCGAATGTTTACGGATACCAGCATTCATGAAGTAAGCACAAAAAAATACATGATTGATTCTGCCCGCGAAGTATTTCTGCTGGCAGACCACACAAAATTTGAAACTAACGGTCAGTTTTTCCTGGCAGATTTTGAGAGCGTCGACCATATCATCACTGATTCTCAGGCTGATCCCGATGCTTATGAATTTTTACAAAATACCGATATTCATATCTACACGGTAAACGAATGATCCCACATAAACAGTCATCTGTTTGTGTGAATATGTTGCGTTTATTTGTTGGAATATGTTGCTTTTTCTTCCTTTATATGATACAATTCAGACAAATACAGAAATAATACCACATTTGTTTTCCGTTTCTGTGGTGTTTAATGTAAAGGAGGGAAAAGCACATGCCGCAAATCCATACTGTGACATTAAATCCGGCAGTAGACCAAATCTTATATCTGCCCGAATTTCAGCCTGAAGTCACAAACCGCCTAACGGGAACTACCCAGGGTCTCGGCGGCAAAGGCACCCATGTATCTATCAACCTAAAGCTTCTTGGACTGGACAACACGGCATTTGGCATCGTGCATGGCAGCGCCGGCACAAAGATCGTGAACATGCTGAAGGACTACGGGATTCAGGTTCGCTTTCAGCATTATCCGGAGCAGGAATCCCGGACTAATTATCTCCTGATCGAAGACAGCGGGAAATGCGCCTGCCTTTCATCCAAAGGAGTTCCGTTATCCCGGGAAAATATATCTGATTTTATCAGATATCTGGATGAGAACATTGAGGATGGCGACTTTTTGATCCTGTCCGGAGATGCCTCCAATTGCCCGGATGCTTTTGTTTACAACACGATCTTAAAAGCGCTCCGCCACAGGCATCTGAAAGTTTTTCTGGACGCCAGCGGAGAGACCCTGAAGCGATGTATCCTTGAACACCCTTTTTTAATCAAACCAAATCAGGACGAGCTATCCTACCTGTGCGGCAAAACATTGAATACGGAAAACGACATCCGGGAAGCGCTTATTTCCCTGGATGCTTATGATATTCCTGTTATTGCCGTTTCTTTAGGCGGTTCCGGTTCTATGGTACGTACCAGAAATGGTTTGTACCGGATTACCCCGCCGAAGATTCAGGTACGCAATACCATCGGATGCGGAGATTGTTTCCTCTCCGGACTGATCTACGGCATTCACCAGGGCCTGGATACAGAAGATACATTGAGAATTGCTACCGCCATATCGGCCGCCACTGCGGAATCCGCACTTTCCGTAGGCTACGATACGAGCCGCGCCGAAGAGCTGAAAAAAAATGTAACCATTGTGAAATTACACTAGTGTAATACCCGGTTATCAAATCCGGGATGCAACCTATAGAAAGGATATTGATAGTATGAATTTATCTTATTATGATATGCGCGTGGAAATGACCCGCGTAGCCAAATTAATGTTTGAACGTCGTTTGACCAATGCCGCCGGCGGAAACTTTTCTGTCCGCGTGGACGACAACCGTATTCTTTTGTCCCCATCCATGATGTCAGAGGAAAAACACTGCGACTTAAAGCCGGAAGACTTTCTTTTAATCGATTATGATCAGAATATTATCGAAGGCGCCGGAAAGCTCTCCCGTGAAACGCTGATGCATGTTTTGATTTTAAAGAACTTCAAGGAAATCGGATCCGTCATTCATGCGCATCCGTTTTACTGCATGCCTTATGTAGCTTTCGGGAAAGAGATTCCCAACGTAACAGAAGCTACCATGGGCCGGGGTAAAGTAGGAGTCATCCCATGGACGCAGGCATTTACGGAGGAATTATCTGAAAATGTTTACAAATACTATGAAGAGCACCGCGCTCTCGCAGTTAAGAAGCCAATCGGCGCGATCATGCAGTATCACGGCATCGTATGCAGCGGAGAAACGATCTACAAAGCATACAGCATGCTGGAGCGTATCGAATGCGACGCCTTCTGCAACCTGTCCAAAGGCGCTGTTATGGCTACCGAGGACGTATGCATTCCAACGTTAAAATAGCAGACGCACAGTATACACACCAACAGAAAAACCGCTTTGCAATACATAAATATGCTAAGCTTGAAACCAAACAGGAGAGCCGACAGTTATGAACTATTTAGCTTTTGATCTGGGCGGAAGCAGCGGCAAGCTGTTTCTTGGCGCCTGCGCCAGCAATCAATTAAACATTACCTGTATTCATCAGTTTGAAAATCATCCGGTATCCATAGGAGAAGGTTTATACTGGGATTTTATCCATATCTATGATGAGCTGTGCAAAGGGCTGAAAAAAGCGGTTTCATGCACCGGGGACAGCATCGATTTCATCGGATTTGACAGTTTTTGCAATGATTTTGCCCTGATCGATGAGCGGGGAAATCTGCTGACGCCGATCCGCTGTTATCGGGATTCCCGTACCGGCAGATGTCAGGAGCATACCTATTCCATTATGTCCCCCGAAGAACTGTATCAGGTCAACGGCAATCAAAATGCATTATTTAATACATTGCTGCAGCTTGACGCTATGAAAACCGAAGGGTTTGACTGGCTCTTAAACAATTGTCACAAGGCTCTTTTCGTATCAGATCTTTTTATCTATTTGCTGACGGGGAAAATGGTTACCGAATATACCACTGCCTCTGTCACACAGATGTTTGATTTTGACACAGCGGACTGGTCAGAAATAATTCTGGAAAAATATCAGATACAAAAGTCCCTGTTTGCGCCGGTAACCATGCCCGGAACCATTGTAGGAAAAACGACAGACGCCTTCAACCGGCGGCTGAACACGAGGGGATTCTCCGTCTCCACCGTCTGCCAGCACGATACCGCATCTGCATTTTTAGCATCTATTGGTCATGGCAGCTATGCCATCATCAGCTGCGGTACCTGGTGCCTGGTAGGTACGGAGATTTCCAGACCCGTCATTACAGAGGAAGGTTTTCGCTGCAATATTGCAAATGAGGGCGGATTCCGATACGTAGACGCCCCGGGGGAGGATATTGCGGCAGCCTCCCGCACCGGACACCACCGTCTGCTGCGCAACGTTATGGGCACATGGATCATTCAGGAAATCGCCAGAGAGCTGCGGGAATCCGGCAAAGAAATATCTTATTCCAGGCTGGACGAAGGCGCCGCCAGACATCCCGTCACTGACTTTTTCATTGATGTGGACCGTCAGGAATTTTATCAGCCCGGCAATATGATGGAAAAAGTAACAGCATTTTGCCGTGAACACTACGGTAAAGCGCCATCTTCGGTGGAGGAAATGATATCCTGCGTTTATGTAAGTCTGGCATTCAAATACAGATATACGATCGAAAAGCTGGAAGAGCTTACCGGGAAAACCTTAGCAACGATCAACATGGTCGGGGGAGGCTCCCAGAGCAGCCTTATGTGTCAGATTACAGCAGATATCTGCGGCAGAACCGTATTTTCCGGTCCGGCAGACGCCACCGCCCTCGGAAATATTTTAGTGCAGATGAAAGCCGCAGGAGAAATTGCTTCTATTGAAGAAGGCCGGGAACTGATACGAAACAGTATATCGATCTCCACCTTCGAGCCCCGACATGAAATTAACTGGGAACAGGCATATCAGGAATTTATAAGCCGGTTTTATACCTTATAAATTGCCGAATGGCATAATGGGGTGCCCCAGAGGGTATACCTTATAAATTGCCGGATGGCATAATGGGGTGCCCCTGAGGGTATACCTTATAAAATGTCCTACGAAGCAAAAAGCTATTTTTATTTATAAAGGAAAGGAAGGTTTTACTATGAAAGTTTATCGCACAGGTGTCATAGGCACCGGATTTATTGGTCAGGTACACATTGAAACAGTCAGACGACTGGGAAATGTGGAGGTAGTGGCCCTGACAGACAAATTTCAGGCAAAGGAAACTGCCGAAAAACTGAATGTTCCTCACTATTTCGAGGACTATAAAGAAATGATCGACACCATGGATCTGGATATGATTCATATTTGCACCCCGAACAATACACATTTCGAGATCGCTATGTACGCACTGGATCACGGCGTAAATGTCATATGCGAAAAGCCAATGACAACTTCCGTAAAAGAAGCAGAAATTCTTGTGGAAAAATCAAAGGAAACCGGTCTTGTATGTGCGATCAACTTCCACAACCGGTTCTACCCTATGACCAATCATATGATGAATATTATTAAGGACGGAGAATTGGGAGACGTATTCTCGATCTCCGGAAGCTACTGCCAGGACTGGCTGCTCTATGATACGGATTACAGTTGGCGTCTGGAGACTGCCACATCAGGAGACACAAGAGTTATCGCCGACATCGGTTCCCACTGGATGGATCTGGCAGAATTTGTCAGCGGTCAGAAGATTACAGAAGTATGCGCCGATTTTTCCACCATACATCCATTCCGCAAGAAACCCAAAAAGACGGTTCTTGCTTTCTCTACGGAAAAATTCAGCGAGGATGACTACACCGAAATCCCAATCAATACAGAGGATAATGCCAGCGTCATGTTCCGCTTCAGCAACGGAGCGAAGGGAAGCGCATTTTTCTCCCAGGTTATTGCGGGAAAATCAGTTGCCATTGATCTTCTGGTAGGCGGCTATAAGAAATCCGCACAGTGGAACAGTATGGATGTAAACGGACTAAATATCGGCATCCGGGATAACTGTACCGAATATATTGAAAAAGGCGCCGCCACCGTACATCCGAAAACGCTTCCGCTGGTAGCATATCCGCTTGGTCACGCAGAAGGCTTTACGGACGCATTTAAACAATGTTTCAGAGAAGTCTATACAAGTATTGATCATAAAGATGCAGAATATCATTATGCAACCTTCGAGGACGGTCTTCATGAAATGATCCTGTGTGAAAAAATCTTTGAAAGTAACGAAAAACAGCAATGGATCAAAATCCAGTAATAATAACTACCATTCAGAAAAAGCCCTTCGGGGCTTTTTCTGATACGACAGCTATTTTTATCTCAGGGTCATGACTGCCGAAGCAAAATCTTTTCTCCCCAACTGCAAAGCAGGGCTCCGGTCAAACCGGAACCCTGTTTTTGTATGGGAAAGTTTCATTATGAAAATAGCACACTTTAGGTATGATGGACTTTCAGATGTCCTTTTTCTTTTCTTGTGCGGACAAGCTCTTCGTGCGCCCTCTTATCGAAAGCTACACATCCGACTCTGCTCTGCTGAATCAGCAGTTCCAGACAGCTATCGCAGAGGAGACAATATTTGATCTCATCCAGTCTGCCTTCCCGCACTTTCTTTGGAAGGAACGGATCTGCAAATGACTGTCTTCCAAGACCAACCATATCTACGACACCGTTCTCCACACACCATGTACCGTAATTGAGCAGATTACTTTCTTCTTCCGTAACAGCGCACAGACCATTCTTTCCGCTTCTGAATGGAGAGAAATTAGAACCGATTACTACAGTCTCCGGTTTCAATACTTTCTTAAACTCTTTTGCCCAATACTGATGCAGATATGCAAAATACGGAACATGCTTGTCTGCCTGTGTCAGGCTTACCGTAATGGATGGACTTCCTGCCGACTGAACGATATAGCTTGCACCGCGTTCTTCCAGACCTTTGATCAGGTCAAGAGGCTCTGTCAGATCCATAATCGGAGAATGAGGACCCTCTGTACCAAATCCGCCCGGGAAGCCTTCCCACGCTGAAATCTTGGAACCGATCAGGAAGTTTTTATCCGGAATTTCCTTACGGATACGTTCCATCAGTTCATACGGAAAACGGGTTCTGTTCTCCCAGCTTCCGCCATATTTCCAGTCTCTGTTGTTATGAGGACGAATCATCTGGGAACCAAAGTATCCATGACAGAGCTTTAAGTCAATACCATCTGCACCGGCATTATAAGCAATCTTTGCAGCCGTTACAAAATCATCCATGATATGCGCCACATCATCCTCTGTCAACAAATCTCCGCCGTAGCCGGGCAATGGATTCGGTGTTACTCTTCTGGAAAAATCCGGATTGGAAATTTCTCCCGAATGTGTGAGCTGGAACACAACCAGAGATTTTGGATTTGCCGCATGGACACGATCCATGAATTTTGTCAATGGTTTCTCATTCTTTGGCATAATTGTCAACTGATTATCTCTCGCACGGCTCTCACGGGTAACAGTGATTGCTTCCAGCGTGATCAATCCTGCCTCTCCCTCTGCCAGATCACAATAACGCTGTGTGGTTTCTTCTGATGGATTTCCTGACGGATCTTCCATATTTGTTTCCATCGCCTGTACAAAAAAACGGTTCTGCGCTTCCCGCGGTCCGATTTTTATAGGCTCAAGCAATTTTTCGTATGCCATAGTAATACCTCCTGCTGTATAGTTTTGCTTTTCTTATAATTTCCGTTTGTTTTTGTTTATGTTGATATTATACCATTTTTCTTTCTATATATCAACTGTTTTTGTGGATTTATTTTTGATTTTATGTGTGTTTATTTCCGCATCTGTGGTTTTATACCATATCCATACACAATTCAATGATCACATTGTCCGGGGCCCGAAACAAAAGCGCCCGCTTCCCGATGGCCGGAATGTCCGTAGGCTCTAGGGTCATAACATATCCCTTTGCCGTCAGGCTTTCATACCATGCATCCACATCGTCCACATCAAAGGCAATATGCTTCAGACCCGTATTGCCATCCGCAGGCAGATGTACAGGCAGATCTCCCTCTGTCAGGAACAGTTCTATCATCGTATTTTCATCCACCTTCATATAAGCCACATAGTCGCCGCCCAGGTCCACTTCTCCGACAAACGCAAAGCCCATTACCTCGCTATAAAATTTCTCCGATACTTTCAAATCAACAGTATTGATGCCAATATGATTTACCGCACCCGTCTTCATAACTCATGCCTCCTTGTTTCTGTTTTTTAACATTCCAATTTTAATCCGGGGTTATGAAAAGGCGCCGACTGCAACATGTCGGCGCCTTTATCCTTCGCCAATAGAAAATACGCAAAGCGTTCCTTCAATTCTTACATCTCATCTTTTTTCTGAAGCAATACAGCAAAGATGATGATCGCACCTTTAATAGCATTTACAAGGAATGCGCTTACTCCCATCAAGTTCAGGAAGTTATTGATGATAGCCAGTATGAAAATACCAAACAGAACGCAGATCATTTTGCCGCGTCCGCCCTTCATGGAAACTCCGCCGATAACCGCCATAGCGATGGCGTACATTTCATAAGACTGTCCGGAAGAAGATGCATTGATAGACATCATTCTGGAGGACTCGATGATTGCCGCCGCGCCAACGGAAATACCCATCATAACGAATGCAAGTATTTTTACTTTATTAACATTCAAACCTGACAGCTTTGATGCTCTCGCATTGGAACCGACTGCATAAAAATGGCGGCCCATTCTTGTATGTTTCGAGATATAAAAATATACTACAAATACAACAGCCAGATAAATGATCGGTAACGGAATCGGACCCAGGCTTGCATTGGAAATCTTTCCAAATGCGTCTACCTCGCCATAAAATCCGCCGCCGTCCATGAAGTACTGACATACGGAACGGAATATGTACATACCGCCCAGCGTCACAACAAAGGACGGGACATTACCTTTCGCAGTAATAATACCCATACCTGCCGAAAATCCGATAGCACATGCCATCGCAATAATCACTGCCAGCACCACATTTCCCGTGGCATTCAAAACGCCCAGACAGATCGACGCTACAATAACCAGTTCGGCGCCTACCGACAGATCGATCTCTCCTACAATAATAACAAAAGCCATTCCCAGCGCCAGGATGCCAAGCACTGCATTGTTCCTTAATACGTTAATAATATTGGCTGTGGACAGGAAATTACTGCCCTGAAAAATTGCCGCTACGATGAAAAGAGCCACCGTAATAACAATAACGCTATATCCGGAGAAAAACCTTTTGAATCCTCCTGCGAAGCCGTCGCTTCCTCCCTGTTTTACCTGTGTCTTCTCTCCCATCATTACTCTCCTTTGTTCAAATTTGCACCAGTGGACAGGATCATGATCGTCTCCTCATCCAGCTGATCTCTCTCAAGGGTTCCATTCATGGCGCCGTGATACATTACCTTTACCCGGTCGCAAAGCTTCATAACCTCCTGTGCCTCGCCAGAGGTTACGATGACCGCCACGCCCGTCTCTGCGATGTCGAAAATCTGATTATATATCTCATTCTTTGCTCCGACGTCCACACCCTGCGTCGGGTTACATAAAAGCATCAGATCCGGCATCAGGAACATCTCTTTTGCGAGAATTACCTTCTGCTGATTACCGCCGGACAAGCTTGTGATAAGATCTGAAAACTTTTCAAGCTTGATCTGCAGTTTTTCTTTATATTCAGATGCAACTTCATTTTCTTTCCTGTGATTCAAGTAAATACCGTTTGCGCATTTATCCAATGCCACGATGGTCATATTTTCGGTAATACTCATATCCTTAATGATTGCATTTTCTTTTCTGTTTGATGGTAAAAATCCAATTTTTTCCTTTGTTGCCTGCTTCGGGGATTTAATCTTAACTTCTTTTCCTCTTAAAAACATCTTCCCGCCCGTTGCCTGGATATCTCCAAACAGACACCGCACAAGTTCCTCTTTCCCGTCTCCCAACAGCCCTGTAAAACCAAGGATTTCTCCTTTGTGCACTTCAAAGGAAATATTCTGGAAAAATCTTCCGGATGATAAATTTTCCACCTTCAATACTACTTCGCCGGTCTTCCGGGGCTTGTAGATCTCCAGACCCTGTACTTCTTTACCAACCATCATTCTTGCTATTTCTTCCGGAGTGATCGTTACTCCATCCTCTCCGGTAATGTGGCCGTCAGAAATTTTTTCTCCATTTCTTAACACGGTATACTGGTCACAAAACTCTACTACTTCATCAAGTTTATGTGAAATAAAGATAATCGTTACTCCTTCTTTTGTCAGGGTACGCATAATGCGAAATACATTCTCAATTTCAGGAACCGTAAGCGACGTTGTCGGCTCATCCATAATAATGATTTTTGCTTTCCTCAATAATGATTTGGCAATTTCCAGTATCTGTTTGGAAGACGCCGGCATATCGCCAACCATTTCTTTTGGATTTAAGCTCACATTCATCCGGTCAAAAACTTCCTGGGATTGTCTGCACATTTCATCCTTCTGTAAAAATCCCCATTTATTTCTGATCTCGTGTCCGAGAAACATATTCTCGTATACCGGCATATCATTGACGACATTTAATTCCTGATGAATAAATGCAACGCCAAGTTCCTGTGATTCTTTTGTATTAGCAATGGTTACTTCCTGTCCAAAGAGCTCTATCTTTCCCGAATCCATAGGAATAACGCCGCCAAGAATATTCATCAATGTGGATTTGCCGGCTCCATTTTCTCCTAAAAGGCCATGAATCTCGCCAACTCCCACTTCCAGCGTCACGTCCTTCAACACCGGGGCTGCGCCGCCAAAGCTCTTTACAATATTACTCATTTTAATTGCTAACTCTGCCATATTTCCGCCCTCTATTTTCACATATCGGATTCAATGGGAATCCAATATTTTGTGAAAAAACAAATCATGTTTTTAATTTCATAGATACCCAGGGATTTCGTCCCTGGGTATCTATATTCATAATTCAATCATCAAACTGCTCAAACTTCAAAGCATGCCTTAATATGGCGAATCCGGATCATATCCTAAGGATGCTTTTACTTCTTCAAGATTATCAGCATCGATAACAACCGGTGTCTCGATCGTTTCAGCATCATGTGAACCGCCGTTGATTACGTCAACTGCTACCTGAATAGCATCGCAGATCATCGTCGGATAATAAGTTACCGTAGCAATCGGGAATGAGCTGTCCGGAATCTTGTTCAGGAAGTTTGTAGCGCCGCCGCCGCCCGCATATAATGCTTTGATGTCTGTACGTCCGGCTTCGCTGATAGCCTGAAGCGCGCCGCAAGCCTGCTCATCATCTACCAGGAAGATAGCATCCAGTTCAGGATTTGACGTTAATACGTCTGTCGCAATTTTCAGTCCATCTTCCTGAGATGCGCTCTCAGAAGCATATTCGCCAACAACTGTTGCATCCGGAGCGATTTCTGCCAGTCTCTCTTCAAATCCAACTTTACGCTCTTCTGCAATGTTGCCCCAGCTCGTTACGGAAATAACTGCAACTGTGAAATCTGTACCCAGTTTCTCAACCATCCAGTCAGCGCCTGCTGATCCGCACATTGGATTGTCGCCGGCATAGTAATAATCAGGTGTAACTCCACCTAATGTACGGTCAAAGTTTACAAGCGTAATGCCTTCGTCCATGATCTTCTGAGCCGCTGTTGCAAGCTCGTCGTTGATCGGGTTCAGTACGATTGCATCCGGCTTCAGAGAAATCAGATCATCAATCTGGTTTGCCTGATCATTTGTGCTTTCAGCCTGTACGATCTTGTAATTGATGCCATTCTCTTTGCAATACTTCTCTGCATAATAGGTAAGAGCCGCCGTCCATCCGGTAGATGCCTTCGGTACGGAAATACCAATCAGATAATCATCTGTTGTCTCTGCCTGTTCCTCTTCCTGCGATGCGGAAGCGCTGCTTCCCTGCTGTGTCTGACTGTCATCTTTGCTGCCGCATCCTGCAAATACCCCAAGGCAGAGAACGCCGGTCAAAAGAATCGCCAATACTTTTTTCATGTTCCTTTCCTCCTTTAAAATTAATGTAACGTATATTAAAAATATTTACGTTCGGTAAGTTCAGGACAAACAAACACTTTCGTCAGGTCTTTGTTTGTCTTAAGTTCCTCCAATGCCTGCTCCAGCTCAGAGAGCGGAACTGCCATAGAAAACATCGGCTGCGGTTTTACCACGCCATACTGTAATAAGGTAATTGCTTCAGCCCAGTTGTTTCCGATACCTGCGCAGGAACCGCTTACTTTCTTCTCGCCTAATACAAACTGATACGGTTCCAGTTCCGCCACTGCATCCTCTGCGCAAATACCAAATGCTTCCAGCTTTCCGCCTCTTCTGAGCATTTTAAACGCTTGCTCATATGTTTTCGGATTACCCACTGCCTCGATAACATTATCTACACCGATACCATTGGTAATTCTCATAACTTCTTCTACCGGGTCTGCTTTGCTGGCATTGATGACGTAATCTACACCCATCTCTTTTGCAACCTTAAAACGGTTTTCATCTGCATCTGTTCCGATAATGATAACCGGTGCACAGCCTCTTGCTTTTGCAACCTGCGCATGTAAAAGTCCAAGTCCGCATCCGATTACGGCTACGCTTGACGCCATCGGAGCATCCATTCTCTGAGACGCATGCAGCACCGCTGTCAAGGGTTCTACAAACGCTGCCGTATAGTCATCCATATCATCCGGAAGCTGATAACAATTTTTCCACGGAGCTTTTACATACTCTGCGAAACCGCCGTCGGTATGGATGCCAAGCTGCGTAAACGTCTCGCACAAAAGTCCGTCGCCATGTCTGCAAAAATAGCAGGTTCCGCAAGTCAGGCAGATGTCTACCGCCACGCGGTCGCCAGCCTTTACTCCTCTTGCATTTTTTCCAACCTTTTCCACCACTCCCCAGAACTCATGTCCTGTGATCAGCGGCAATTTATCCTTTGCATATTTTCCTGTATAAATACTTGTATCAGAACCGCAGATACCGCATACTTTTACTTTGATCAATACTTCATCATCATTGATCTCCGGAACCGGTACCTCTGTATATTCCATCTGATACGGAGCTTTTACGATCTGTGCTTTCATCATTTTCGGCATGTCTTTTTCCTCCTAATCACATGGCTGATTGAATATCTTGTCTCTTCTTCCCTCATAAGGCGCTTTGATGATCAATGGTTTCAAGAAGGCCGCAACCTTTTCCACGCCGTCTCCCACGCTCATTGTTACATCCTCATGCTCATAACTCAATACGTAATCATATCCAACCATGGATAATTCTGTAATCACTTTCTTCCACTCCACATCGCCCCATCCCGGGATACGGAAGCGGAATGCTTTATCAAGCCTCTGCCAGTCTCCCTGCATCATAATGCCGCCGCGCTGAATGTTGTGTCTTACAACTTCTGCATCTTTAGCATGTACGTGATAGATTCTGTCGCCGATCTCATCAATAAAGTTCTCCACCAACAGACCGCCGGTCGCCATGATATTGGCCGGATCAAGGTTGAAGCCGAAGCTTGGATGATAATCAAGCAGTTCCAACGCTCTCTTTGCCGTATTCAAATCATAAATAATATTGTTTGGATGCGGCTCCATAGCGAATTTCACGCCGTATTCCCGGAACTTATCCATGATCGGAAGGAAACGGTCCACAAACAGTTTTTCCATTTCGCTCCATCCGTTAGCGCTTGGGAACGGGAAATATCTGCCCCAGTTTGTTACACCTGTAAATCCGTTTACCACCGGAACTTCAAGTGCATTGGCCGCCTGCGCTGTTTTCAGCAAACTTTCCGTACCATATTTGATCTTTTCCTCCGGAGTCCCCTTAAAGATCGCATCCGTATCTTCCGTGTGCGGACCCAGGATCAAAAGAGAATCTGCATGATTGGACAAAGCGGAAATCCCCAGTCCATAGCCCTCTACCATTTTTCTTAAATTGCTGGCATTGTTACCCTTTAAAATCTCATCGCAATCCAATTGGCCATTGTCAATGTATGCCGGTATTTCAAGCATCTCATATCCATTGGAGCTGGCAATCTGTGCTACCTCTTCGATGGAAAGGTGCGCATAGTTCGCTGCAAAAAATCCAAGTTTCATAATAAACTCCTTTCGCCGATACTGCTTATATTGTTTCTTGTAACACTCCCGGTCCTTCTCTTTGTATATATTTCACAAGTTATCTATTGCACCGGGAAAATCTCTATACCCTTTTCACAATCATAGTATTACAATTTTTGGTACGTGTCAATATTGTTTTTGCGAGATTTTAACCCAAAATGAAACTCATTTTTTGTGATTTTTAACTTTTTGCAATGAAATCTATTGATTTTTTATAAAAAATTGTATTTAGGCTGGCTTTTATTGTTATATGTTATTTAATATTATACACCGCTATCTTTCATCCTTCAATCTTTTTATATATTTTTGTTTATTATTAACCAATGTTAACCTTCATTTTTGTTTATTTTCTATAGTTTTCGCTTTTATTTTCTTTTTATTTCACTTATTTTTCTTTTTTGTCATTTATTTTGTTTTGCGTTGCAATGAGACCGTTTATTTTTGGTTGTGGTTCTTTGTGTGGCATTTTTCTCTCTTAAAATTCTCTCTTTTTTCAAAAAATAAAAGAGAGCTTCGCTTTTTCTTCCAAAACAAAACTCTCTTTTTTCTCACACGTATTTTTTTGTATCGTTCAAATTTATCTTTGTAAATCCTTTTTTATCTGTGCAATCGCCTGAACCGCATCAATCTTACCGATTACCGCCTCATGTACACTGCTGCCTATTATTTTTTCAACCAGCACCTCTGAGTCAGAACGCTTTTTCAATGCTTCCGGTACACATCGCGCTTTTACATCCTTAAAAGCCTCCACTGCAGCATCAAACCATGTATAAATGGTTCCCAACGACTCTCTGGTCTGTTCATCCAGTCTCGGGTAAACTCTTCCCAGAACCGCATTGTCCTCTACCATGTTTTTGTCACTGATCCATTCCAAGAACTGGCGCGCTTCATCCTGGTGCTCACTTGTCTTTCTTATTACCAAAGACCAGCCTCCCAGAACGCTCGTCTTTCCGGGCAAAGGCGCCACCTCATATTTTCCCGCAATTCGGAAATGCTTCTTCTCCACCAGTGAACTGGCATGCTCGGTAAACATTATCATCATGGCAGCATTGCCCTTCATAAACTCCTTTACCTGTTCATCCCACCACCAGTCAACAGCTTCAGGATTTGCATATCGGAACCCTTCTATATAGTTTTCCAGAGCTGCCTGTGCAGTCTGCGTATCTTTCAAAATGCTGTTTTCTCCTACCAGATCGCCTCCCATGCTCCACAATCTCGGAAAATACTCGCAGGCCGCACCGGAAAATGCACTTCCGCCCAAAGTAATGCCATACCTGGTTTCCGCATCCGGATTGTACTGTCTGGTAAATAGCCGCGCCACCATATTAAACTCTTCCCAGGTCTGCGGAACCCGAAGATCCTCTTTATACCACTCATAGTACAGCCGCTGATTTTTAATTTTTTCAAACAGATCCTTTCTGTAAAACAACAGCTGAACAGAAAACACATAGGGAACCGCATAGGTCTTCCCATTTACAAGAGAAAATGCCTGCAGAACATCCTCCGTGTACTGCGCCATGAGATCTCTGTGTTCACGGGCAAAGTCATCCAGGCAGGATATCATGCCTTTGCCTGCGATTTCCTCCATCCACGGGAGATCAATACTGTAAATATCAAAAACCTCTTCCCGCCGATCTGCCATGACAGCATCATACATCTGTGAAATCTTTCTCGTTACTATTTCGACCTCAATGCCGGTCTTTCTGGTAAAATTCGGGATCAGCGCCTTGACTGCCTCACTGCTGGGACTTTCATTCAACAGAATACGCAGTTTTTTACCTGTCTTTTCCACAACCGCGTTTTCTTCCCGGTCCGTCCATTTCAACGGCGGTATCATAGTCCTGTAATTGCCATATCCCGCATTTCCCTGTATCATATCATAAAGCGCTTCAAATGCCGTCCTTCCTACGGTTTTATAGGGCAGAGGAATAACCTTGTCTTCAAAAAAGGAAGTGGTCTTTCCCTGATTTAACACAACAACCTTTAAATTTCTGACCTCTTTCCCGTCCAGAAGATACTGCATCTTATGTATTTCTCTCGCAATCGCTTCATTCGATGCGATCACAACATCCGGCGCCGGATTCAGCGCAAGAAGCTTTGCCGCCCCCTTTGCCGCAAATTCAGGGCTGACTTGAATGATCTCCATGTATCGTTCACCGCTGCCCTGAGTTTCCTGAATCATACTTTTGCAATATGTGTTGATCAGATCGTCATGATAAGAGCTTTCCGCATCCCCGGTAATCATGGCAATCCGCATTCCCTTACTCCGGTAATACTCGATGATCTCTTCTATTGTTCCAGATATATCAAAGCCTACGAAATTGCAGTTGCTGCCTGCCAGATCAGTTAAGCAGAAAATGATCCGCATTCCCTTCTTCATCATATCGTCAAAAAACTCCCGGTTGGATGGCTGACAGGTAGCCAGGATGACCCCATCCACATTATTCATCATAGATTCATTTAAAATTCTTCGTTCTTCTGCCGGAATTCCGTCCGTAACCTTCAGATTCAGCGTATAATTCCTGTTTTTGGCACATTTGCGCACCGCCTCATATAACTGAATAAACTCTCCGAATATAATATTCGGAATTACCAGATCAATCTGATTTGTAAACTCCATCTTCAAATTACGCGCCGCGGAATTTGGTTTATATCCCAACTGCGCCATAGCCGCTTCTACTTTTTTGATCTTATCTACGCTTACATTCTTAACACCGTTTACTACGTTGGAAACGGTTCCATGCGATACGCCCGCCAGCTTTGCAACATCTTTCATTGTTACCATAGTCAAAAGCCTCCCACCATCTTATCCCTTCCGGTTCGTTTTATCTCACACATCCTCTTGCCTTATAGTCTATCACACTTTCCTATAGTTTTGCCATATTTTTAATCTGCCCGTTTTTGTGAGTTTTTTGCTTTTTCTCTTGCACTTTACCCGTTAAAATGTTATAGTAAGTTCAAATTCAGAAACATTCAGTCATATTCAAAGATTTGGAAGGGAGAACATTATGCAATTAGGGTTTTTTACGGCAAACTTCACGGAAAAGCCGCTGGAGGAAGTGATCCAGCTCATCGCGCCTTACGGATATGAAACGCTGGAAATTCCTGCCTATGAGGGAAACGGACAGTTTGAAACGGCAGACATCTTAAAGGGGAACAATGCTGCAAATCTTCGGAAAATGGTAGAGGGCTACGGCATGACGATCAACGCTCTCAGCAATCATTCCGATTCTTTCCTGATCATGGGACCCACCGGCAAGGATACTGATTTTATTTATAAAGGCACTCCGGAAGAAAAGGTCAAACACGGAACAGAGAGCCTGATTCGTACAGCCCAGGCTGCAAATGCCCTGGAAGTACCGACTGTAGTCGGCTATCCCGGCGTGGAAAACTGGGGACGTTTCTTCTTCTTCCCCTACGGAGAGGGCTGGAGCGAATACGAAGAACAGTTTGTGGAGCGTTTCACTCCGATTCTTGATAAATTCCAGGAATACGGCGTTCGTTTTGCCATCGAGATTCATCCAAACAGTTTTGTATACGATATTCACACGGCAGTACGCGCACTGGAACTGGTCAACTACCACCCTGCGCTGGGCTACAATTTTGATCCGGCGAATACCATGTACCTTATGATCGATCCGGCTACTCTGATCGACACTTTGCAGGATCGTATCTATCATGTCCATGCGAAGGATGCAGAGCTGGCTAAACATAATCTGGCAAAAGGCGGCACTTTGATGCACGGAGATATGCGCGCTTTAGATCATACCTACCGCTTCCGCATCCCCGGTTGGGGACAGGTAGACTGGAAAAGCGTCATTACCGAGCTGTCACTCGTAGGCTATAACGGAGCATTAAGCTACGAGCATGAAGATGTGACCATGAGCCGTATGGACGGTGTGAAGAAGGTATCTGCCTTCTTAAAACCGCTGCTTATAGAAGCTCCATACGAGGGCCGCACAGACAAGCTTTTTAACAAAGATTGATACTATTTTCTTTTTTTCTATTTACCCTCTATAGAAAAAGCAATAGAGAGCATGCTAAGTCAGCTCTCTATTGCTTTTTCGCTTTTTCTTATATTGCAATTTTTCAGTTTATATTTTCCGCCGATCCCGGAATCGCCAAACTCTATCACTGTTAAAGATCCACCAATGTCATCTCATGATGAACCGCCGGCAGAAATCTTTCCAGCACATCTTTTGTTTTCATCTTCAGGCTGGATGTATTAACACAGGGATGGCAGCCAAAATAGTCGCTTTTCAACAACTCCGAATCTACCAGCAGCCGGACATGATTTTCCGTATCATTCATCAAGCCCATTACGCTGACGGACCCAGGCGTAATGTTCAGATACCGCTCCATCTCCTCTGCTCCTGCAAAGGACAGTCTGGCGCATCCCACCTGGCCGGATATATCTTTTGTCTTAAACTTCTTATCTCCCAGGATCATTAACAGGTAAAATTGCGTTTTCTGCCGATTGCACAAAAATAAATTTTTACAGATATCCGCCTGCAGCACCCGGTCTATCGCCTCACAGGCTTCCATTGTTTCTGCTTTTTCGTGATCTACCCGCTCATAAGGTATGTCCAATTCATCCAGAAGATCATACACTCTGATCTCCTTTTCCTCTCTTCCGCTGATATCCAGCGGACGTCCCTTTACTAACTCCATGATTCAAACTCGCCTTCCATTTTTTCCAGCTGAAAATAGCACAGATCATCACTAAACACCGTCCAAAAGCCCTTTTCCATAAAATAATCCCGGATCTTCTCTCCGGCAGCCTCAGACTGTCCCTCGCAGGCGCAATTTCCCTGGGGCTCTATACATCCTGTAGTTTCATTTTTCAGACTCAGGCGAAAATAAAGTTTACTTCTAAAAAGCTCTATATTGAGCTGTG
>CAZLZX010000016.1:0-22830 GCA_964564095.1 uncultured Eubacterium sp. | reverse complement strand
TTAATTGAAAACATTGAACAGGCAAAAATAGCATATGAAATCCAAGATGAGCGACAAATAGGAAGGAATATAAAGGTAAATTTTAAGGGAGAATTGCGTGAAGAGCAGAAACCGGCATTAAATGAAATGCTTAAGTTTGATAATGGAATATTGCATGCAGCTACAGCATTTGGAAAAACAGTAGTCTGCAGTGCGATCATAGCTGAGAAAAAAGTAAACACATTAATTATTCTGGAATCCTCATCATTGATTGAACAGTGGAAGGAATCATTAGAAAAATTTTTGGATATAGACGAAGAATTACCTGAATATAAGACAAAGACCGGAAGAATAAGAGTGCGAAAAGAATTGATAGGCAAACTTCGGGGTGCGCATGATTCTATGACTGGCATTATAGATATTGCAATGGCAGGTTCACTTTGTAAGAAAGGTGAATTTCACAATTTACTGAATCAATATGGGATGGTGCTCGTGGATGAATGTCACCATTCAGCCTCTGACACAATGTCAAATGTTTTAAAAGCGGTAAAAGCAAAGTATGTATATGGTGTCACTGCAACTCCTAAAAGAAGTGATGGGCTTGAGAAAATTAATTATATGCTGCTTGGGCCGATACGATATCGTTACACAGCAAAAGAAAAAGCGAAATCTCAGGGTATAGAACATTTAGTATATCCACGCTTTACTCCTATAGTTGCTCCCAGAGGAGTGATAACGGAGAAAATGCATCCGAATGAGGCCTATGACATTATTCATAATAATGATATGCGGGATGAGCTGATTATTGGAGATATAAAAGAATGTGTGTCAGCAGGACGCACTCCAGTGGCGCTGTCCAGATATATAGACCATTCGGAGAGACTGTATGAGCGGCTAAAAGATTGTGCAGACCATGTATTTCTAATGACGGGTAATAATTCTAAAAAAGAACATAAAAAGATTTTAGAGCAGCTGCACCTGGTGGATGCGAAGGAATCGGTCATTCTGATTGCGACCGGTTCACTGATTGGGGAGGGCTTTGATTTTCCCAGATTAGACACATTGTTTATGGCAATGCCGGTTTCGTTTCGCAGCGTAGTGGAGCAGTATGCAGGACGTTTAAACCGCGATTATGAAGGTAAAGAAAATGTAATTGTATATGATTATGTAGACAGTCATATTCCTATGTTTGACAATATGTATGCAAAGCGATTGAAAGCATACAAACAGATTGGATATGATATATGCGGTGGTCTGAAGAACGAAAAGCAGACTGCAAATGCTATTTTTGATAGTGAAAACTACTATGAGATTTATAAAAAAGATTTATTGGAAGCCAACAAGAATATTGTTATCTCAAGTCCGACAATCAGCGGAACAAAAGTTTACGAATTAATCAAATTATTACGCGATAAACAGGTAGCAGGAGTTGAAATTACAATTGTTACATGGGAACCGGATTCTTATGGCTTTGGCGATGCAGGCTTTTGGATGCAGCTACATGAAGAAATGCTTCAGGCTGGATTTTATATGAAAACTGTGGAGGACACATGTGAACACTTTGCAATTATAGATCAGGAAATTGTATGGTATGGAAGTATGAATTTTCTGGCAAAGACAAAAATAGACGATAGTATGATGCGGGTTCAAAGTAAAAAAATAGCGATGGAACTGATGGAATTAACATTTGGAAAGGATTCATAAGATGATGGAAATATCAAAAAGTGATTGGAAGAAATATCGGGAGAAGATACCAGGTTGGCAGGAACGATATATGGAACGGTTAGTGGAAGAATACATAATATTTCTAAGAAGTGAAAAACCAGCTTCAGATAAATTCTGGGAGCTTGAAAAACGTATAAAACAAGATAAGAAATGCCCGGGAGTTTTAATTGAGATGAGGAAATCGTCTGCAATATATGATATTGTTCGTTTAATAGGTAATGATGTTATATCGTTGGATGATTTGGAAGAGTTCAGTGATGATTTAAAGGAAGCAGTGAAATTTATGGTTGAGGGATGGTAGTGAGCGGAAGTTCATGTTTCCAGTGGAACTTGCAGACAAACATATGATGATTTTTTGAATAGCATCAATACACTCACAAGCTACCGGATCTATTCAATAATGAAAAAATAATGTTGGTAAAAGCAATATCGCTGCTTCTCTGATGATAAAAATTCTATTCCGATCTTTAAATTAAGGAAGTCTAATATTAGCTAATTAAGTTAAATTATACCATTTTTCTGAAATATTTACCCAATAATAAGACTTCCTTTGTATTTGATAAATTTACCTTCTGCGGTCTGGTATTTCTGTAAAGCCGAATTATCAGAAAAAAAGTGCCCTAGATTTGACAGCTCTATTTGTATCAATTAAATGCTGTTTAATCTGCTCGCAAGTATATTAAAATGCTCATATTATTTCCAAATAATATTCCCTATTGCTCTTGGAGCCGTACGTTTGTAAGTAACATTCGGATAACCGAGCAGCATGCACGCCTTTATCGTCTTTCCTTTAATACCAAGCCATTCTTTCAATTTTGTATTCATGTCTGCTATTCGGCAAAGATATCCATTATATAGCATACCGAGTCCTTGAGAAATCGCCATTAGTTCCATATTCTGGGCAGCAAGTCCGGCATCGAGAGGCCAGTCGGAAGTTATGAATACTACAACCGGAGCATTTCGAAACAGGTAGTCATCTACCGAATCTTTTTTCCTTCGATCGTTAAAATTTGCGAATGGAATCAATTCTTCCGGAATATTTGAAGGATTTTTATTTAGCAATTCCTCAATATGATTCCAAACAAGTTCCTTTAAAGTGGCAATGCCATCTTTTACAAAAATAAAATGGCTGCCTTGATTATTCTTGGCGGTTGCAGTGTAACGACCAGCTTGTGCAATGCGGTTCAGTTTTTCAAGTTCCACTGCTTTTGCGGAATAGTCACGGATGCTTCTGCGAAATTTGATTGCATGAAGAACCGTGTCGGGATTGAGTTCGAAGGTGTCCTTGTCAAATTCTTCTACATCTTCCATGTCGTATTCTGAAATGCTAACTGCTTTTGCGGGACAGATGGCAACGCAGTGTCCGCATTGAATACAAGGAGAACTGTAAACCGCTTTGTCTTTATCTATTTTAATACGGAAGGCGAGACAGTCTTTGGCACACATTCCACAGCCGATGCATAAAGATTCATTGATTTGTATCATTATGATTCCTCCTAGTAATTTCTTGAGGTTAATTATAACATAAAAGAAGGGGAACGTTATGGGTTCGGTTTTCCTTTTTGGCTTAATTAAAAAGCAAAAGCGGAGATTTCTTTGTATAATTATAAAAATCAGGAATTATATGGTATAATCTGTTTATATCATATTGATTTTTTATACAAGAAAAATGAAATATCAGATAAGTTTCAAATTTAAGGGAACATTTGAGGTTATAGATGAATGGATAACACACTTCAATACTACAATAAAAATGCAGTTGATTTTGTCAATCATACGATAAATGCAAATTTGAAGGATATGCAGGATCATTTTCTGAAATTCATACCGGTAAAGGGACATATTTTAGATTTTGGCTGTGGCTCCGGACGAGATACAAAATATTTTATAAATCAGGAGTATTGTGTGGATGCCATTGATGGTTCCAGTGAATTGTGCAGATTGGCAAGCGAATATACCGGGATTAAAGTGATGCATATGACGTTTCAGGAACTTTCGGAAATTGAAAGGTATGACGGCATTTGGGCGTGCTCTTCCATATTACATTTGCCAAGGGCAGACCTGTTGTCGGTAATGAAAAAAATGCAGAATGCACTTAAGGAAAAGGGCATTATTTATACGTCTTTTAAATATGGGAATTTTGAAGGCTGGCGGAATGAAAGATATTTTACAGATTTTACAGAGAAATCCTTTGCGGACTTTATAAGCAAAGTTTCAGGGATTCGTGTGGAAGAGTATTGGATTACAAGTGATGTGAGACCGGGCAGGGATAAAGAAAAATGGCTGAATTTAATTTTGCGGAAAAACAAAATGTAGATATGATCGAAAACTATTCAACAGATGTCATGACAGGAGACAGAGATAAGAGAATGTATCTCTATTATCAATTGCTTAGCAGCATTCGAAATGCAAAGCAGATTGACATTATTGTATCTTTTTTGATGGAGTCTGGTGTAAAAATGCTTTTGAAAGATTTGAATCAGGCTTTGGATAGAGGTGCGAGACTCCGAATATTGACCGGAAATTATTTGAGAATTACTCAGCCGTCTGCCTTGTATTTGATCAAACAGAAGCTTGGCGAGAGAGTGGATTTGCGATTCTACAATGAAAAAGGAAGGTCCTTTCATCCAAAATCTTACATTTTTCATTATGATAACCGTAGTGAAATTTATATTGGATCTTCAAATATTTCAAGAAGTGCGCTGACATCCGGAATCGAATGGAATTATAGGTTTAGCAGTCTGTCTGATCGTGAAAATTATGAGAAGTTTTTTCATACATTTGAAGATCTTTTTGAGAATCATTCGATTATTATTGATGATGAAGAGCTTAGACGATATTCAAAGAACTGGCATAGGCCTGCAGCTGCGAAGGACCTGGAACGTTATGATGAAAGTGAAATCAGTGACGATACGAATGTAAGAGTTTTATACGAGCCGCGTGGCGCTCAGATAGAGGCATTATGTGCACTGGAAAATGCCAGAGCGGAGGGCGCTTCCAAAAGTCTGATCCAGGCGGCTACAGGAGTTGGAAAAACTTATCTGGCAGCGTTTGACTCGAAAAATTATAAAAGAGTTTTGTTTGTGGCACACAGAGAGGAAATTTTGAATCAGGCGGCTATGTCGTTTAAAAATGTACGAAACTCAGAGGATTATGGCTTTTTTAATAAAAATTATAAATGTACGGACAAGTCTGTAATATTTGCTTCCGTTGCTACACTGGGAACTCCAAGATATTTAGATGCAGAATATTTTGCACCGGATTATTTTGACTATATTGTAGTAGATGAGTTTCATCATGCTGTAAATGAACAGTATAAAAGAATTGCAGCATATTTTAAGCCGCAATTTTTGTTGGGGCTTACTGCAACGCCGGAAAGGATGGATGGCAGAAATATCTATGAACTTTGTGATTATAATGTGCCGTATGAGATTTCATTATGGGAAGCGATCAATAAGGGGATATTGACGCCGTTCCATTATTATGGCATTTACGATGATACAGATTATTCTTCTCTCCATATAGTTCATGGAAAGTATGATAAGACGGAGTTGGACGGAAAGTACATTGGCAATCTTCACAGACATGATTTGATATATAAATATTATTGTAAATATGGTTCTAAGCGAGCGCTGGGCTTTTGCTGTTCGAGGAAACATGCGGAGGAGATGGCAAAAGAATTTTCATTAAGGGGAATTCCTTCTGCGGCTGTATATAGTAATTCCTTTGGAGAATATTCGGAAGATAGGGATATTGCAATAAAAAAGCTAAAGGCAGGGGAAATTAAGGTAATTTTTTCTGTGGACATGTTTAACGAGGGTGTGGATATTGCCTCCGTGGATATGGTTATGTTTTTGCGGCCTACAGAATCTCCCGTTGTATTTTTACAGCAGCTGGGACGTGGACTTAGGAAATCTAAGGGCAAGGACTATCTGAATGTGCTGGATTTTATCGGCAATTATGAAAAGGCAGGACGTGTAAGATATTTTCTTACGGGAAAAACTTATACGGACAGAGATCAATATGATCCGGCTGACAAGAGTGATCTCCCAGATGAATGTATTGTCGATTTTGATATGAGACTTATTGATCTCTTTTATGAGATGGATAAGAAGCAGTTAAAAGTTCAAGATCAGATAAGGAACGAGTTTTACAGGATAAAAGCGATTATTAAGAAAAGACCCGCAAGAATGGACTTGTTTACCGATATGGATGAAGGGGTATACCAAATGGCCATTTCGCATTCAAAATATAATCCGTTTAGAAAATATATGGAATATCTGAATGATTTGAACGAAATGACGGAGGATGAGATGCTTGTCTATCAGGGGATTGGAAGAGAATTTATTAATCTGATCGAAACGACAAGCATGTCTAAGGTATATAAAATGCCGGTGTTGATGGCATTTTTTAATAATGGAAATATTAGAATGGAGGTTACGGAAGAGCAGCTTCTGAAAAGTTGGAAGAATTTTTTTGATGCTGGGACGAATTGGAAAGATTTGGATAAAAATATAACATATCAGAAATATAAAATGATTTCCGATAAAGCTCATATAAAAAAGATTCTTCAGATGCCAGTGCATTTTTTGCAAGAGTCAGGGAAAGGATTTTTTGTGAAAAAAGACGGCTGTGCATTGGCGTTACGTGATGAGATGAAGACAATAATCCATGATAAAAATTTCATTGATCAAATGTATGATGTGATCCAGTACAGAACGATGGATTATTACCAGAGAAGATACCGAGAGAAACAGTAAAATGGGTGGAAAATATTGTATACTTATATATCAGTAAGGAAATAAATACTGTGAAAAAAGCAGCCTTTCATTACTAATTGTGCCGCCGACTTGGCGGCGGAATGGAGATTAATATGATTTATACATTTACAGGAACCGGCAATTCTCTCTGGATTGCCAGAGAACTAGGAAAACTATTAGGAGAAAAAGTAACGGATATTATGTCTGTGAAAAATGAGAGCATCGTAAATTGCACAGATTCCCGCATTGGCTTTGTATTTCCAACTTATATGATGGACCTGCCGTGGATCGTCAAGGAGTTTATGCTGCGGCTTCATATTTCATCCGACAGCTATACATTTGTGGTAATGACTTCAAGTCAGGGAAAAAGCGGAAAGGCGTTTCGCAGTTTGGATCAGGCGTTGCTAAGAAGCAAAGCGACACTTTCAGCGGCCTTTGATGTGCAGATGCCGGGAAATTGTATTCCGAGTTCCGAGGAAGAATATCAAAAGAGATTGGAAAAGGCGCCGCAGTGTGTAAAGCAGATTGCCGAAAAGATATCTGCTGGTATGACAAATTTCACTTCTGATGGCAGCAGAATGCGAACGGATTATGTGGAAAGGTCCTTCTTTTATGGGGAGCATTCTCTGAAGGCCATGGGATGGATGAAGAAATTTTTGATAACGGATAAATGTAATGGATGCGGTATTTGTGAGTCCGTCTGTCCAACAGAAAATATTTCCATTGAAAATGGAAAAGCTGTTCATGGTCATAACTGTGCAGCTTGTTACAGATGTCTGCACTGGTGTCCGGAGCACGCTGCTTTATTGAAAGTGCCCAAGTTAAAGCACAGGAGTCAATATACACATCCACAGATTAATCTTCGAGACATTCAGAGTGAAAAGAAGTGCTAAGGAGATTGCATTAGAATTGGGGAAGAATAGAAAAAACAGCATAGAAAACGAAAGGAAAAACTTAGGGGAAATTAAGGGATAATATTATGTCAGAAAATTTGTATTTTTTAGAAATCGTTAATGATTTGGAAATTTTGGAGCTTCTACATCAAATGAATGGACAGGAGGAAAAACTCAACCGCATAATTGCGCCATTTACCGTTTTAAAAGACCATTATTTAAAAGGTTCAGAGTATGAAGAGATAGATGCGAAGCATAATTACAAATTGTCCGAAGAGGAGATCCGAAATGGAGTAAGTTCATTTGATATAACACATTTGTTGATAAATGCTGATATTGAGGATGATTCTCTGACTGACGAGGAAAGAAGTCAGATTTTAGATAAAAATTTTAACTCCGATAAGAAAGAATCTGTGTCTGTGAAAGAGGAAACACGATGTATGGAGAATGCGGTATTGACGAATGATACGAATACATTTCAGATGCTAGGAGAGCTTGACTGGGAAGAAGAAGCGTATGAGGATGTAAATCGTTATGAGCACCAGGAGATAGAGAATCTGATTGGAGGGGATTTTTCGGCGGAGTATCCAAATCAAAAATTATGTATCGGAATTGGACAATACAAGACAAAGGGGGGAGAGAGGCTGTATATGACCATATTGCTGGATCTCTATGATCGTCGGGTGGCAGCCTTTTCCTTTGGGAGATTTTTTGAACCGGAGATTACGGAAAAAGCTATGGATTTATTTACAGACACATGCAGAGGAAATAAGTTTGCAGCGTTTGCAAGGGACAGTCAATGCGAAGAGAAAGGCTATCCCATGGTACATAGCAGTCAAAATATGATTTATAAGACATGGAAATATCGGGAAATCTGTAATTATTATAAAATATGTCAATCCATGACCAGTCCCGGAACGCGAGGCGGTATAGCTCCAATTAGTACCTTCTTTTCACAGCTTAAAAGAAAATTGAATGGGTATGTGTTTAAGGATATTCAGGATGGCATTGATTGGCTGGAGAATTATATTTTGTTGTATAATCTGCAGAAAGTGTATGTTAAATAAGAAGGAGACTTTCAATGAACTATAAAAAAATAGACCTTGAAACTTGGTCTCGTAAAGAACATTACTTATATTATACAAAAAAATTTAAAATTGAATTTAATATAACAGCATCCCTGGATGTTACAAAACTTCTGGATTTCTGTCATTCACATGAATACAGATTTTATCCAACCATAATTTATCTTGTGACCAAGGTCTTAAATAAGATTGAGAATTTCCGAATGTTTCAGGATGAGCAGGGGAATCTTTGCGTATGGGATACCGTGATTCCCAACTACACCATCTTTCATGAAGATGATAAGACATTTTCAGATTGCTGGTCGGACTATTCTGAAGATTTTGAAACCTTTTATCGAAACATAACGGGGGATATGAGAGCTTGTAAAGATAAAAAAGGTATTAAAGTAAAGGATCATCAGCCTCCAAACTTTTATTGTATATCCTGCCTGCCATGGATTAACTTTAGTGGCTGCAGCAGCAGAGTGACGAACGGGGAGCCTTCCTTTTTTTCCATAATTACAATCGGCAAATATGAAAAAAATTCAGAAAAAGCGATGATGCCTGTTAGTATTACTGCTGCACATGCAGTGTGCGATGGCTATCACGCAGGAAGATTTTTTGAATATTTACAGGATGAAATTCAGAATTTAGAGGTAAAATTGAATAAGAATTCGATTATGAATTAAATTGCTAATTGACTATTGACAGCTTATGTTGTATAGTTAATCAATAAGGGGAACATGCACTTACAAAAGAAGAGCTGTTTTGCAGCTTCCGATAAGCTGTAATATTAACAATAAGCTGAATAGGAGAGGTATATTTATGGGGAAAATTGACGAGACAAAATTAGATGTGGCGCTTGCCTATGTATCAAGAATGGCAGAAGGAAATAATCCGGTAAAAAATAGTCCTGTAGAGGAGGATTCTGTACTGAACGATCCAAATGTGATTCGATGCATGTACTTTATCAAGGATGTGTTGCAGCAGGTCAAGGATAACGGCGGAATGATCGGCAGCAAGTCTTCCAGAACTGCGAAAACTCCGTTTCCGCTGGAAGCGCTGTCGAAATTTGTTTATCAGGAAGATACCTCCATTACACATTTTCTGGCACAGCTGAAGCTTCTGGCAGAAGATCCGGATGTCAAGGGAATCGGAACGAAGCCGATTACCGAGTGGCTAAAGCAAATGGATTATCTGGTGGATGAGTATGATGAGGTAACAAGCCAGAAGAAAACGAGGACGACTGCAAAGGGCGAACAGTTTGGCTTGTATATGGAACCAAGAGTTTCGGCACGGGGCCAGGAGTATAATATTATCATGTATAGTCAGCGAGCCCAGGAGTTTATTGTGCAGCATATGGAAGCGATTTTAAATGGAGAAGTTGTGCAATAGATATGCTGCAAAATAGATACATATCAAATTATTAATGTCCAATAAGACATACTTA
This sequence comes from uncultured Eubacterium sp., assembly GCA_964564095.1. Classification (GTDB taxonomy): domain Bacteria; phylum Bacillota; class Clostridia; order Lachnospirales; family Lachnospiraceae; genus Brotonthovivens. Next base: position 12,959 of record CAZLZX010000016.1, on the reverse strand, counting down.
TGAAACTACTAACATTTCACAAAGTATGGAAAATATTATCAGATTCTGAGCAGCAGATGCAGCTGTTCAGAATCTTTTCATTTTCCGGAATCTAAAGCGAAGAATCCGAAGAAATGTGGAAGCTGCATGTTTTCGGTATGATAATACTTTGCTGTCTGCAACTTACCCCTCTGAAAATGCAGCTTACCTGCAAATGGATTGAAAGCATTTTTTCTTATTGATATGATACGTTCATACAATGTATCTTCGGAATTTCCCATGTATCTGTCTTTCGAGTTTGTATTCCGAGAATGCATGACAGACATACGGAGGCAATAAAATGAACATTATTAAAGTAAATAATCTTACCAAAAGATACGGCGATTTTACGGCAGTGGACCGAGTGTCATTTGAAGTTGAAAAAGGAAAAATGGTCGGGTTTCTTGGAATCAACGGCGCAGGTAAAACAACGGTTATTAACATGCTGACAACTTTGCTTACTCCTGATGACGGCGGAGCGGAAATTTGCGGAGAAATACTTGGAAAAAGGGATGAGCAGATCCGCAGAAAAATAGGAATCGTATATCAGCAGAACTGTTTGGATGACATTTTAACAGTTCAGGAAAATTTGATATGCCGCGGCATTCTCCACGGAATATCTAAAACGAAAGCAAAAGAACAGTGCGAGCGGTTAAGGGAAATCTTAAAGTTGGGCGATATAATGAAAAAGAAATACAGAACGCTTTCCGGCGGACAAAAGAGAAGGTGTGAGATAGCGGCAGCGCTTATGCACACGCCGGAGCTTTTTTTTAGATGAACCAACGACAGGATTGGACCCCGCTACCCGGTTGGACGTTTGGAATATGGTTGAAGAATTGCAGAAGAAGGAGAAAATGTCAGTATTTCTCACTACTCATTATATGGAAGAAGCGGCAAAGGCAGATCAGATCATTATTCTGGATCACGGCAAGATCGTGACTTCAGGCACTCCATTTGAATTAAAGGAAAAATTTGCTTCGGACAAATTAAAATTATATTACGGGAACGGAGAAGAAAAAGAGATTCCGATTTCCTCAACAATGGATGCGTTACCAATCATTCATTCGGTAGAAGATATGATAGAAGGATTTGAGGTAATCCAGGGAAATATGGATGATGTATTTTTGAATGCTGCCGGTAAAAAATTGGCTGAGGAAGGAGAAAATCAATGAGAAATTAAAGGAAAAATATGGCGATAGAGAATAGTTGATGTTGCGCATTTTAGGAACAGCCCTGTTAGTTTTGTTCAATTTACAGTTTTTGAAAATTCTCTTATCATATATGTATATCCGAGGAACACGGATTTCACTGTTTTTGTCAGAACGATATCCGAATACAGTGAATGAAGCGCTGTTCCGGGAAAACCAAGCATCCCAGTGCATCGTGGTTACATATAATGTCGGAGAGCGCGGCCAAAACGAATAGAAAATGGCTCGCATGACTCTAGTGGAAAGAGAATATTGAACAAAATGGAGGAAGGGTATGATTACACAGAAATATCCGCATTTGATGGCGCCCTTTTCCGTAAAGGGAGTTGATTTTAAGAACCATATTTTCCTGCCGCCATGTGCTTTATCACATGTTACATACGGAGCGCCCAACGATTTGGGAATTGCATATATGGAAGAGAAAGCCCGCGGCGGTGCGGCACAGGTTACCCAGGGAAATATTACCGGTCCGGGAGGATTTGGAGATAACGGAGGACACTTCAACAGATATTTTACCAACTGTTTTACTGATATGGCATTTACAGAACTGGCGACGGCCATTAAACAGCATGGATGTGTGGCCTCGGCAGAAATCAATCATGCAGGCTTCATGGCCGGGCTGGCGGAGAACAGCAATACACCGCCTATGAGTTCTATGGGATTTATGCGCCCGGATGGTGTAGAAGTCGTTCAGATGACAGAAAAGATGATTGACGATACGATTACATATTATGCAAAGATTGCCAAGTTTTTAAAAGACTGCGGCTTTCAGATGTGCATGGTGCATGGCGGGCATGAGATGCTGATCAATCAGTTTATGTCGCCGCATTTTAACAAGAGAACAGATCGTTGGGGCGGAAGTCCGGAAAATCGAATTCGTTTTCCGAAAATGATTTTGCAGAGAATTCGCGAATTGTGCGGCGATGATTTTCCAATAGAGATGCGCATTTCGGCGGTAGATCACTGTGAGGATGGAAAAGATATCGAAGAAAGCATTTTCTTTGTTCAGGAATGCGGAGATCTTATGGATTTCGTACATATTTCCGCCGGCTGCGGCCCGGATAAAGCATACCTGACACAGGAGGTTTGTTTCCAGCCGGAAGGTCTGAATATTCAGTATGCGGAAGCCATGAAAAAAGCCGGTGTAAAGCCGCTGGTTGTTGTAATGGGCGGAATCGTCAGCCCTGAAGTGGCAGAAAGTTTTCTGGCAGAGGGAAAAGCCGACGTGGTGGCTATGGCCCGCGCATTGATGGCAGATCCTCAGCTTCCAAACAAGGTACGCAGAAATCAGGAAGAAGATATTGTACCATGCTTAAGATGCAACCATTGTCTCGGCTCCAATAAAGTAGCATTTTTTGAGGCAAAATGTATGGTAAATCCGCATATGGCTCACGAACACCGTACCAGATTTATTCCGCCTGCAGCAAGCTCCAGAAAAGTGCTGATCGTTGGCGGCGGCATCGCCGGCATGGAAGCGGCAATGACAGCGGCTGATCGGGGACATAGAGTAACGCTGATAGAAAAGAGTCCGGAGCTTGGCGGTATGATCAAGTTTGCCGATTATGATTCTATCAAGGTACAGTTAAAAAAATATAAGGCATATCTGATCCGCCAGGTTACAAAGAGAAATATTGAGATCTGGCTGAACACGGAAGCAAGCGAAGAGATCGTAAATAAAGTGCAGCCGGATGTTATCATTGTGGCATCAGGTGCAAAACCAATAGCGCCTAAAATTCCGGGAATTGATCGGGAGCATGTCATGTATGCCACAGATGCATATTTTGAACCGGAAAAAGTAGGTAAAAAAGTAGTCATCATCGGCGGCGGACTGGTTGGCTGTGAAGTGGGGGCCCATCTGGCAAATACGGGACATGAGGTGGAAGTTCTTGAGATGGGGACTGAGCTGGCGCCGGAGGACAATCCGTTCCATCACTGCGGTATGCAGGCATATTGGGCAGAGCGCCCGATTAAAGGTTATGTAAATACAAAAGTCATCGAAGTGACGGAGGCAGGCGTAAAAGCCATCAATGAAAATGGCGAAGAAATGCTCTTTGAAGCCGATACCGTCATTTACAGTGTGGGCTTAAAAGCAGATACTTCTGTTACGGAGGAAATGAAAAAATACTGTTACGATGTGGTTCCGGTGGGCGATTGCGTCAGAAGCGGAAGGATTGTAGATGCAGTGGAGACCGGTTATAATGCGGCTATCGATTTAGCATAAAGATCGTGTTTGGAATATGTAAAAAAATAAAAATAGAATTGATGCTGGAGATAAGGATTTTAAACGATAAGAGCCAGGCGGTAGAACGCCTGGCTCAATGTCTGAGGAGTCACGGATAATTCCTGGGCATACAGGTCAGGTACAGAAGTTTCTGAGCAGTCTTTCTATGAAAAGGTGGACAGTAATGCCTCTGTTATTAATGGCAGCAGTGAATTTTTGTTTGCCTTTTTCCAAATCAGACATATGTAAAAAGGTTCTAAAATATCAGAGATGGGCAGCAGCTTAAAGTTTAAATTCCGCCCCAGCATCGTGCTTTTCGGGAGAATAGAAACGCCCCGGTTGATACCGATCTGAAAGAACACATCTTCCAGACCATCGGCTTTGTAGGCATTGGTAAAATCAGGTTCTACAACTCTTCCGAGAAGAGCCATGTCTGTGTTGATGGTTCCCACTTTGGGAGGAAAAATGATACATTCATGCGAAAGATCGTCCAGGCTGACGACATCTTTTTGTGCCAGCGGATGGGTTTGATTTACAATGACGCAAAAAGAATCCTCAAACAGATTTTTGTATTCGTACTCTTGGGTGTCTTCCGGCAGGAGATAGGAAAAGCCGATGCCGATATCTGCCTGATCATTTTGTAAAGTGTTGATGATCCTCAGCGGTTCGATATTATTAAAAATAAAATTAATCTCCGGATGCCTCAGTCCAATCTCAGATAAAATAGAGAAAATCCGGGTTTCATATAATGGCGGCATGCAAAGTGTGATCGTTCCCTGAACAGAGTTTTCTATGAAATGAATCTGCTGCTTGGTATTATGCCAAAGCTTCTGAATATATTTCCCCTGCTCTGCGAGATATTTGCCTGCTGGTGTCAGGCGCAAAGTGTTTTTGTCCCGGACAAATAAGGCGGCGTCCAGCTCATCCTCTAAGGCAGCTATGCTTTTACTCAGAGCGGAGTGGCTGACAAACAGTTCTTTGGCTGCTTTGGATAGATTTTGATATTTTGCCGCCTTTAAAAAATATTCTAATTGTTCAAATGTCATATGAAAATCCTCCGTTTGAAATCAACAAAATTTTAAATATGCATACTGCAAGGGCCGTATGCTTCGTATAAATAAAAGTGTATGAAAACGCACATTAACCCTGCAAATTAAATATAACAAAATACGGCAATCTGTTCAAGATATGGGGCGGATATTCCAACCGTGAAATTTTGGAACAGCAGAGCCGGTTTTATTCAATATACAGATATTGGAACTGGGAGTATGATATTAACATAGGGTTTCCGGAAAAAGCTTTGGTTTTATATACCCGGGCATTTGCGGAATTCTATAGCGGCGCAGCAAAAAGCATAATTTATGTATGCTGTGTTCATGCACTGGGATGCGTGAATTAATAGGAGGAAAATTATGACTATTGAAGAACGCATAAAGATACTTGAAACAGAATTTGAGACAACGAAAAAGGAGCTTAGCACAGCAAAAGAAGAGCTTGAGACAACGAAGAAGGAGCTTGCCCGCGCCCAGGCCGTTACAGAAATTGCCAACACGATGGCGCGGTATAACTATTATCATTCCGGCGGACGTCAAAAAGAATGTCTGGATCAGTTTGCAATGCGGACGCCGGGGGTGGCGATCGAGATCGCTATGTGGGGGCAGTACCATGGACCGGAAGGGCTTTATGAAAATTATGTTGCCGGTATTGCAAAGCATGAAGAGGCAGTGGGGGACGGAAGGAAAGGCTGGTATTGCGAGCATCCGATCTATAATCCGCTGATTGAAGTTGCGGCAGATGGAAAAACGGCAAAGGCGGAATGGCAGACTTTCGGACCGGAAACTGCGAAACCGGACCCGACAGATCCAAACTGTGAATATGATCCGAACTGGATGTATGGAAAATATCAGGCAGATTTTATTTTAGAAAATGGTCACTGGAAGATATGGCATTTGCAGATCATGCCGGATATTATGTGTCCGACTTGCGTACCGTTTACAAAACAGCGTCCTCATGATGATTTTGTACCTACGGATATGCCCGGATTTGAGGATCGCATTAAGTCATTCTGTGAAGAATATGACGTAAATAAAGTGCGTAAATTCTGGCCGCAGCCGCCGGAGCCATATGAAACCTTTGAGGGCTCCAGAATGCATGCGCTGCATAAGCCGACAGCGGAGGATAAAATAGAATATTCTTTTGCATATAATGATTTTACGCTGGAAGAATATATGCAGTATCTGGAAGAAAAAGATCCATGGAAAGAGTAGTATGGAATCACATAGCATATATGATGTTTCCACAAAGATAAATTTAGCAGACAAGAGAGACTTTTGGAGAGGTTATTTAACAGGATATAAGATGAAGTTATGAGGAGGTCATAATGAAAAAATTTAGCTTTGGTATCAAGGGGTGGGGGATTATCATTTTTTGTTTCTTTTTATTTTGGGTAGGTTCCGGATGCCCGGTTACATCTTTAAATATTATTATGGAGCAATACAATCAGATGTATGGCTGGGATGTATCTGTGCTGAATGGTTTCGGCACGGTAGCAAATCTGCTGTCCATCGTTGCGGCAGCGCTGTTTGGATGGTGGTGTAAGAAAAAAGGTCCTAAAATGCTGATCTTTGCAGGATGTGTCGTAGGGGCGCTTTCCATGTTTATGTGGGGACGTGTGGAAACGATTGCATCCTATGCGATCTGGTATACGATCTGTGTTATTGCATCTAGCGCTTACTGCCAGATCGGTCTTGCATCTCTGATTGCGAACTGGTTTCCGACAAAGAAAGGTCTGGCGATGGGTATCGTAACACTTGGATCCTGTATGGTTGGATGTACTTATATGAAGAGTCAGACCGTTATGATTGAAAAATTCAGCTTTGAAGCTTCCTTTGATTTATATGCAATTGGATTTGCGATCCTTGCTGTGGTTTGTCTGTTGTTGGTAAAGAGCGATCCGGAGCAGTGCGGAGTATTTCCGGACAACGATACGTCTATGACAAAAGAAAAAGTGGAGGCGATGCATCAGGAAGGTGTTTTGTACCGCCAGTCCAGTCCGTGGACGATAAAAAAACTGATGATGACAAAAGAAACCTGGTTTGTAGGTATCGGCGGCGGTGTGCTGGTAATGTTTACGGTAGGTATTATGAGTAACTTTATCCCTATGTGCGGTTATGCCGGTATTGATGCGGGCAAGGCGATTTTCCTCATGGGAATTACTTCCTTTGTGGCTATGCCGGCATCTGTTATCTGGGGAATCATTGATGAACGTATTGGAAGCAGAAAAACATGTGTTGTTATGTTTGTGTATTTCATCATATCCGTTATTTTTGCTTTGATTCCAAATCCGGCGACAATGATTCTGGCTATTGTAATGTTTGCCAGTGTTATGGGTGGTTCTAATAATCTGGCTATTTCCATGACCGCATCTATTTGGGGACGTTATGACTTTGACTCTGCGTGGACCGTTGTATTTATTTTAAATACACTGGTGCGCTCCTTCGGATTTGTGTTAGTAGGCAGTTTATCCGCAATCACGGGAAGCTTTACAAGTACATTCATTGGTTTGATCATTTGTTCCGCGATCGGCGCGATTCTTATGATGCTGTGTTCCAAAAAACCTCTTGGAAGAACAGATCTGTATATGCAGAAAGCAGATTAAAAACAGTAATTATGGAGGTTTCGTTTTGGAAAAACAAAAATTAAATAATCCTGGGCTGCTGGGAACTTTGGCGATGCTGAGTTTAACGCTTATGGGATTGGGCTCTAATGCGATCACACCGGCGCTTGCGACATTGGCGAAGCATTTTGAAGGGAAGGATGTATCTTTTATTCAAACGATAGCGACACTGAGCATGGTTGCAGGTTCCCTGGTGGCCGGAGCGGTCATGGGGAAAAAGATGAAGGCAAAAACACTTGCCATTTCAGGAAGTCTGCTTTGCCTTATCTTTGGAATTTTACCGGTATGTATTGATAATTTTGCAGTGATCCTGCTGGTAAGACTGGTATTTGGATTTGCCCTAGGACTGATATCTCCCCTTGGAAATGCTCTGATCATGACTCATTTTAAAGGAAATAAGCAGGCGGCTTTAATCGGTCTCGGCACATTTTCCATGAACATTGGAGGCATTGCATTTCAGATGTTAAGCGGCGTACTGGCAGATATATCCTGGCAGCTTTCCTTCTTTGGCCATGCATTTTTCATAGTGGCGGTAATCATGTCATTTTTCTTGCCGAAGGAGGACCTTGTAAAAAGGGACAGCCGTACGGAAAAAGAAAAAAATGCGGGAGCAGGGGAAAGGAAAAATTTCCCCGGAGAAGAAAGACAGTGCGGATTTGCTGCTCATCAGAAAGAAAAACTGAATGTTAAGGTTATAGGAGTGATAGGTATTCTGCTGCTGATTTTCCAGACCGTGAATTTAAGTGTCATGATGAGTGCATCTACGATCTATGAAGTCAGGGATGCGGGCGGAGCTGCCGTGGCGGCAACAGCCCTTACCGCATTTTCTGTGACAGGAATGTTCGCCGGACTGATATTTGGACCAATCTTTAAGAGACTGAAACGGTTTATGTTTTTCCTGGCATTTGGAAGTGTGGCATTGGGTGCGTACATCATCTTTGCCGGTTCTACCGGGTTGATCATGGGCGTAGGGTATGCTCTGATCGGTATTGGCTTTAACTGGCAGTTTGCGGCATTTACCGGCTGGATTGGGCTGGCGACACCGCCTTCCACAGTTGGAACGGGGATGTCGGTAGCGTTGGCAGCCATGAATCTGGGAGGCTTTTTAAGTTCCTTCTGGATGATGTTTTTAGGATATGATTTGACAAAAATACTATTGGCAGATGTGATAATGTGCATTGGATTAGCGGTTGTATTATTGATTGCGAATCCGTTTGCTCGGATTTACGACAAGACGTAAAAGAGGAGACCAGACTTATAAGATTAGGGTTAGACTGGCTTTGTACAATGATATTTTTTCTCAAGTTATTTGCTTGAAAAACAGTTCCTAAAATTTTATCATAATAACATATATTTATGAAGGGAGCTTATAAAATGGACCAGACATATGCAAAGCAGATAGAGGAAAAATACGGGAAAGAATACGCACATTTATTTTGCGACGGCTGTGTACACAGATGCTGTCTGTATTCTCCGGTCTGTCAGAGAGGCAGACAGTTAGCGAAGGAGAGACTTGGAAAGTAAATATTGGCGTAAATGATATGGACGGGAGAACGTACAAATGCGTTTTCCCGTTTTTCAGTCTGTATAGCGCTCAAAAATTTAAAGGGAGGATTTTTTTTGAAGGACAGCAGAAAAATTTTCCTTTATCGGCTGTAATGTTCCGTGTATACTGAAGACAAAGGAGTTTGATCAAATGAGAGTATTATTTATAGGAAACAGCCACACTTATGTGAACGATATGCCTCAGATCTTTAAAGAAATCTGTGAGGCGTGGGGTGTAAAAACGGAAGTTATGATGCTGGCCCATGGCGGTATGGGATGGGATTTTCATGTGAATCAGCCCGAGGTAAGGTTCAATATTTTATATGGAGAATATGATTATGTAGTGTTGCAGCATACGGCGCATCCGATGGGCGACCCTGATATTATGAGGATATCAGCCGAAAAGTTAATTCGCTTAATCAAAGATGCAGGTGCAAATCCCGTATTGTATATGACGTGGACTGCGAAAGCAGATGGACCTGATAAACAGCCGGAGGTAAGCCGGGTTTATCGGGAAATCGGATCAGATCATCATTGCCTGGTAGCGCCGGTAGGGGATGTCTGGTGGAAATACCATGAAATGGAATCCAGGATTGAATTGTATGCAGAGGATGGACAGCATGCAAGTGCAGCAGGTTCAAGGCTTGCTGCATTTACGCTGGCGGCTGCAATATTAGGTAAAGCGCCGATAGAGCTGATAGGAAAAGGCGAATGTGCATGTGATATGGACATAGCACGTGCGTTATCTGAGGTTGTAAAGCAATAGAGAAGAGCTGTTGATGCAGTGCCTTTGGAAAAATTTACTTATGGAATTTATAAATGTAACATGTTAGTGTATAAATTGTAACAAATATGTAACATTTAAGGAGGCGGCAATGAAGAAAAAGGTATTATTATCAATGGCGTTATTATCAGCAGTGGCAGTTGGGATCGCACCAGTCACTGCAAATGCAAGCGGAGTAAAGACGGTACAGGTTCAGGTGGATGGAAGTATTCACAGGATCGTCGGTCAAAAATTTGAATGTTTGAAACAGATTGTAATCAAACATGGCGTTATTATCGCAAATACGGGAAATTCCTGTCAGAATACAATAAATCCGGACGTAGAAATTCCGGATACAAGTATTTCCGGTTCGGAAAAACCAGGAATAGAGACATCTACACCAGATCCGGGGCATCCGGATGTGGAAAAACCGGATGCGGGGATTACGGATACTGCAAAACCAGATACAGGGGCATCCGGTGCAGAGACGCCGGACACGACAATTCCAGATTCGGGAACACCGGATACAGACATTTCCGAAACACCGTCTCCCAACACACCGGGTTCTTCGGAAGGACAATTACCGGGAACACAAAAACCTGGGGCAGATGAGTCGAACGATGATGAATCTTCTTATGCGCAGCAGGTAGTAAAGCTTGTGAATGAAGAGCGGGCAAAGGCTGGTCTTCCGGCACTTGAGGTGCAGACCAAGATTACGGCGGCTGCAAATATAAGAGCAAAAGAAATAAAACAGAAGTTTTCTCACACAAGGCCGGATGGAAGTAATTTCAGCAGTGTATTGAAATCACAGGGGGTTTCCTTTTCAGGAAGCGGAGAAAATATAGCTTATGGGCAGAAATCTCCGGAAAAAGTCATGGAAGGATGGATGAATAGTTCCGGACATCGTGCTAATATTTTAAACAAAAATTATAAATACATTGGAGTAGGATATTATCAGGATGAAAAAGGAGTAAAATACTGGGTGCAGTTGTTTACGTACTAGTTTTATTAAATTTTTTGTTCTTTATTAATAAAAATACCGAAGAGTTTTTATGCATATCAACATTGAGAAATATCCCCGCTTTCATTAAACTGTTTAACAGATCATATTCCTGATAAACAAAAGGAAAAATGGTCGATACAGGACAAAGGAAGGGGAATATCTGAAAAACATGCAGGTCATTTGTTGGGATTATTCTGCAAAAAGTTAAGCACTTTCAGTGAAAAGTATATACCGATATTTCTACTCATATTGTTTAAGTCAGTTTCTAATATTTCTTCACATTTGTTCAGACGGTATTTAACCGTATTTCTGTGCAGAAACATATATTCAGCGGTTTCCTTGACACTCTGGTTGTGGTCGTAGTAGCAGGTCAGAGTTTTCAGGAGATTTATATTGTGCTGATGATCCTGACGGTTTTTGCGATATTGAATGCGGTATTTTTTGATGATCGTTTGCTTGGCAGAAATTATCTGGATGAGGAAAATAAAGCGTGTTAGATTTGCTGGGAGGGAAGAACATAATATGATAATGTAAAAAATGTAGGTGTTTTTCATGGGACTCGAAGACAATTCTTCGGGTCTCGTTGTATTTAAGAAGAAGGTGTGCAAATTTAACGAAAGGAATTTCCATACATAAGCTGATCTATAATTGATAAAAGGTGTATTGGTTGGGCTAAATTAGCTTGAATTTGCGATATATAATGCATGACATCCGGTTCGTACGATGTTAAAATATAAAAAGCAGATGAGAATTTGACGATCGTGGGGTAATATAAATGAAAATATTAGTGATTACAGGAAGCCCTCATAGGAAGGGAACATCCGTAGTGTTAGCAGAACAATTTATAAAAGGAGCTACAGAAGCAGGACATGAGGTCTGTCGCTTTGATGCGGCATTTAAAAATATTCATCCTTGTATTGCCTGCGAGAAGTGTCACAATACAGATACGGGTTGTGCATTTAAGGATGATATGGAAGAGTTAAATCCGGTATTGCTGTCAGCAGATGCAGTAATTTTTGTGTCTCCGATCTATTATTATGGAATGAATGCGCAGATCAAGGTCGTGATGGATCGTTTTTATGCTAATGATGCTGCTCTTCATAATCATAAAAAGGCAGCGTTGATGTTGACTATGGCCGATGAAGAGATGGAGTCGGCAGAAGGAGCAATTGCTTCTTTTAACGGGTGTGTGAAGTATTTAAAATGGGAAAATGCGGGCATTATTGTAGGGGCAGGCTGTTGGAAGGCGGAAGATATTGAGACCACTGATTTCCCGGCGCAGGCCTATGAACTCGGAAAGAAACTGTTTTAGAAGCAGCGGTGTATGAATTTGTTATTTGAATGGCTTGCAAGTTGTATGCCGGTATTAAAAAACAAGCTTTATTTAAAAATACGGAGGTATTTTCTTTGAGACAGGAGGTAGTTGTGATATGAAGATGGCACATGTGACGATCATGACAAAGTGTCTGGATGATTCGGTTCAATTTTATCTGGATATCGCAGGTTTGAAAATTCAGCGGGACATGCGGGAAAATCCGGCGCATAAGATCGTATTTCTTGGAAATGAAAAAGGAGAAACCTGTGTAGAGCTGGTAGAAAATTTGCAGGGGGCATATTCCGGCGAAGGAATTTCTATGGGATTTGAAGTAGATGATGCTGCGGGATATCACAGGGCATTAGAGGAAAAGGGATTACAGCCGGGAGAGATGATCTTTCCGAATCCACATGCAAAATTTTTCTTTGTGACAGATCCCAATGGCGTGAGGATTCAGTTTGTGGAAGAGGATTAGCCTGTAAAAAGGAAAGAAGAGGAATTTATAGAAGGAAATAGGATAATCAATATGACGCTTGAAAATAAATTGGGTATCATCGACTCGGCAGAGCTTGCCCGGGTTGAGGAAAAAATGAGTAAAAGAAAAGCGCTTGCATTGTTTGACAGTGGTTATTTGGATGAGTTGGAAGCTGGGACATACAAATGCCTTGCGGAAATTCATAAGTATTTGTTTGAAGAAATTTATGAATTTGCGGGGAAAATGCGTGATGTAAATATAGCGAAGGGGAATTTCAGATTTGCTCCAGTTATGTATTTGCAGGCGGCTATAGAGAATATAGAAAAAATGCCGCAATCTACTTTCGATGAGATTATTGAAAAATATGTGGAGATGAATGTGGCCCATCCTTTCCGAGAGGGAAATGGCCGCAGCACAAGAATCTGGCTTGATCTTATTTTGAAAAAGGAGATAGGAATGGTCATTGATTGGAGTAAAGTCGTTAAAGATGACTATCTTCTTGCAATGGAAAGAAGCCCGATCAAAGATATCGAGATTAAATATATTTTGAAACAGGCGCTTACAGATCAGATTAATGATAGAGAAGTGTATAGGAAGGGCATTGACCATAGCTATTATTATGAAGGATATGCCGTTTATAAAACAGAGGAATTGTAGAGTGATTTTGTATTTTATAATTCATAGAATTTTAAAGCAGAGTACGATTTGTGATACTCTGCTTTTACTATAGTATAG
>CAZLZX010000015.1:0-22842 GCA_964564095.1 uncultured Eubacterium sp. | reverse complement strand
GCTTCGGCAGGATGAACGGGTAGTCTGCATGGAAAAAACAAATATCCGGTATGTGACACCTGCGGATATCGAGGATGTGTTAGACTTTGCTTCTGTAGATGTATCCTTTATCTCTCTGACCAAAGTGCTCGGTCCGGCGAAAGAGCTGCTTCGGGATGGCGGACAGATGGTTTGTCTGATCAAGCCCCAGTTTGAGGCGGGAAGAGAAAAGGTAGGGAAGAAGGGAGTTGTCCGTGACAAGGCAGTCCATTTGGAAGTGATTCATAAAGTACTTTCTTTTGCAGAAGAAATAGGATTTCGGATTTTGAATCTGGAATATTCCCCTATTAAAGGTCCCGAGGGAAATATAGAATATTTGATGCATATTGAAAAGGGCAGAAAGGGTTTACAGGAGGAAACAGTGGATGCAAATGCCGTGGTAGAGCAGGCGCATGCCGAACTTGACAAATAAGATGCGGAATTTTTTTATTATAACGAACAAACATAAAGATGAAAATTTGACTGTGACGCAGGAAATCCAAAATTACATAATCAAAAAAGGCGGTACTTGTGGTTATTTTGTAAGCTCAAAGTCAAATTGGCGGGAAAATGGCGGAGAAAATAAGCCGAAAAATATTCCGGTCGATACGGAATGCATCATAGTGCTTGGCGGCGATGGTACGCTGGTACGGGCTTCCAGAGATCTGGCACAGCTTGATATTCCTATGATTGGAGTGAATCTGGGTACATTGGGATATTTGTGTGAGCTGGAACGAAGCACCATATTTACTGCGATTGACCGAATGTTTGAGAATGAGTATGATGTGGAAAACCGGATGCTTTTGGAGGGATGTGAAGTTCATGGCAAAGATCTGGGCCAGGTTACCTTTGCCTTGAACGATATTGTAATTCACAGAACAGGGATGTCCCAGCTTATTAACTTAGAAGTATCGGTCAACGGAGAATATCTGGCCACATATGGCGCAGACGGAATATTGATCGCAACCCCCACCGGTTCCACCGGTTATAATATGTCGGCAGGCGGACCGATCGTGGACCCCAAGGCTCACTTGATTCTGATTACGCCGATCAATTCCCATGATATCATGTCAAGAAGTATTGTAGTGGGGGCAGATGCAAATATTACCATCGAACTGGCTGCCAGACGTCCGGAAAGGGATGAGACCGCATATGTCAGCTTTGACGGAGACCGCATTATCCATATGAAGGTTGGAGATAAGATTTTAGTGAAAAAAGCGGCAACCAGCACAGAGATTTTAAAGCTGAACCGCGTCAGCTTTTTGCAGATCCTAAGGAGGAAAATGCGCCGATGAAAACGAAAAGGCATGCAAAAATATTAGAGCTTATCCGAAAATATGAAATAGAAACACAGGAAGAGCTTTGTGAAAAACTGAATCAGGAAGGTTATTCTGTGACGCAGGCAACCGTGTCCAGAGATATCAGGGAATTAAAGCTTACCAAGCTTTCTATCGGTAAGGGGCGGCAAAAGTATACTTCTTTGGAAGAAAAAAGTGATGATATGGAAGGCAAATTCATCCGGGTTTTTAAAGATGGATTTATTTCTATGGACATGGCGCAGAATATACTGGTAATCAAGACGGTTTCCGGTATGGCAATGGCGGTGGCCGCAGCGCTTGACGCTATGAATTTTCATGAGATCGTAGGAAGCATTGCAGGCGATGATACGATCATGTGCGCTGTCCGCACCACACAGGATACGGAAAATCTGATGAAGCGATTAAGACGTATGATGAATGAGATCTGACGAGGCGATTAAGATGCATGATGAATGAGATCTGACGAGGCGATTAAGATGCATGATGAATGAGATCTGATGAAATGGTTTTGAAGGATAAAATGTGATATATTTTGCAGCATCTGATGATGTGAAAAAATAAAAGGTAATGCAAAATGGCTGACAGAGAATAGTATAGAGAGAGTAGAAAGAAGACATTTATGTTACAGAGTTTACATGTGAAGAATCTTGCCCTTATTGATGAGGCGGAAGTAAATTTTGAAAGAGGTCTGAATATATTGTCAGGGGAAACCGGAGCCGGAAAGTCTATCATTATCGGTTCTGTGAATCTGGCGCTGGGAGAAAAAGCTTCCAAAGACATGGTGCGCAAAGATGCGGACTATGCCCTTGTGGAGCTCATTTTTCATATAAAGAATACTCATATTTTAGAAAAATTGAAGGAGCTTGAGGTCTATCCCGAGGATGGCGAAGTTATTATGACCCGCAAGATCATGTCCGGCAGAAGTGTATGCCGGATCAATTCGGAGACAGTATCTGCTTCTCATCTTAGAAGTGTGGCGTCGCTTTTGATCGATATCCATGGACAACATGAGCATCAGTCCCTTCTCTCAAAGAAAAATCATTTGAAATATCTGGATGATTATGCGGGGGAAGAGCTGGCGAAAGAGAAGAGAGCTTTGCTCTTGGAATATCGTGAGTATCAGGAAAAGAAAAAAAAGCTGGATGAGGCTTCTTTGGATGAGGAGCAGCAGGCAAGGGAGCTTTCCTTTTTGCAGTATGAAATCGATGAAATTGAACAGGCGGGGCTAGTGACAGGAGAGGATGAAGAGCTTGAGACTGCATACCGCAAGCTTTCCAACGGAAGAAGGATCATGGAGGCAGCGGGCACGGCTTATGAATTGACGGGCAATGCTATGGAAAATGCTTCGGATATGATCGGCCATGCGCTGCGGGAGTTGATTTCTGTCAGTGAGTACGATGAAACGATACAGGGGCTTTCGGATCAGTTGGGAGAATTAGACAGCCTTTTGAGTGATTTTAATCATGAGTTGTCCGGCTATTTGTCCGATGCAGATTTTTCAGAGGAGTTATTTGCACAGACAGAGAAACGTCTGGATGAGATCAATCATTTAAAATCAAAGTATGGAGATTCTATTCAAAAGATTCTGGCACAGAAGGAGGAAAAGCAGGCCCGGGTGGATCAACTGACAAATTATGATATTTACAGGAAAAATCTGGAAGATGATTATAGAAAATCTAAGGAAATTGTAAAGAAACGTTCGGATAAAATCAGCTCGATCCGCAAAAAATATGCAAAGACTCTTGTAAAAGAAGTAACACAGTCGCTGATCGATTTGAATTTTTTAGATGTTCAGTTTGATATGCGTTTTGAAGCAACGGATCATTTTACGCAAAATGGCATTGATGACGCAAGATTTTACATTTCCACAAATCCGGGAGAGGACCTAAAGCCATTGGAGCAGATCGCTTCCGGAGGAGAGCTTTCCCGAATTATGCTGGCTTTAAAAACCGTTTTGGCTGAAAATGATGATATAGAGACGCTGATCTTTGATGAGATAGACAGTGGCATCAGCGGCAGAACAGCTCAGATGGTGGCGGAGAAGATGAATACCACCGGTCGGAATCATCAGATTATCTGCATTACCCATTTGCCTCAGATCGCAGCTATGGCAGACCAGCATTTTCTTATCGAAAAAATGGCAGAAAATGGGAATACTGTTTCCCAGATACGTATGCTTGATGAGAAAGAAAGTGTAACTGAGCTTGCAAGAATGCTTGGCGGTGTTAAGATTACTGATACAGTGCTTCAAAGCGCACAGGAAATGAAGGAAATGGCGAAAGCTAAAAAATAAATGACGAAAGCTAAAAAATAATGGCAGAAGCGGAAATATGCTACCAGATTGCAGGCACAAAAAAATCATATACTAATTGAGGAAAAGGGATACACAATGTTGGATGTATCCTTTTTTTGATGACAATAGAAGAAGGTCTGGTAATAAAAATGAAAATATTTCGCTGGTTTCAAAAAAACAGGAAATGGATATTTTTTGCCATGCTGGCTGAGACCTTTGTGTTTGCGTGGGGGATGCTTCTGTGGGAAATCCCAAACGACATCAATGTAACGAGCAAACAGGATATTTGCATAGGCAGTAAAATTCCAGTTTCCTATGAAAGAGGAAGTGAGGAGGAAGTATTTGCATCTACTGGTAAAGATGTTTATCAGGTAACATGTAAATTTTTGGGGGTCATCCCTATTAAGCAGGTCACTGTTCATGTGACGGAAGATCAGGAAGTCATTCCCGGTGGATTGGCTGCGGGGCTGCTTTTGGAGATGGATGGCGTGTATGTGGCAGATACAGATACGGTCACATCCATAGATGGAAAGAAACAAGATCCCTGTGGTCATATATTGAATACGGGAGATTACATTCTTGCTGTTGATGGAGTGGAGGTAACGGAAAAAGAGGATGTGATAAATGCGGTAAATCAGAGTGAAGGAAAGGATATGGTATTAACTATAAAACGGGATGGAGAGGAAATGGACTGCAAAGTTTGTCCGGTAGAAACCCAAAAAGGAGCTTACAAGTTGGGAATCTGGGTCAAAGATGACCTGGCGGGAGTGGGGACGATCACATATATTGATGGAGATGGTAATTATGGGGCTTTAGGACATGGTATCAGTGACAGTGAAACAGATGAACTTATTAATATAAAAGAAGGAAAATTATATGAATCTGAGATCGTGGCAGTAAATCGGGGCGAGAAAGGAACACCGGGAGAGCTGGTGGGAATGATTTATTTCCGAAATGATAATTATATGGGAACCATAGACTCAAATACAGATTGCGGTATTTTTGGAACGGTTACCAGTGTTTCGGACAGTTTGCTGGACAACACCGCCATGCAGATAGGGCATAAACAGGAGGTGGAGAATGGTCCTGCTACGATCCTGTCAGATGTAGACGGAACGATACGGAGCTATGAGATAGAGATCGAGGATGTGACTATGAATAGCAAGGATGAAAATAAGAGTATGCTGATACGGGTAACGGATGAATCGTTATTAAAAAAGACAGGGGGTATTGTGCAAGGGATGTCGGGGTCGCCAATCATTCAGAACGGTAAGCTGGTTGGAGCTGTAACCCATGTCCTTGTGAACGATCCCACAAGAGGATACGGAATTCTTATTGAGAATATGCTGGAGCAGTGAGTTTGGGGCGGAAATCAGAAAGAACAAATTTACGTGAGCTGATTCACGGGTAAATTTGTTCTTTTTGATTTATATCCGGCGAAATTGTTCAATGAATGACTTTTTATACATTGCGGCAATGGATAAGCGAAACAGCGTTTAGCTTTTTGTTGTTATGAAAAAGAGTTATAAATCGACATAAAATCCTATGGCTTAGATTTTGAAATAGGAATAATATATTTAGCTCCCTTATTTCAAAATGTATTTGATATTTTGAAATAAAAGAGTATCCATTCAGAAAAGAAGTCAATAATCATTGCTGAAGCGCAGAAGAGAGAAGTCAGATGGGAAATATGTTTCTCATAGGGCTTCTTTTTTATTGGAAAAAATCACAAATTTGTCTGGCGAAAAAAACATATGTGTACAGGTGCGGATGGCAGAGAAAATATATACTTACTTTATTGTAACTACTCAGTTTGAAATTTGAATGGGATTCAAAAAAATCTGTCTAGTTCTGAATATAGAAACATCAGGAGCAGGTAAAGAAAGGGAGGTAACGAATATGTCAAAATTTAAATTTTCTGTGGGACCCTGGAATGTGCATTCGGGAGCTGATTCGTACGGACCGGCCACCAGAAAGGAAATCGATTTTGATGAGAAGCTGGCGAAATTTGCTGAGATGGGGTTTTCGGCAATTCAATTCCATGATGATGATGCAGTACCGGAGATCAATCATTACACAGAGGAAGAAATTAAGGAAAAGGCCAGAGAATTAAAGAAAAAGCTTGATAAATATGGGTTGGCTGCAGAATTTGTTGCGCCGAGACTTTGGATGGATGGTCATACTGCTGACGGCGGTTTTATGAGCACTTCCAAGGAGGACCGGGAATATGCAATGTGGAGAGCATATCGTTCCATCGATATCGCCAATGAACTTGATTGCGACATGGTCGTATTATGGCTGGCAAGAGAAGGAACCTTATGTGCAGAGTCAAAATCTCCGGTATGGGCAACTAAGAAGCTGATTGAAGCGATCAATAAAATGTTGGAATATGATCCGAAGATCCGTATCTGCATTGAACCGAAGCCAAATGAGCCGATCGACAGAAGTATTTGCGGAACAATGGGACATGTTATGGCGGTATCAGCAGCTACGATAGATCCAAGCCGTGTAGGCGGAAATCTGGAAAGCGCTCATGCGATTCTGGCAGGATTAGATCCGGCTCATGAGATTGGATTTGCGCTGGCTATGGGTAAATTGATGACGGTGCATTTAAATGATCAGAATGGAATCAAATATGATCAGGACAAATCTTTTGGTGTAGAGAATTTAAGAGCGGCATTTAATCAGGTAAAAGTTTTGAAAGAAAATGGTTATGGCGAGCATGGCGAATATGTGGGGCTGGATGTAAAGGCTATGAGAACTACTACCGATGAGGACAGCTATAAGCATTTGCAGAATTCTCTGGATATATTCCGTGCATTGGAGGAAAAGGTTGACAGATTTGATTATGATTTCCAGAAAAAATGTGTAGAAAACAGAGATTTTGAAGGACTTGAAATGTATGTTATGAGATTACTGATGGGAATTGATTAAAATGAAGCTGTTTTCGGATCCTGAAATACACAGATTTGCGGAGATGGAAATGACATATTTGTCACATGACAAAAGCAAATAAATCGGGTATCCAAATGGTAATCATGATATTCTTGACCAAAGGATAACATAGTAAGGAGAGGGCAGCATGGCAAAAGAGATTATACGATTGTCCAATGTTTCTAAAACATTTCCCGGTGTTAAGGCGCTGCAAAATATCAACTTTGTTTTGCATGCCGGTACTGTTCACTGCATATGCGGAGAGAATGGTGCAGGGAAGTCTACTTTGATCAAAACTCTTTCAGGCGCCTATCAGCCTGACGAGGGCGGGGAAATATTTTTTGATGAAAAGCTCGTAAAGTTGGATCCGTCAACTGCTATGGAGCTGGGAATTCAGACAATTTATCAGGAACACAATGTATTTGAAACATTGAGCATCACAGAAAACATATTTGCCGGTATGGAAATATCAAAATACGGCATTATGCAAAAGAAAGAGATGCGCCAAAAAACAAAAGAGGTATTGGAGTATCTGCACAGTAATCTGAAACCGGATGAGATCGTGGGGGATCTGACATCCGGGGAAAAGAAAATTGTTGAAATAGCAAAAGCTCTTGTGTTTGATTGCAAGATGATCATATTGGATGAGCCGACAGCATCTTTTTCGGCAAAGGAGATCGATAACCTGCTTGAAATCGTAGACAAGATTAAAAAACGCGGCATTGGCATTGTCTATATTTCGCATCATTTGGATGAAGTATTCCGGATTGCAGATTATATTACGGTGTTGCGAGATGGGATTTATATCAAAACAGTCGGTGTGGACGAGATCGATGAGCCTCAGCTTGTACGGGATATGGTAGGCAGAGATGCCTCGGCGTTTTATACCCGTGAGTATTATCCCACGGGAGAAACTGTGCTGGAAGTAAAAAATCTGACCGGAAATGGTGTGAAAAATGTATCTTTTGATGTGAAGCGCGGAGAGATCGTCGGATTTGCCGGTATGGTTGGAGCAGGACGAAGTGAACTTATGGATCTGCTGTTTGGAGGCGCTCAAAAACTGACCGGCGAGATCAAGGTTCATGGAAAAGCTGTTAATTATAAAAGTCCGGGCGATGCGATAAAAAATAAAATGTGTTATATCACGGAGGACAGACAGCATACGGGACTCTTCTTAAGTCATACCATTGCAAGGAATACGATCATTGCGAATCTGGTAAAGCAAAAAGGCGTACTGGTAAATCCGTCAGAAGAAATGAAGACGGGAAATGAATATATAAAGAAGCTGACAACGAAAGCGAATGACGCAGCGGTATTGGTGGGAAATCTGTCCGGTGGGAATCAGCAGAAAGTTGTTTTGGCAAAATGGTTTCTTACCAATGGAGATATCTTTATTTTCGACGAGCCCACAAGGGGGATTGATGTGGGGGCAAAACAGGAGATCTACCAGATTATGATGAATCTTTTGAAAGAAAATAAAGCTATCATTATGGTCTCTTCCGATACGCCGGAAGTGGTTTCCATGAGTGATCGTGTATTTGTTATGAAGGATGGCAGAGTGACCGGAATGTTGAAGCGGGAAGAAATATCCGAAGAAAATATTTTAGAGCTCTCCATAGGAGGAAAAAAGATATGAGAGAAGGTACAAAAGTAAAGGCAAAAAAATTATCTTTTCTGAAAAAAAGTGATATTACCACGGTTTTAGTTATCCTGATCGGATTTATTGCCGCGATGTTTGTTGCCGAGCTGATCGGTGGAGAATTCAAATTTTTTACAGTAACAAACTGGCTGAATATTTTAATGCAGAATTCGGTTGTGGGCATTATGGCAGCAGGTATGACGCTTGTCATGATTGCCGGAGGCATTGATCTGTCTGTCGGCTATCTGAATTCGCTGGGCGGTATTTTGGCAGCGAAAGCCGTGATTGACTGGGGCGCTCCCCTGGGTGTATCTATCCTTGCGGCAGTGATTGTGTGTATTTGCCTGCAGGCAATTATGGGATGGATTATCGCAAAACTGGAGGTCGAACCCTTCATTATTACTCTGGGCGGAAGCATTTGTTTTCAAGGGGTTGCACTGTTGATCTGTAAATCCAGAGAGATCGTGACCCAAGGGCAGTTTGCATTTTTGAAAACGAATCTGCTTGGGGACAGGAAAACTGCCGGGGGTCTTACACTGTCGTTTCCTGTTTATGTAGTGATATTTATCATAGTTGCCGTAATCGTTTGGCTGGTATTGAAATATACCAAGTATGGCAGAAGAGTGTATGCAGTAGGTGCAAATCCTTCCGCTGCATATTTGTCCGGTATCAATGTAAGAATGATCAAATTTTCTACCTATATCATAAATGGTGCGTTGGTTGGAGTTGGATCAATATTATTACTTTCACGAGTAGGTACGGCGATTATAACCAATGGAGCCGGTCTTGAGATCGATGTTATTGCTGCGGTAGTTATTGGTGGAGTGGCTATGTCAGGAGGAAAGGGAAATGGAATGGGTACTTTCCTGGGCGTAATTCTGCTCGGCGCTATTACCAATGCCATGAATGTCTTAAAACTGCAGTCTGAATGGCAGTATGTTGCAAAGGGAGCGATCATAATCGTAGCGGTAGCGATTGGTGCAGTTTCTGCTTTGATTACAGAAAAGAATACACTTCGCCGCCAGAAAGCAGAGGCATTAAACGAACAGAACAAATAGTATAAGTTTAAAAATGATATGAGCATTACAGAAATAGATTTGTGACGTTGTTAATAGGATTTTCCTGTTGATAATAAATTCTTATCTGGTAAGTGAAACATGTAAAGGAGGATTACAAAATGAAAAAGAAGGTATTAAGCGTGGTTTTATGTTCAGCTATGGTACTGGCGCTTGGTGCGTGCGGAAGCAAAGCAGATGACACACAGCCGGCAGGCGATTCCGCAGCAAAAACAGAAGACACGGAAAAAGGCTCGTCTGACAGCAGCATCGGTGGAAAGACAATTGGATATTACAAGGATGCGGCGGATGATTATTACAAAGCCGGTTATGAAGTATTTGAAGCTCTGGTTGCTGAAAATGCAGAGACTGCTGATTGGGAGATCATTGATAAAGTTGGACAGGGTACCTCTTCCGAGCAGCTGGCAGCAGTAGAGGATTTCATTACTGCTGGTGTAGATGCGATCATCGTTGTTCAGAATTCCCCGGAGATTACAGCGGAATGTATTCAGAAAGCGAATGATGCGGGCATTCCGTATTTTGCACTGACACATGCACCTAGTGTTCCGGAAGGCGGAGAACTGGCAGGATATTCAGGATATGATTTCCAGGAATCCGGTGTTATGGCTGGCGAAGATGCTTTAAGCTGGAATAATGGAGCTGGTGTAACAAAACTGGTTATGGTTGAAGGTAAATTAGGACAGGGAACAGCAGCAGCGCAGTCCCTTGGTTTTCTGCAGGCTTATGAGGAAGCCGGAAAAGATATTGGCGGTTCCTATGAGGATGTTGCTATCAACAAGACAAGCGGCGGATCGGATCTTGAAATCGTTCAGTGGGCATCCGGCGATTGGCAGGCAGATCCTGCAAAATCTGTAGTTGCAGATGCTATCACAGCTTTTGGAGCAGATGGTTTTGACGGTTTATATGTACAGAATGATGAGATGATGGACGGTGCGATCCAGGCTTTGGAAGAAGCAGGTTTAGATCCGGGTAATTACTGGCTGGGATCTTCCAATGGAAAAGAAAAATCCTGGACATGGGTAGCAGAAGGTAAAGAGACAATGGATGTTAACCAGACACCTACCCTGGAAGCAGATTTGTGCTATCAGCAGGTTGTATCATACTTCAAAGGAGAGACTTATAGACAGTATATTTGCCCATCTTTATTGCCGTTTAATAATGGTAATGTAAATGATCTTACTTTGATTCCATATGACGCTGAAAATTATATGGAAATGAGAAGCAACGGCGAAATTAATTATGATATTAATGATGAAGCGACCTTTAAATCTGCAGAGGGTCTTATTACATTCAATTAATGAAATCAATGCAAAAATCAGAAAATATTAGTTTTTAATATTTTAAATTTCACTTACAAGTAGAGAAGAGTTACAAGGGGCTCAAGATAGTTGGGCCCCTTTTTAAAAACAGCTATTAAGTTATAAGAGGGTAAGGAAATTCTTGCAGAATCCCTTTACTTATGACAATGATTGGAGGTACAGTATGAAATTTGGTATTAGTTCACTGGCGTGGCAATCGCCTTTTAGTGATCCTTTAGGACAATTCAGCAAAGCAAAAAAATATGGTTGTGATATTTACGAGATCACAGCAGAAGATTTTTCGACTTTAGATGCAGATGAGATCAATGCAGCAAAAGAAGTGACCGGCATTGAGACTCCTACCATGTGCGGAGCATTTGGCGATACCCGCGATGTATCATCCGTAAATCCGGATTACCGTGCCAATGGTGTAAAGTATATCAAAGATATGGTGGATCTGTCTGTGAAGATCGGCACGAAGGTTATTGTAGGACCGATTTATTCTGCATGCGGAAAAGCACGTCCGCTGACGCCGGAGGAGAAAAAGCAGCAGTGGGCATGGGCAGTGGAAAATTTGAAGATTGCTGCTGATTATGCCGGAGAACATGGCATTCAATTGGGAGTTGAAACTTTGAACCGTTTTGAGACGGATTTTATCAATACTGTGGAGCAGGGGCTGGAACTGATAGATCGAATCGGATATGACAATGTAGGCTTTTTGCTGGATACCTTCCATATGAATATTGAAGAGTCTGATATACCTGCAGCCATTCGGGCAGCTAAGGGAAAAATATTAGATCTGCATACCTGTGCAAATAACAGAGGAACACCCGGGGAGGATAACTTCAACTGGCAGGCGATTGCGGCAGCCGTTAAGGATGCTGAATATGATAAGTATTGTATTATAGAGTCCTTTACGCCGGATTGTAAGGAAATCGCAAAATCCGCTTCCGTATGGCGTCCATTTTCCGAATCTCCGGAGTATATTGCCGAGAAGGGTATTCCATTTTTGAGAAAGGTATTTCTTTAATTTGAAATCTTTCAAATATTGATTTGATAATAATATGTCCGAAAAATAACGGATATGTTAAATGCGAAAATCCAGGTCTATGGTAAGGGAGGAGGAAATATGGAAGATAAAGTAAGAGTGGCGGTAGTAGGATTAGGCTTCGGCGGAGAATTTGTTCCGATCTATCAGGCATATCATAAATCGGAATGTGCTGCTGTCTGCAGAAGGAATGAACAGAAATTAAATGAATTTGCAGACGCAATGGGCATAGAGAAGAGATACACAGACTATGATGAACTGCTCATGGATGATGAGATCGATGCAGTACATATCAATACGGATCTGCTTTCTCATTATGACTTTGTAGTAAAAGCATTAAAAGCGGGAAAGCATGTGGCTTCCACCGTTCCGATGGGAATGACTGTGGAGCAGTGTGAAGAGATCTGCAGGCTGGAAAAAGAAACCGGGAAGGTATATATGCTGATGGAGACATCTGTATATACACGAGAGTTTTTGTACTTCAAAAAAATGTATGAAAATGGCGAGATCGGACGGTTACAGTTTTTGCGCGGTTCGCATCAGCAAAATATGGGTCTGCCGGGATGGCCGGAATACTGGTACGGCATGCCGCCTATGCATTATCCGACCCATGCAATTGCGCCGTTATCTGAAATTCTGCAAAAACCCATTGAGACAGTACGCTGTATCGGTTCGGGAAGGATCAAAGAAGAGTATATCAAGCAGTACAATTCTCCCTTTGCGGCAGAGTCCGTGCAGTTAACGTTTGCGGACAGTGATGTGGCAGGGGAAGTGACACGCACATTGTTTGATACCATTCGTCAGTATCGTGAGAGCTTTGATTTCTATGGATCCAAGAAATCTTTTGAATGGGAACAGTGTGTGGACGAAGGCCCTGTGATTTATACGGGATATGAGGATGCAAAACATATTGAAATTCCCGATACGGATGATATGCTGCCGGATGAGATCAAGAAATTTACATTGAAAAATCAGATCATTGATGAGAACCATGTTTCCTTTATTCAGGGAAGCGGTCATGGCGGATCTCATCCTCATTTGGTGCAGGAATTTGTCACGGCAATTCTGGAAGGAAGGCCGGCGCACGTAAACTCTGTGGTAGCAGCGAACTGGAATGTGGCAGGAATTCTTGCGCATGAATCGGCTATGCGTGGCGGAGAGATTTTGACAATGCCGGAGTTTACACAATTTTAGATTTATTGTCTTTGTAAAAAATATTAAAAACAGAAATAAGTGCTCATTTCATGTTTTCCCCCGCAATAGCGGGGGAATTTATATCCCTAACTTTTCACAATAATAACGAATGATCTTCTTGCTTGTATTCAAGGAGAATTTCTTCTCAACAGTGGTTAAGGACTTAGTTTTTAAGGGGGGGGTAAAACGGAATTTCAACTTCCTGGGCTGAAATCTTCCTGAAATCCTTTGGATGTTTCCCATAAAATTCCTGAAAATTTTTTGTAAAATATTTCACATCTGAAAAGCCGCAGCTGATACTGATGTCAAATAAAGACAATTCTGTCGTACGAAGCAGGATACAGGCCCGGGTACATCGGATCTTCGCCAGATACTGCTGAAAGGAGATGCCGATAGAATCTTTAAAAAAATGAGAGAGATAATTGACGGTAAGATTTGTCTCTCTGGCAATATCCGAAAGCAGCAATTTGTGATAATAATTTTCGTCTATATAGGCAGTTATTTTTCGGATAAGTTCCAATTTTCCCTTCTTTGTACGTTTTTCAGAATCTGAAATGGTAACAAAAGGAATATAGTTCATTAACTGATCAAAGATGCAATTTAAAAGAGCCGCACATTTCAGTTCATAACGGTCAATCTGCGTAAAGGAATATTTTGCGATTTTTATCAGTGATTCATACAAATTTCCATAAGCGGGATCCGTTGTAGAGATCGCTACGGGAGAGAAGGTTATATTATTTATCGAACTGAAATAGGACGAAAAAAAGGCAGGGTTGATCTGAATGATCAATATCAATACGGGGCTGCCTAATGCCTCATATTCATGGAGCTGAAAGGGATTAAAGATCCACAGGTCATTCTGTGTGATTTTTAAAACCTTTTCCTGGGTTGTGATATTCAGATTTCCTTCCAACAGCAGACCGATCTCAAAGTCCTTATGCAAATGTGGTGTCCGGTATAGTATCTCATTCAAAAATATGTTGTAAGTCGAATTTTTGTGTGAGATAACTTCTAATTCATTGATCATGAGTTCTCCTTGGTTAAAATCAACAAAATTTTTGATAAGTTTAACATAGTTTTGTTAAAAAAGCAAACTAATCATGGAGAAAAAACAAACTTACCCTAAAGTAACCTGTTCCAACAAATATAATAGAATCAGGAAGAAATATCTTATGTATCCAAAGGAGGAGTCCTTTGCATACGAAGGTATCCAAATTTGTCAATCAAGGAGGAGAAGTAGTATGTCAAGATTAGTAACACTTATGACCTGTCAGTGGGCGGACCTTGAGATGGAGGAGATGTTTCGGCTGGCAAAAGAAATGGGGTATGAAGGCGTAGAGCTTGCGACCTGGGGGAACCATCTGGATCTGAAGCGTGCAGTGGAGGATGACGCTTATGTGGAAGAAGTAAAAGCTCTGCTGGCAAAATATGATCTGAAATGCGAGGCGCTGGCGACACATATCATCGGGCAGTGTGTCGGCGATTATAATGATCCACGGCTTAACAACTTTGCACCGGCCGAACTGGCGGACAAGCCTGATGCGATCCGCGCCTGGGGGATCGAATACATGAAATATGCACCTGTGGCGGCGAAGAAGCTGGGCTGTTACGTGGTAACCTCCTTTACGGGATCTCCGATCTGGAAATATCTGTACTCCTTCCCTCAGACAACAGAGGAGATGGTGGAAAAGGGCTTTCAGGAGATCCATGACCTGTGGGCGCCGATTCTGGATGTGTTTGAACAGGAAGGGATCAAATATGCGTTGGAGGTACATCCGGGAGAGATCGCCTTTGACTATTATTCTACGAAGCGTCTGTTGGAAAAAATGGCGGATTACCCGTGCTTCGGCCTGAATTTTGACCCAAGCCATCTGATCTGGCAGGGGATCAAACCGGAACTGTTTGTAAGGGATTTTGCAGATAAGGTTTATCACGTACATATGAAGGATGCGGCTGTCACACTGGACGGAAGAAGCGGTCTTTTGGGCTCCCATATTGATTTTGGGGATGCAAAGAGAGGATGGAATTTCCGTTCTCTGGGACACGGGGATGTAAATTTTGAAGAGATCATCCGTGCGTTGAATGATATCCAGTACGAAGGCCCATTGTCGGTAGAGTGGGAAGATTCGGGAATGGAAAGAGTGTATGGGGCTACGGAAGCGGCGGCATTTGTAAAGAAGATCGATTTTGCACCGTCAGACTTTGCTTTTGACGATGCCATAGCAAATTAGTAATCAGGAAGTTGACAGCCCCGCAGGAAAAAACAATGTCAGGAGACCGAAACGGGGCATAAGAAGGAGGATGTAGGAATGATGAAACGGACAAAACTGCGTTACGGACAGGTAGGAGGAAGTATCGGCGCTTTTATCGGCGGTGTGCACCGCCGTGCCATTGCCATTGAGGAAACGGCAGAGCTGGTAGCGGGCTGCTTTGATAACCGCTGGGAAAATAATAAAAAAACCGGAGAATTTTATGGCCTGGAAGAAAGCAGGGTCTATAAAGATTATATGGAAATGGTGCAGAAGGAATGTGAGCGGGAGGACAGGATCGATTTTGTCAGCATTTGTACACCGAACTTTCTGCATTATGATATTGCAAAAGCCTTTATTGAGGCCGGGATCCATGTGGCATGTGAGAAACCGCTCTGCTTTACCACGGAGGAAGCAGAGGAGCTGGAAAGGCTGGCAAAGGAAAACAATGTTTTATTTGCAGTCACTTACACCTATACCGGATATGCCATGGTCAAGTTTGCCAAGGAACTGATCGCAGCAGGGGAGATCGGAGATATCATCAATGTGAATGCGGAATATCTGCAGGAATGGCTCATTGACGAGGTGGGAAAGACAGACAGCGCCACGTCAAAGTTCAGTGTATGGAGGATGGATCCGAAGCTTTCTGGCGGCAGTAACTGTGTGGGAGACATCGGGACCCATATCGAAGCTGTGGTTACCTATATGACGGGATTGAAGACGAAAAAGGTGTCCGCAGTCATGGATAATTATGGGCTTGCCCTGGACTTAAATGCGAATATTCTGGTGGAGCTGGAAAACGGCTGTCACGGCGTGTTCAGCTGTTCTCAGATTTGCTGCGGACATTATAACGGTCTGGTAGTACGTATCTTTGGTTCTAAAGGGGCCATCGAGTGGGTACAGGAGGAACCGGATGTATTGAAAGTGACAAAGAAGGGCGAGCCTGTGCGGATCTACAACCGCGGAACCGGAAGTGTGACAGGTCTGGCGGAGAGAAGGACGCATATACCGTCCGGACATCCGGAAGGGCTGATCCTGGCATTTTCCAATATTTACCGGGCTTTCCAGGATTCTGTTTTAAAACACATCAATGGAGAAGAGATTACCGGGGATGACCGGGATTATCCATCGGTAGAATACGGTGTGGAGGGTGTGAAATTCATCCAGGCATGTTTGGAAAGCAGTAAGAATGGTTCTGCATGGGTAGAGCTGTAAATAATAGAAAGAAGACCTGTTGACTATCAATATTCCATAAATATGGATTGGGGGAAATGATATGAAAAAAGTATCCATCGGTTCCTGGGCGATTCCGCAGCATATTGGCGAACTTTGTAAAGGAACAAAAGAACTTGGATTTGACGGTATCAGCCTAGGCGGTTTTCCGCCCTATGGTGCAAATGCGGATCTGCAGAAGACGCCGGAAGAAATTGAAGCATATCGTAAGAATTTTATTGACACAGGTTTGGAGGTGGCAGATTATGCCATTGATCTATGGGCATATGATGCATTGACACAGACAACGGAGTGGAGAGCTGCTTTTAGTAAAGCTTTGCAGTTTGCAAAGCAGTTTCAGATGACGGATATTATTCGTGTTGACACAGATTCCAAACCGGTTTTGCCGGAAGGGATGACGTATCAGGAAGTAAAGGATTTCTATGTAATGCATTTTAAAGAAATGGCGCGGGAGGCGGCATGTTATGGGTTCCGGCTGGTCTGGGAATTTGAACCGGGATTTATTATTAATGAGCCATCGAACGTTGTTGAAATCGTAAAACGTGTAGACGAGCCGAATTTTTCTCTGCTGTTTGATACCTGCCATGCTTATAACTGCTCTCTGGGATTGAATGGCATTGAGCCGGAGATTCTGAAGGGGGGCATTCTGGAATTTATTGATATGGCAAAGGGGCATATCGGATTCGTACATGTCATTGATGCGGATGGAACACTGAATAAGGACAATACTTCTGAGCATGTACCTTTCGGAGAGGGAAAGATCGATTTTGATGAAGTGATTCCGGCTTTGATGGAACGGGGCGGTTATACCGGCGACTGGTGGGCCATTGACTTGTGTGAATGGCCGGATGCCTGGGGTGTTACCGGTAAATGTAAGGCATTTGTAGATGACTTTAACAGAAAATATTGTTCCGGACAGGAGCTTTCGCAGTAAAGGAGAGGATTTTGCTATGGAAGGAAAGATGAAAGTTCAAAATTTTTATGAACCTCTTGTGATGAAATATGAAGTGCATGATATTCCGCAAATTGATGATAACGAAGTGCTGATTAAAGTTATGGCCACATCCATCTGCGGCTCGGACGTTTCTTATTATTATGGGCATAGTCCTTTGGGGACTCCCGATGGAAAAGGGCCTTTGTATCTTGGACACGAGATCAGTGGGATCGTAGCTGAAATCGGGACAATTC
Organism: uncultured Eubacterium sp.; assembly: GCA_964564095.1. Taxonomy (GTDB): domain Bacteria; phylum Bacillota; class Clostridia; order Lachnospirales; family Lachnospiraceae; genus Brotonthovivens. The sequence continues at coordinate 5,353 of CAZLZX010000015.1, read as the reverse complement.
CCGCCAGTGCAGGTCTGTTTCAAAAGGGCGACAGGGTTGCGGTAAATCCCGTACAGCAGTGTAATGCCTGTGAGGCTTGCATGCGGGGACAATTTAATGTTTGTGAGCATGGAGAAACCATTGGCGTTGATCATAACGGCGGATTTGCGGAGTATGTAAAAGTAAAATATACCCATGTATATAAAATCCCGGATGAAGTGTCTTTTGAACAGGGAGCGTTGTCCGAACCGCTGGCTTGTGCCGCTTATGGTGTGAAACGTCTGGATATTGAGCTTGGCCAGGATGTGGTAATCTTTGGTCCGGGTCCGATCGGGCTTATGATGGTGCAGCTTGCAAAGGCATCCGGTGCGGGGCGTGTCCTTTTGGTTGGAAGAAGAGACTATCCGTTGGAAGTAGGAAAACAGGTAGGCGCTGATTTCATTGTTAACACATCAGATGTGAAATCGCCCTATTATGCTGCGGATATTGCGGAAGCCGTAAAAGAAAAGCTGGGAAGTCTGGCGCCCAGGTGTATCGTGCCGACGAGTAATATGGAGGCGCTCCAGAATGCATTGAAGGTTACGGGGCCGTCTTCGACAATTGTTTATTTTGGACTTCCGGGGCCGGAGGATAAACTGGAGATTCCGATGCTGGAAGCTATCAATATGGATCGCACGATTAAATGTGCATGGCTGGCGCCGGGCGTATGGGACAATATTTTTCATGCTGTAGCTTCCGGTCAGGTAGATCTTGACCCGATCATTACGCATCGTTTTACGTTGGAAGATTGTGAGAAGGGCATTCGCTTTATGAAAGAAAGCAAAGAGAACAAGATTAAGGGTATTGTTCTGATCGGATGTAACGAGGAATAACCGGTTTTACGAATATAACATTTTTAAAGAGAATAAATACGGATCTTAGAATGTTGTATGAGAGAAAGGATTATAAAAAATATGGCAGCAACAAGAGATGTTTTGCAGAAGGGCGATGGTATCCTGCAAATGCTCCCTACATGGGTTCCCCGGCCCTTCAACCGACCGGGGCGCCGTCTTCGACTGCATCCGGATGATTATTTTGCCATGGGAATGGATCGGGGCGCTATCGTAGAGCGTTGGTTCAGCTCCATTACCCATGTGGAGACAGTGGGGGCGGAGCCCTTTGAGGGTATGAGCTTTGTGAATGTAAATGATGATCCGGATGAAAAAATATTGTTTAAGGATTTTGTGGACGAACTGGGCGAAGAGCTGATCGGATCGGAGCTGATGGAAAAATACGGAACCTGGCCAATGTATTCTAAATTTTATGATTATGAGATGCCGTTGTTTCATCATATTCATCATGCGGAAGAGGCCTGCGCGAAAGTGGGAGTAAAGCCAAAACATGAACACTATTTTTTCCCGAAACAGTATAATCAGACGTTAGGACAGATGCCGGTAAGTTATTTTGGGTTTGATCCTTCTGTCAGCCGGGAGGAGATTCTGGAACGGCTTCGGGATTATACAAAACGTGATATGCGTATTACGGAGCTTTCCCGGGCTTTTCGGATAGAACTGGATACGGGATGGTATACACCGGCAGGGGTGGTTCATGCGCCAGGTTCTCTGTGTACCTACGAACCGCAGTGGAATAGCGATGTTATGGCAATCTGGGAAAATGTAGTCAATGGAGAAGTGTTTGGTTATGATTCGCTCTCCGGTTACCTTCCTGAGGAGGATAAACAGGATATTGAAAAAATATTTGAGGTGGCGGATTGGGAGAAAAATACTTGTGCGGACTATCGCGCCCGTTATTTCCGCCGTCCCGTGACAGAACAGGAGGGGGAAGGCTTTATACAAAAGTGGATCGTCTATGGCAATGACTTTGTTGGCGGTAAAGAGCTGATCGTAGAACCAAATCGATCTGTAATCATAAAAGATCCATGTGCTTATGGGTGTGTGGTAATTCAGGGACACGGAAGGTTTGGAGCATTCGACTGTGAATCGCCCACATTGATCCGGTATGGACAGGCCACTGCGGATGAATTTTTTGTCAGCAAAGCAAAGGCTGGTGCAGGTGTGGAAATTCGCAATACTTCTAAATATGAGCCTTTGGTTATCCTGAAACATTTTGGACCGGATGGAAATATATATGGTACAGATCGGAGAAAAATATGAAACGAGAAAAACAGGGCATTGCTGTTGCCGGATCTTTGATCGCAGATATTTCTTATCAGATCGATACATATCCGCAGCAGGGACTATTGACCAATATCAGAGGAATCAAAAATAATGTGGGCGGAAGCGGAAATCTGATCCTTGATCTTGCAAAAATAGATTCTGATCTGCCGGTAAGGGTCAGCGGGATCATTGGGCAGGATGATGCCGGTCAAATGATATGGAATGTTTTATCAAAATATAAAAATATTGATGTGGGGAATATTACCCGTCAGGGAATCAGCTCTGTGACACATGTCATGAATGCTCAGGATACGAAACAACGAACGTTCTTTTTCATGCCGGGAGCCAGTGATGTTTATGATGAATCCTATATTGACTGGGATGTGATCGATGCCAGAATATTTCATCTGGAATATTTACTTTTGATGGCTCAGATCGATGCTCCAAATGCAGTCTATGGAACAAATGGTGCAAAGATTTTGCATGATGCCAGACAGCGCGGCATGAAGACCTCGATAGATATTGTTTCAGAGCAGGGTTCCCGTGCGCGTCAGATCGTATCTGCGGCTTTAAAATATACGGATTACTGTATTATCAATGAGGTAGAAGCGGGGGAGATCGTGGGAATCCATATCAGTGACAGCAAAACGTTAGACGAATCAGTGATGAGACGGGTATTATTGGCGCTGCATGAACTTGGCGTATCGGAATGGGTCGTTGTACATTCTCCCGTGGCAGGTTATGGATTTCACTGTAAAACCAATACGTTTGTAACCGTTCCAAGCTTAAGATTGCCGGAGGGCTATATTAAGGGCAGCACAGGGGCAGGAGACGCCTATTGCAGCGGGATCCTATACGGAGCCTATATGGGCTGGGAGCTCCGAGATGCGATGCGTTTTGCGGCTGCGGCGGCAGCTTGTTCTTTGTCCGAGGAGAACGGAACGGACGGTGTCAGAGTAAAAGAAGAAATCTGGGAAATGGAAGCACAGTATGCGGTAACTCCATAGTGGAGGATTTTATGGATAACAGGGATGAATACAAGGATTGGAAAAATATACCTAAGCCGGGTAAATTCCCCAAAATGCTGCTGCAGGAGGCAATGGGAAACGAGCTTCTGCAGATGATCCTGAGTATTGTGCAGGATGGTATCTGTATTCTGAATACGGAGCTGGATATTCTGTATGCAAATGCCGCCATGGATTACTGGTACGGAACAAACGAACCGATTGCCAGACGGAAATGCTATGAAGTGTATCACAACAGAACAGAACCTTGTGAGCCTTGTCCGGCGCTGCGTGCGATATATACAGGATGTCCTGAAACCGGGGCCTCTTTGCTGGAGCACAAAGGGCGGAAAGAGGGATGGCAGCGGCTGTTTTGCGTACCTGTGTTGGATCAGAATGGAGAAGTATCTCTTATTATTGAGTATATCAGGGATACGACGGATGAGAAAAAAGCACAGGCATCATCCGGGCTTGTGAGGCAGCAAAATAAAATCTTGCAGGAATTTCTGATGCAGAAGGATGAGGAGATCCGGCAGCGGGAAAAGAAGATTTTTGATAATGTAAATATTCTTATGAGCTCCATGCTGGATTTTTTAAAAAATTTGCTGGACGAAGAGAGCTATTATGCGGTAAAACAGCATTTGGAATTAGCGCAGCGGGGATTGGAAAAAACGCCTTCTCCGTTAATTAAGAAATTGTCTGAAAAGGAATTTCAGATCGCTGAATATATTCGGGACGGATATCTCAGCAAGGAAATAGCCCGGGAACTGCATCTGTCCAAAAAAACGGTTGATTACCATAGAACCAATATTCGTAAGAAACTGCAGATCAGTGTCACTGACAATCTGCAGCAGTATTTAAAGGAAAATCTTTAAGGCATTTATTGCCCTGTATCAATGAGAGATTCAGACAGGGCAGTAAATGCCTTACTGCATTGCCGGGAATACTAAAAATACTAGTAACTTATCAGTAACTAACTGGAATTGGCAGCGGCGGCATTCACAGGTAAAATCAATAGTATAGAAATACACAAGCATTTCTATTACTGAAGCTGAGAATGAAAGGAGAAGGAAATGGAAAATTTATTTAAACCTATGCAGATAGGAACACGTACTGCACCGAACCGGTTTGTGATCAATGCGATGGAATGCAGCGATGCCTTGGATAATGGGGATCCAAGTCCGGATACATATGCGCGGTACGAGGATTATTACAGGGGAAAAGCAGGAATTGTTATCCTGGAAGCAATTACGCCGCAGTATGATTATATTGCACGCAAAAATCAGCTTTCGATCAAAGAGCACAATGTGCCCGGTTTGAAAAAATTTATTGCCCATCTGAAGGAAATCAATCCGGATACATTGATCTTTTTCCAGATCACACATTCCGGAGAGATCAGCAGTAATATTTATTCCCAGCGTATCCGGGTAACAGAGGAACCGCTTCCGGGCTATGAGGATGCGATCCTTGTTCGGGAAAAAGAGATTGACCAGGTTATTGAGGATTACGTAAACGGCGCCCGGCTGGCGTATGAAGTCGGAGCGGATGGAGTGGATATTAAGCTCTGTCATGGTTATCTGGGATCTCAGATCTTACGCCCATACAATAAGGACGACTGGAAATATGGCGGAAAATGGGAGAATCGCCGTCAATTTGCGATTGATCTGTATGACAGAACAAGGGCGGCAGTACCGGATGAGAACTTTATTTTGGGTTCAAAGATATCCGTATATGAAGGATTCCCGGGGGGTGTAGGAACAGCAGGACCTGACAGCGCATGTATGGATCTGACAGAGACGATAGATCTGGTTAAGGCATTGGAAGCCCATGGAGCAAGCTATATTATTGAATCGGCGGGTTCTCCTTCCCATACGCTGGATCTGGCGCATCCGGACCGCCGGACACCGGACTATGCATATATGCATTTCTATTTCCAGAAAGTCTGTAGGGAGGCATTAAAGCCGGAGACCAAGGTCATCGGTTCCGCATATTCCATTTATCGTGATGGGAAACAGCCATTCTGCGCCGTAAAGCAGGAAAAGAACACCCTGCGCTTCTGGGGAAACAAAAATATTGAGGATGGTATCGTGGATGCGGTGGCTATCGGCCGCCAGGCATTTGCAGATCCATACGTTCCGTTAAAGATGATGGAAGGCCGTGACAGTGAGATCCACTGGTGTACCTTGTGTGATCATTGCGTAGAATTTTTGATCC
>CAZLZX010000014.1:0-22979 GCA_964564095.1 uncultured Eubacterium sp. | reverse complement strand
TAACCACTTATGAAATCGTGGTTTTCAAATTCGGATTTGACGGGCAGACATAGAGAACACATCATCATTAAAGAGTCATACATGTATGATTTTGCTGTATTTTCATATTAAAAGTAAGACAGGAGAACAAATGAGTGTTATAATATCAGGTAATCCGATGAATTCTATTCGCATATAAAGGAATAGAAATGGCGGAGAATGTATAGCAAGGAGAGGAATAAACATGCAAAAAAAGAAACTTTTAATAGTAATTGGTTCATTGAGAAAAAATTCTTTGAATAGACAGTTGGCGGAACAGGCAGCAGAATTTCTGGGAGAACAGGCGGAAATAATGGAGCTTGATTACTCCAAAGTTCCACTTATGAATCCGGATATAGAATTTCCGGTTCCGGCAGCAGTACAGGAGGTTAGAGATACTGTAAAAAATGCGGATGGCGTATGGATCTTTTTCCCGGAATATAACTACAGTTATCCGGGCGTTTTGAAAAATACGCTGGATTGGATTTCCCGTCCAATCGAAAAGGGCGCGCCTCGTACCACCGCTGTTTCCTCCGGAGTACCGGTTACATACAGCAGTATTTCTGGTTCTTCCGGCGGAACAAAAGCATGTGAGAAGATGTATGATCTGCTGAAAAAAATCCATATGGAGATTATGTCAGAGCCAGTGCTTGGTATCAGCGATCCGGAAACTGTGGATGGAAAGCTGGTCCTTCAGAAAGAGGAAAAGGAAGCGTTGAAAAAGCAGGCAGAAGCATTTCTTCGGTTTATAGAAGAAAAATAGTCTTGAATGAACCCCGGGGATATACGAGGAAAGTAAAATGAGAGCTGCAAATCTGTATATGCTGACAAGGAACAGGAATAAGGATTTTTATACGCAATATGAAAATGTGCTTTCGGCCAGAACGGAACCGTTAAAAGTCAAGGAACATGAATTTGATAATCTCATTTGTCTGGTAGAAATACTCTGTGAAAAGGGGATTACAGTCAAAGAATTGGAAGGCTTTTATTATTCCTATACGATCAGGCAGATCGGAAAGGAATTTGACCTGCTTAAAATCCATAAAAACCATATAGTATTAAATATTGAGTTGAAGAGTCAGTCTGTTTCAGAGGAAAAAATAGAAAAGCAGTTGTTGAAAAACCGTTATTATCTGAGCTGTATTGCCCCTGAACTCTATTTATTCACATACGTGGATGAGACGGGTCTGCTGTATATGTTAGAAGGAGAAAAAATCCGGAGCTGTCAATGGATAGATCTGGTTCAGGTCATGCAGAAGCTTCAGGTGTTTGAAACAGGAGATATTGACGCACTGTTTTCTGCAAAGGATTATCTGATTTCCCCACTGAATATGCCAGAAAAATTTATCGAAAATCGGTATTTTCTGACGCAGCAGCAGGAAAATATGAAATCTGAGATTATGGCAGAGATTACCGGGATGGCGGATACTCTCTATTGGGGCATTACCGGCATGGCGGGGACAGGAAAGACATTGCTTTTGTATGATCTGGCAAAGGCATGTGCTGTCTATGGCAGATGCTGCATCATACACGCAGGCTTGCTGAGTGAAGGGCATCGTACGTTGAATTTCATGCTGGAGAATATCGACATTATGGATGACCAGTCTGTGTCTTTCCATGATTTGAGTGTGTACAGGTTTATTTTTGTAGATGAAGCTCAACGTATGTTATCCGAACAGGTTTCCGGCATTGTTGGTATAGCGGAAAAAAATCATATTCCCTGTGTTTTTTCCTATGACTATTTTCTGACTTTGTCCAAAACAGAACAGAGAAGAAATATTCCGGGAAAGCTGAAGCTTTTGAAAGGTTTCCAGGAACGTAAGCTGTCGGGAAGGATACGAAGTAATGAGGAGATGAGTTCTTTTATCCGTACACTTCTGGACTTGAGCAATCACACCGGAAGATATTATCGATATGATGCAGTGGATGTGGCATTTGCGGCGGATCTGGAGGAGGCCAAAAATGTGATCCGGTATTATTGCGAAACCAGGCAGTATGTTTATATAGAATATGAAACGTCCGAGGAGAAATCCCAGTTATTGAATATTTGTCAACGGGGATATCGGGCGGAGGATATTATCGGTCAGGAGTTTGAGAAGGTCATTATTACATTGGATGATAAATTTTATTATAATGAAGAGGGTAAATTACAGGGCAGGAATCATCCGAATCCTGATTATATCTATGACAGACTGTTTTTTCAGGCAGTTTCACGTACCCGGGAGAAGCTGTGTATTGTAGTGCTTGGAAACAGGAAGCTGTTTGAAAATATTGTTACGATCAAATATAGAAGCGTTGGATTTGTGTAAAAGGTATAAAAGCTAATTTGTCCGGCTGGCAAAATGTCGGATAAATCAGCTTTTTATGTCAGGCTTTTACTTTTCGCATATGCTGGCTTTTATACCCACAAAGTGATACGTGAAGTAGCAGGATACCCGCTGCATGTGTTCTTCCAGAAGCTTCATCAAATCCGTGTTGTCTTCGGCCATGACCCGCTGATATTCCCGCAGACGGCGGCCAAGCAGATAGGAGCGAATCAGTAACTGGTCATTCTGTCTGTGTGTATCATCAGAATGCGGATGCTGTGCAGACTGTACAGCCGCCAGTTCATCCTGGATTTCATCCAGCTTTTGTTTCAGATGTTCCTCCTCCGGTCTGATACGGATAGGAAATACATAGCGGCTGGCAATGACAGTAAGAAGAGCGCCGCAGACCGTATAGATCAATCTCTCGGTAAGTGTAAATAAAAGGTTTTCTGTCGTAATATTCAGCGCCAGCACAGCACAGGTCAGATAGGCCACAGTGGCAGTATAGCTGGTAGAACTGTTGATAAACAGATTGGCAATCGTCATGATGGCGATATGCTGATTCTGATCCGGGAAAATGGTATACAGTACAAAGCATGCCAGCACACCGGCTAATGTTCCGAACAGCCGCCCTTTGATGCGGGATGCGGACTGCTCATAGAGAGGTACCAGCATAAAGTACACCGATACCGAGAGCCAATAGCCATTTCCGTAAGGGCACAGGTAAGCAAAACCATACATGGAGTCATGATGATGATCATACGCAGTGCAAATCGCAGTCGGAAGGAGTGAATATCCGGCTGATTCCATGGAAAGGTTAACAGCTTTCGTTCCACGAAATCCGTATTCCGTTTCAGCAGTTCTCTGAAATTGCGCAACATATTTCTCATAATAGGAGCTTTTTCTTCCACATTTTCGCTGGAAGTCAGGTTTACAAATACCTGAAACAGTGCGATGAAACGGCAGTACCAGTTGACACGGTGTTCTTTTTTGAAAGCGGCATAATTATATTGATAGATCTCATCGCTGATAACCTCGCTGATGTTGCGCAGATCCTGCTGCAATTTGCGGGTTTGCTCTTGATCTCCTGCTTCATAAGCTTTTAATAACTGCTCGCTGAGATTCAATCCATCTTCCACATAATCCCGTACCAGTTTTTTCGGAATGAATCGGGACATGATCCACATGACCAGAAAAGCCAGAAAGAAGGACAGGGTCAAAGCGGCACATCTGGTAAGGACGCCAGTACCTGTGACGGGAGATAATTGAAACATTAAAAAGGCAATACCGGGCGTATAGTAATTGTCGGGATGATATTCATCGATCAGCACAAAAGCAATCCAGAAGAACATGCCGATATTTACTGCAATACATAGTCCAAGGTGCATCCCCGCCAGCCATGCAAAAAAGGCTACGGCAATATAAATGAGATAGGTTTTCAAAATAGATGCCATGCGGTTGCTGATCTTGGAAAAATAAAGATAGGACAGAGCAATACACGGACCGATCACTGTATTTTCCAGACCAAAAAAGCAATAGTTCAGGAAGAAAATACCAGTTACCACAAGGGTTGGCGCAATGGCATCTTTCATATTAAATTTTTGCCGTAAGTATTTCATAAAAAATGGATACATGATAATACCTCCAAATGCACAGCCGTATATTTGCGGCTGCAGACCATAAACGATTTTAAATATAAGTAAATCAGTGGTTTTCCTACATCATGAACATAATTTATGAAATGAAAAAGTGCAAAGAACGTTACTTTTTTGACAGCTTTCAGATTTTGGATAATCTGCATGGGATGGGTAAAAAAAGGGAAGAGACCATGAGCAAAATGCCCTTTATCAGAAAAAATCTAATGAAGGATAAAACGCAATCTGCATGTTTTCAGGCAAATTTGTGCAGAGAAAACATGCAGATTATAAGAAAAAATATTTTTGTTAATTCGATTTTGCGACAGAAAAAATATTATTGCAGCCGTTCTTCCAGAGTCTTAACGACTGTTTCTAACACCTTGATGCGGGCATAGTATTTGGAGTTGCCTTCCACAATGATCCATGGGGCGTAGGTGGTGGAGGTGCGGATCAGCATTTCATCCACTGCCTTTTCATATTGATCCCATTTCTCACGGTTACGCCAGTCCTCATCCGTAATTTTCCATTGCTTTTCCGGATTTTCCATGCGTTCTTTAAAGCGGCGTTCCTGCTCATCTTTATCGATCTGCATCCAGAATTTTAAAATGATGGTGCCGTGCTGGTAGAGCTGGTTTTCCATGTCATTGATTTCCTGATAGGCTCTCTGCCATTCGGCAGTTGAGCAGAAGCCTTCGATTCTTTCCACCATGACACGCCCATACCAAGTGCGGTCAAAGATGGCGATATGTCCATCCTTGGGCATGTTTTTCCAGAAACGCCACAGGTAATGATGAACCTTTTCGATATCATTCGGCGAAGCGGTAGGATGAACCTGATAGCCTCGTGGGTCCATGGTTTCGGTCAAACGTTTGATAGCGCCGCCCTTTCCGCCGGCATCCCAGCCTTCAAAACCAAGAACGACAGGGATACGTCTGCGGTACAGTTCGCCGTGCAGCATACAGATTCTGTTTTGTAAATCAGAAAGCTTTTGCTTATATTCCTCCTTCGTATAAGAAAGGGACAGATCTACTTTTTGCAGGCTGGAAGTGCGCAGAATGCCGTCATTGGAGCTGGAAGCGAGAAAATCATCCGTATTTGCTGAGAGAATCGTAGCAGATTTTGTTTTCTGATTTTCCAGAGCCAGATTCAGAGCATTGATGACTGCGGTATAGATTTTTACGGTAGCAAACTCACGATCCATGGATTCGATCAGTGTCCATGGTGCATAAGCCGTATCCGTATTTTCCAGCATTTCATCATTCATTTTTTTGTAGGTATCAAATTGCTCGTTTCGTTTTATGTCCTCTTTGGTAACACGCCATGCGCTGGATTTGGACTCCATCAGTTTTTTGAAACGTCTTTTCTGTTCCTTTTGATCAATGCAGAGAAAAAGCTTAATGATTACTGTGCCATCCGATGTCAATTGACGTTCAAAGCTGTTGATCTGATGGTAAGAGTCAGTAAGTCCGCGGTTCGGTGTGATTTTGTCAAACCGGTCAATCAGAACCTTGCGATACCAGCTTCTGTCAAAGATGGCAAGCTCTCCTTTGGCGGGGGTCTTTGTCCAATAACGCCACAGGAACGGATGCATCCGTTCTTCCTCCGTTTCACGGCCAACGGAGCATACATAGAATCCTCGCGGATCTAAAGCGTGGATCAGCTTGCCTATCTGATATCCTTTTCCGGCAGCCCCAAAGCCTTCAAAGATGATCATGACAGGAAGTTTCTTTTCCTTGCAGGTACGCTGGAGTCTGGAAAGCTCCGGTTCCAGCTCTGCCATGCGGGTTTTGAATTCTTTTTTAGACATTTTTTTCGTCATATCAATTTGTTCCAGCATATTGTTTCCCCCAATCGATTTATTTTAATTGTTACCATAATTTTAAACAATGAAGAGAGTATATGCAAGAAAAACGCAAAATATAACAGCATAAAATTTACGCAAATGAATATGAACATGAATAGAACCGGCAAGGCTATAAGAGTTCAAAGGCAAAAAGTGATAAGAAGCAAAAAAATAATAGGAAGCAAAAAGTAAGAGAAAGCAAAAAAGTAATAGGAAGTAAAAAGTTATTGACATATGTCAGAAATATGCTACAATGACATAAATGGCATATGTCAATAATAAGGTTTATACATCCTTTTAGGTAACATGAGTGATATTTGCCGGAAGCGGAGGTACGATTTTGCCAAGACCATGTAAGCGCAGACGAATCTGTGAAAAACCTGCCTGTGAACGGTTGATTCCAATGGGCAGTGGAGGACAGGAATCCGGGTATATGCATATGGAAGCCGGGGAAGCGCCGGGAAGGATTATGATGACGCTGGATGAATATGAGTGTATCAGATTGATCGATCTGGAAGGGTTGACACAGGAGCAGTGTGCGAAACAGATGGATGTGGCGCGGACAACGGCGCAGGCTATTTATGGCAGTGCGAGGGCGAAGCTGGCAGAGTGCCTTGTAAAAGGGAAAGAATTGATCATTGGCGGCGGAAATTATGTGTTCTGTGACGGAACTTCAGTGGGATGCCCAAAACGCCAGGGGCATTGCTGCCAGCAATATGTTCCTTCCCATACAGTGATTGACAGGAGGAAAAAGGATATGAGAATTGCAGTAACTTATGAAAACGGACAGATTTTTCAGCATTTCGGACACACAGAGGCTTTCAAGATTTATGATGTGGAAGATGATAAAGTAGTGGCGTCAGAAGTTGTCTCTACCAATGGCAGCGGACATGGAGCGTTGGGTGGTTTTCTGTTTAACAATAAAGTAGATGTACTGATCTGCGGAGGTATTGGCGGCGGCGCTGTGAACGCAGTTCGGGCAGCAGGTATTGAATTGTATGCAGGTGTGGCCGGAGATGCGGACCAGGCGGTAGAGGCTCTGTTAAATCATACACTGAATGCAAGCAGTGTGTCTAATTGTAATCATCATGGTGCGGAACATAGCTGTGGAGATACATGCCATTAAATGTTGAGAATAGAAGCATTTACATAAGTTTATCAGAAAATATATGGAGTGGAAATTATGCAGAGTTGGCAGAAAAGAAATTGTTTTGGCTGATTCTGCATTTTTTGCGTTGCTTTTGATTACAATAACAACTTGATAAAAACAAAGAAAACGTTATATAATATAATTTATCTGGGGTTGCAGAACAACATTTTGATGAAAGGCATTATGTGTGCGCTGCAAATATGATGATATAGAACAGGAGATTTACATATGAATAGACAGGAAATGAAGGCTCCGACCAGAAAAGAGATTATGCAGATGGTGTATGAGCGTTGGAATCCTAATCGGGAAGAGGAATGTGTTGCATTGGAAGAGGCATGCGGCAGAATCGTTTCAAAGGATGTGTTTGCAAGCAATACCCTTCCGCTTGTGCGGGCATCTGCGATGGATGGAATCGCAGTAAGATCGGCAGATTTTTCTGAAGGAAAGATGCCGGATACGGAAGCATGGATATATGGTGTTGATTATATTAGAGCCGATACAGGCGATGATTTTTCAGATGATTTTGACGCAGTAATTCCGATTGAAGAAGTGCGGATGGAAAATGACAGGGTCATCCTCAGCTGTGATCCGAAAGAAATCTGTCCCGGAAAGTGTGTGCGCCCTTCCGGAAGCATGGTAAAAGAAGGAGAATTGCTTTTGCCTAAGGGATATAAGATCACACCTTATCGGATGGCGGCATTGGCTACCGGAGGCGTAAAACAGGTGTGGGTTTTGAAAAAGCCAAGGGTTACTTTTATACCTACGGGAAGTGAGCTGATTCCGGCGGGACAGGTGCCGGGAAGGGGGCAGAATATAGAGTCCAACAGTCTTATGATCCGGGAGCTTGCTAAAGAGTGGGGGGCAGAGATTGCTTGCATGCCTGTAATAAAGGATCAGATGACAGAATTGGAAGATGCCTTAATGTCAGCAGTAGAAGCGTCAGATATCGTGCTGATCAATGGAGGTTCTTCCAAAGGTTCTGAGGATTATTCGATACCTTTGATTGAGAAATATGGGCAGGTTTTGCAGCATTATGTGTCCAGCGCTCCGGGACGCCCAATGTCTGTCTCTCTGGTTCAGGATAAGCTGATCATCAATGTGCCGGGACCTACTTTGGCAGCCTTTGCAGTAGCTGACTGGGCGGTAAGACCTGCCATATCATATTATCTGCAGTCGGTGGAGCAGGTGTCTCATGAAGTAGAGGCAATTCTGGAAAAGGAGTTAAAAAGTCCGCCTTTTATGGAAATCTATACAAGAGTTATCGTTACAAAACGCGAGGGGATTTATTATGCGATGCCTCTTGGAAGAGATGCCAGAATGGAAGATGGAGCCGGCAGATGTAATGGTATACTGGTTACAGAGCTTGGAAGAAAAGGATATCAGGCTGGGGATAAAGTAAAAATTAAAAGAATGGATTGATATTATAGTAACGTTGATTTGATAAAAAGTTCAATCGACAGAATATTTTGTTCTGTCGATTGAACTTTTTTTGTCTATTAGAAATTTTAAAAAATGGTCGCAAACACTGATAAATACAAAACAAAATAGAATAAAACGGATATTCAGTAATCCGTATATTGGATAAAAAACATAGAAAAATGAATTGCAAACAAAATCCATAATATATATAATACTAAATAAATGAAATAAAACATAATAAAACAAAACATTTAAAATAAAAATGAAAAACAAAAACGAATTAAAAAGCATTACAAAACATAAAAGAGGTAAACAAAATGAGACTAAAGCTTACCAATGTGGACTGCGGTTATCCTGGATTTCCACCAATCCTTCAGGGCGTAGATTTCTCGGTGGAGTCCGGGCAGATTTGCTGCCTGCTTGGACCAAATGGCGTAGGAAAAACAACTTTATTCAAAACTATTCTGGGACTTTTAAAGCCCCAAAATGGTTTGGTGGAGATGAATGGGGAAAATATGGCGCACTGGTCTGCCCGCAAGCTGGCTCAAAATATAGCCTATGTATCCCAGTTTCATAATCCGCCATTTCCATATAAGGTCAGGGATGTGGTTTTGTTAGGGCGTGTAAGCAATACCGGTTATTTCGGAAATCCTTCGGAGATGGATTATGAAATTACGGAGGCTGCCATGGCAGACATGGGTATTACCCATCTGCGTGATACGGTTTATACAGATATATCCGGCGGCGAGAGACAATTGGTTATGATTGCCCGTGCTCTGGCGCAGGAACCGCAGCTGCTGGTGATGGACGAGCCCACTTCAAATTTGGATTATGGGAATATGGTGCGGGTCATGAGCAAAATAAGATCTTTAAAGAAAAAAGGTTTTGGAGTTATTATGACCACCCATTCTCCGGATCAGGCATTTATGTGTGAGTCCACTGTTTGTCTTCTGCAAAGAGCGGCGCCTATGGTGTTTGGATTTGCCCATGAAGTAATTACGGAAGAAAATATGCGGTCGGCATATGGCGTGGATGTGAAGGTCATAGAGTTTTTTGATACATATAACCGGCTGGTGCGGATGTGTTCTCCGCTGCTGGATGAAGAATAAAAACTTACAATAAATAATTACCCATAACGGGAGAAAGGAAAAGTAATTCATTAACCGCACACGGTGGTTGTGAATTATATATTTGATTTTATGGAACATGTTGCATTAGTCATTGTTATAGTGGCGATCATTGTATTTTTATTGGTTATGTCCATACGTATCGTGCCTCAGGCGCATACTTATGTGGTGGAGCGTTTCGGACGTTACAAAAGGACTATGGATGCGGGAATTCATGTGATCATCCCCTTTGTGGACCGGGTTGCAAGAAAAATCTCTCAGATGGAACAGGTGGTTGATTTTGCACCTCAGCCTGTTATTACAAAAGATAATGTTACGATGCGTATTGATACGGTTCTCTATTTCCGGGTAGTTGATTCCAAAATGTATGCATATGGCGTTAATAATCCAATGCTGGCTTTGGAAAACCTGACTTCTACTACACTGCGTAATATTATCGGCGAATTGGAATTAGATGAAACATTAACAAGCAGGGAATTGATTAATTCCAATATGCGTTCCTCTATGCAGGAGGCAACTGCAGTGTGGGGGATTGAGACCACCCGTGTGGAATTGAAGAACATTACACCTCCGGCTGCTATTCAAGATGCAATGGAAAAACAGATGAAGGCAGAGCGTGAGAGAAGAGAGGCTATCTTGATCGCGGAAGGAGAGAAGCAGTCTGCAATTCTTGTTGCGGAAGGTAGAAAGCAATCTGCAATCCTGAGTGCACAAGGGGAAAAGGAATCGGCAATTCTCCGGGCAGAAGCTGCCAAACAGTCTGCAATTCTTCAGGCAGAGGCAGCGAAAGAAGCTTCGATTCGGGAAGCAGAAGGCCATGGAAAGGCAATTATTATTTTGCAGGAGGCAAATGCAGAAGGAATCGATGTATTAAATAAAAAGAAACCATGTCCGGAAGTATTGCAGCTGAAAGGCCTGGAAGCCTTCGCAAAGGCAGCGGACGGAAAGGCTACCAAAATCATTGTTCCATCTGAAATTCAGAGTCTGGCAGGTCTGCTTACTACAATGAAAGAAGTAGGCGTGACTCCAACACCGGAGAACCCGGAGCTGAAGTAAATACAAGGCGGAAACTGTTTGTAAAATACCGGAAGTATATTTGTACATAAGAAGGAGTGAATAGAGATGGCGGGCGGCGTAGGAAATATAGTAGGAAGCCTTGTCGGCGGCATGGGCGGCATGGGTGGAATGGGAGGCCCCGGTCGCATGATGGGCAGCGGCATGAGTGGTATGAATGGCCAGAATATGTCAAATCCCCAGGCCGGACAGTCCGGCACATATGATGTTTATGATGTGGATCGCTGGAAAAGGGCGGATGGAATGGACGCTACGGCTACAAATGTAGAGATGGTCCGGGATGCCTGGGACAGGAAAGAAGCCGAGAAAAAGGCTGCTAAAAAGGAAAAAAGCCTTTTAAAAAGAAGCAAAAGAAAAACCACTGGAATTTTTGCAAAAAAGGAAAGAAAAGCGGAAGAGGAAGCGGTAGCCGCAGAAATGGAAAGACCCAGGACGGGAACAATTCATACATCTGAGATGAAAAAGGCGGAGCACAATATTGAGTCCGTGGAGATGGACCCTAGTGCAGCGGCTGTTTCTGATGCAGCTATACCGACATCCTTGCAAAATGATCAATATACTTTCAGCAAAAAATATAATTATCTCGGCCTGGAAACGCCTTCGAGGATTGAATCATTTATGACTTCAAATCCTTTGAATTCAGTAATACTGGCTGTGGACAGTCTATCTTTGGGATTATTGACGCAGAACCAGCTAAAAAGCAGGGAAGAGAGGATGCTTTCGTACTATTCCGGAGATTCGGAAAAAATAAGCGAGGTAATGCCGCAGGAAGAAAACGGAACAACATACATGAACATGGTTCGAGAAAATCGGGAAAATAAGAAATATGAGGTTCATGTCAGGGGAGTATGAGGACATGAGTTTGAAAAAGAGAAAAAATGAAAACAGAATAATCAGTCGTACGGGGCAGCAGGATATGGAGCAGAAAATTCAGCTTCGTATGGAGGAAGAGCTTGGAAATCTTTATAAGAGTGATACCAAGGCACGCCATACCATGTCTGCAAGCGGACGCCGCGTTGTGATGCTGGCGCTGGTACTGATAATTTTTCTTCTGTTATCTCTGCTCCTGCTTCCCTATGGAATGCTGTCCGGCTTTTTTGAGGATGGGATGCATCTGCCGCAGTTTACCTATTCGCTGGCAGAATATCGGGAATTGGTTATTTACAGGGCAGGTTCCCTGATTGAATTTATTACGGGAAACGGCAGTGCAACATTTGGAAACGTTATATGCTCTGTACTGGTTGCTGTCTGTGCGGGCTTTGCCATGTCTGTGACAGGCTCAGTTTACCAGGGACTTTTTAATAATCCCATGGCTTCCCCTACTACAATGGGAGTGAATGCAGGCGGTACGCTCGGGGGCATTGTATACATATTATTTTTTTACAGTTCTACTGTTGTAGGAACGACAATGATCAGTGGAACGACGGTTGTATCATCGGTGTCGGGAAATACATTGATTGCCTGGTACAATTCAATGAATATTTTTCAGCGTTGCGCGCAGCAGCTTTGCATTTTGGCGGGATGTTTCCTGGGGGTTGCACTTATCTTGTTGATTTCCATGGCTGCAGGGCGGGGAAAGATATCAACCGTAGCTTTGTTGCTGGCGGGCTCTGTTTTTTCAACGGTTATTTCAGAGTTTGGGCAGTTGATACAGTATTACATTAGTTCTTATGGAGATGAGGAGACGGCGTCTGCGATCAATACCCTGATCGGAGGAAGTTATATTGGCGAGACCTTCAGTTGGAGTGAATTTTTATTTATGGCAATTCCGATTGCAATATGCAGTCTGATCGCATTTTCTCTGGCCGGAAAGATAAACATTATGGTGTTCGGCGAGGAGGAAGCCAGGACACTGGGCGTAAATATTTCTGTTTCACGTAATGTACTTATTGTCATATGTACGATACTGTCGGCGATTGTAATGGCGTTTTGCGGACAGGTTGCTATGGTTGGTTTTCTGATGCCTCATTTTGCACGTTACTTAGTGGGACCGGATTTCAAAAAGCTTGTGCCGGCCTCTGCACTCTTAGGAGGGATCGCAACTCTGCTCGTATATGATGCATGTTATATGACGGCACAGCTTGGCCGGTTCAACATGTACACCGGAGTTGTATGCAGCATCATATCCATATTTTTTATTATTGGCTACAGGAGGAATCGACATGCAGATTGGTCTTGAACAGATACGTGCAATCCGCCGGGAAGAGAAAAAAAGGGGAAGAAAACGGAAACTGATATTGCTCTTTATAATCATTGGAATTGTGATCGTTTATTTGTGTGTTCAGGGACGCGGAGTAACGACTTTTAATCCGATTTATGTGGCGAGAAGTATTCTGAATTTTATCCGCTATAAATTTACTGTATGGACTGGTTCGGAGACGGCGCAGGCGCAGGTATATAATGATATTTTTTCTACGCTTGGGAATAATTACGCGGTGGTTATAAAAAGGCTTCAAAGTCTGCTGCTGCTTTTTATTTCAGGGGCTGTGCTTGCACTGTCAGGAACAGTATATCAGACATCGATGCGCAATCCGATGGCAGTACCTACGATGCTGGGGGTTTCTTCGGGTGTAAATATGGCACAGATGATGTTGGTAATCCTCTATGCAGAAGAAGCGTACAACATGGGTATGCAGCGTTATATTTTAAGTTATGGCATTTCCATTGGTGTGCTGGTGTTTATTATGATCGCAGGAAAGCTGATCGGCGGTAAACATTTCAATGTGGCTGACCTGCTCATTGTTGGAACCGTGGTAAATCGTTTGTTTCAAACAATCATGAATTATGTGCAGTCAGGTATGGATACGGAAACCTTGCAGTTATATCAGGAGTTTTCCCAGGAAAGTCAGGATTATTTTAATGATTTTTCAGACCTTGGGATACTGATTTTGGTCTCTGTTATCGTTTTGGCGCCGCTTATACTGATGCGATTTGCTTTTAATGTGGTCAGTTTTCTGGATGAAGAGGCATATTCTGTGGGTGTGAGTGCAAAATTTATGAGATTTTATGGAATATTTGCAGGAGGAATCCTGACTGCTACCGCAATGATCCATGCCGGAAATATTGGTATGTTGGCCACTGTGATACCGTTGCTGTGCAGATATCTTTATGGCGCAGATTTTCGTGTTCTGCTTGCGACGACAGCTGCATGGGGCGGTGTTGTGCTGGTGTTTGCCAATCTGGTGCGCGGTTTTACGTATATTAATGAATATCAGATTCCGCTGGGGAACATTATAAGTCTTCTTGCAATACCGTTCCTGATTTGGATCATCTCAAAACAGAAGAAGGCATGGTCGATGGTGGAATAACGGCAATAAATAAGGAGAGAACAGAAAATGAAAGAAAAAACAAAAGAATCGTTTATTACTCATGAGGAAGCACAGGCCGCATCTGCGGATGTGCAGAAAATCGTTGAAAATATCAGCAAAGTTATTCTGGGGAAAAGAGAGGCGATCGAGTTGGTTGTTCTGGCACTGTTAGCCGAGGGACATGTACTTTTAGAAGATGTTCCCGGCGTCGGAAAGACAAGTCTGATATCAGCCGTAGCCAGAAGTGTGGATTGTGATTTCAGCCGCATTCAGTTTACGCCGGATCTGATGCCCTCAGATGTTTGCGGATTTTCTATTTATAATCAGAAATCCGGAGAATTTGAATTCCGCCCGGGTGGTGTGATGAGCAATCTTGTACTTGCGGACGAGATTAACCGGGCGTCTGCAAAAACCCAGGCGGCGCTTTTAGAAGCTATGGAAGAAAAGCAGGTCACAGTGGACAGTCACACGTATCCGTTAGAGGATCCGTTTTTTGTTATGGCTACTCAGAATCCGATCGAGTCCTTCGGTACCTATCCGTTGCCGGATGCACAGCTTGACCGTTTTCTGTTAAAAATGTCAGTGGGATATCCGGACCTGGAGGAAGAGGCACGTATCATCCTGATGCCAAAAGAAGAGAAGAAAAGCCTGCAGCCTGTTGTAAGCAGGGAAAAGGTCCGGGAACTGATCCGGCTGGCACGCCGTGTCCGCGTAGAGCCGATATTGGCAACCTATATTGCAGAGATTATTAATTCAACACGGGGCAGTGCGGACACCGTCCTTGGATCTTCTCCACGAGGAGGTATTTTCCTTGTCAATGCGTCACGGGTATATGCCATGATGCGGGGAAGAGAATATGTGCTTCCTGACGATATACAATATCTTGCTCCTCATATTCTGGCGCACCGCATTTCTCTGACTCATGAGGCTGTTGTGGCCGGAAAAACCGGAAAAAGCGTAATACAGAATGTAATCGAGAGCGTTGTTGTCCCTGTGGGCAGCAAAAGCTGAGATCAATGTTCTGATTGGAGGAAAAGATGAAACGTATCAAACCGATACTGAATAAGATCAAACGGCCGGTGGCCTGGGTTATTGTGGCTCTTATTTTGTTGCTTCCGCCGGTCTTTTTAGCGAATCCGGCTGGTTACTTGCCCATTCTTGGATTTCTGTTTTTGAGTCTGATTTCCAGACTTTATCTGGAGGGATTAAAGAGAAGTATTCAGTGGGCGGAGGGACAACAGACCGAATTTTGCCGCAGAGGCGATAAACAGGACTTTGGATTGAAGGTTCGTAATAAAGGGCCGCTTGTTTTCCCGTCTCTGCAGGTACAGCTTTGTCTGTCTGATTTGTTTGGCGGTGTGGACAGCGCCTTGGATGCGGAGATGACATTGGGGCCTTTTCAAAGCAGACAGATGGATATGAATGTATCCTTTACTCATATTGGAGAGTATACGGTTTCGGTCCGAAGGATGCGGATCGGGAGTCTGATGGGGGTTTTATCGAAAGATATGGGAGGCGGTGCCGAACATGTGATTCAGGTACTGCCCCATATATGGAAGATACGCCGTTTGCCCCTGTCGCATCAGGTAAATAATGAAAATTCAAAAGCCCGTCAGACAACGGATAAGGATGGAATGGATTATATTGGCGTACGGGAATATTCACAGGGAGATCCGATCCGCAGTATCCACTGGAAGCTTTCGGCGCATACAAATGGGTATATGACGAAACAGATGGTTACGATCGGGATGACAGGTCTGAGCATTATTTTGGATCTGTACAGCAGTCGTGAGGATGCGAAGGAGAGAATGGATTTGTATGATGGCCTGATAGAGGGGGCCTGTGCACTTTGCAGCTATGCGCTTGATAATCATTTGGAGCATGACCTTATGTTTTTTGATAGGGAAGGAATGAAAAAATCCCGCTCTTTTCAGAAAAAGCAGGAGCTGGACCGTATGATTCTGGACATGCCGACCATTGTTTCCGACAGAACAGACTATCCGGTGGAGCAGTTTTTATACCGCGCCGCTATTGATCTCTATGGAAAAAATAATGTGGCTATCATAACATCGGAAATTACGACGGAGATGATAGAACTGATTATCCGAATCCATCTGCGGGGCAGATATCCGATACTATTTCTTGTTCAGCCAAAGGGCTTGTCAGAAAATGAGGAAAGAAGGCAAATAAGTTTAATAAGACCGCTGGATTCCTATGGCATTCCATGGCATACATATTCAGATTCCAGCATACTGGAAGGGAGGGATTTTGGTTGATAAAACGATATATTCTTCATGCACTTCCGGAATTTATACTGTGTTTGATCTGTGCAGTATCCTTGGATATTAATGTATTGCAGAGCTTCCGGCTTACGGATCAAATGTATGCCTCTTATGGGCTGTTTTTGTTGGTTACCGGCATCGTACTTGCTGCTTTATTTATGATAAATTACGGTCAGCGAACAAGAATCATCGGAATACCGGTATTGATTATAGCTGCAGTTCTGGCAGTTCTTGTTTGCCATCGAATGGGATTCTCTGTCGTTGAAACGGATGTTATTGAAAACAATTGGGGAGTCTGCTGGCTGGTCGTTGTGATTGTTGCACTGCTGACTTTTATTGCCAGTCGTACACAGGTGGGAAGTACGATTTTTGCAATTGCCGGAGCTATTGCACATGCCTGGATCTGTGTATGTCTTTATGATTTTTCTGTCTGGGCATTGGTCATTTACCTGGTTGCCGCAATGATTCTTTACCTGTATTCAAGATACCGACACCAGGTATTGAATGTTCATTCATCCAGTCATTCCTTTCTGCCTTTGATCGGCTCCTCTCTGGTGGCAGCGATTATATCGCTGGCCTTGGCCGCAGCAGTCTGGTTCGGGGTGCTGGAGCCTATGCATCTGCCTACGGCGGATGTTACCTTGGTTACGAAGGTCGTATCCATTGAGGTGCTCGAAAAAGTAGGTATTTCTAAAAAAACAGTTCAGCTTGACCGGAATACATATGCGGATGTGCCGGATGAAGATTATGAGAAGGAAACAAATCAGCAGAATGAACAGGAACAGGACGGAAGGAGTCAGGAAGGCGAGGATGAGACGATTCCGGAAATAGATGCTCCTGAAATGGATGATACAAATACACAGCAGGATGAAAGTATTTTAACGAGATTGGCAGGAATGTTTTCTGATGTTCAGCGAAAGATAATGTTTATTATCCTTGTTATAATTGTTGCTTTGCTGGCTGCAGCTTCTATTGCCCGTTTCGTTCTGCGGCATCGAATCTGGCTGGAGCGTCTGAAGAAAAAAGAGCGGGATGAGCAGATTCGTTTGATGTATTGTTTGCTGCAGAAGAAGATGGCGCTTTTAAAAATCCGTACATTCCGGTATGAGTCGCCTCTTCGAGGCGCAGAACGTATCCGTGAACAGACCATGCTCATGGATGAAGGAGGGCCTACCTGGCTGGAGCTGAGTGAGATATTCAGCCGTTTGGTGTATGGAGGCATTTCTCCTACGGAGGAAGAATATAACCGGTACGTAAGATTTTATAACAAATTCTGGAAAGTTTGCCGGAAAATGTGCGGATTTAAGTATGTATGGAAACAATTCCGAATTTGATATATGAAAAGAGGTTCGAATCTGATATGCGTTTCCGGGAACTTTTATGGGAAAAATCAAAAGAAGATTCATTCTCGAAGGAGGTGCGGTTCATCTTGAACCATATATATAAAAAAATTATTATTTTGCTTTTATGTGCCGTCATGGCTGTGGTTTTCACTGGATGTAAAGAGAGCCTGGCTTTTCAGCAGATTGAATATAATCAGGATTATCAGGATGTCAGCAATGATGACCAATTGATCGATAATCAGGAAGAACACCAGGATGAGGATGAAGATCTTTTTTCCAAAAATGAACGGGACGATGCGGAGACGGAAAGGCATTATGACGAGTCAGAGTCGACTCTGGATGAGTCTCAGGAAAGCAATCAGAAGGGTGCAAGTACGACATATAACGAAAATGCGGCGGCTTCCGGAGTTGCTGACGGAGGAAATACAGGTTCTGCGGGCAGTACCGGGACAACGTCCGGAGATTCCAATATCTCAACGGATTCCGGTATTAACACAGGAGAAAATAATAAGGATAGTGATCTTACCGCAGGAAATGGGAATGGCAGTGATATCCAAGGCGGAGACAATAAGGATGATGGAGATCCCGTATCGTATGGAGAGGTAATGGCAACGGGCAATGCTGCGATCCTGGTGCAGATGTTCGGCGGAAAAGGCGCGCTCTTTGGTACGGATGCCAGCACGCTTGCTGCAATGCAGAAATATTTTCCGGCGGAGGAACTGGAGGGAATTCTTGTGTTATGGAATGGCAGTTCTGCAGACGGAGTGGATGGGACGCAGTTAAATAAACTGAAAGAAACGGATGCACTTCCTGAATATTGTGTGCTGGATGCATCTGTTCTGAAAGAAGGAGATGTTTCTGTGCTGACCAAAGCTGGTGTTACTTGTCAGGCTCTGCAGTTTGACAGTTATGAAAATATGATTTCATCAGCGGAGTCTGTTGCTTCCCTGCTTGGCTCTGATCAGGCGGCAGAACAGAAAGCGGCTTATATTTCTTTCTGTCAGCGCATTCAGGAGATGGTAAGTGAATATAGTTCCAGCAAATATACCCTGTTTGTTTCTGACTGGGATTACGATGCACGGCTGACGATCACTACAAAAGCGGGCACCTGGGAATCTGTGAACGGTCTGGCTGTCGGAAGCCGGCTTTCATCCAGTCCGGCTGATGATATGTGGAGTTTTGCAGGCATCAACAACAATTACAGTACTTCGTCAAAGAATTACAGAGGTGGAAACTATTTGAATAATTCCTCCATGTTGTCCTATGATTATGCGTACCTTTGCCAGTTGTTCTGTCTTCCGCTTACACCGATGAAAACAAATTTGGTTTATCCGATCGAGCTCTATAACAATGCACTGTTATGGGGGCTGGGAGAAGACCCTTATCCTGCCCTGATTGTGGACACCAAGGAGATCCGGGATACATTGCTTGCGGATAAAAATTACGGCAGCAGTACCCAGTCCGGCGGAATAATGAGCGTATATCCGGTCAATCAGAATACTCATGTGCTTATGATTAACGGTTCGCCTACGGATGCGCTTGCTTATATTCAGGATGACTATGAAGTGTATGTGAACCCCTATGGTCTGGGAGACTGGGTTGGAGGAAGCCCTGAAAGTATACTTGAGGCTGTCTGGGCCGCATGGCGTATTCAGGGAACCTGCACGGAGGATCAGGTAAAAGATGCTGTGAGGGAGTTCTATTCTGTATTCTACAGATGCGACATAACCGATTCGCAGTTAAACTCGATACTGGCAGGAAAAGAGAATTGATTTACTTATAGATCAGGTATGAAACATTGTATGTATTGCTCTATTTGGCATGTACATAAAGAAAATTTTTCATTAAAGAAAGGAGATATTTATGAAAAAACCTCAAATGAATCTAAAAAAAGGTTTCGCTGGTTTGATGGCAGCAGCTGTATGCGCAACAATTTTGCCGATCAATGCGCTTGCTGTCAGCTATGATGCACCATCGCAGGGAATTGTGGCTGACAATGAGAAATATCTTACCGGTGCGACTGCTGCGGCGAATACCGTAGTTTTGTCCCTTCTGGGCATCAATGTAACATCGTCGGACGGTGCAGGTCTCTATCAGGCCAGCGGCTCTACCAGTAGTTATGGTACGGACTCATCAAATCTTGGAATCTTTGGTTCTGATATTAATGACAACCCGGATCCTTATATCTACAACTTCTTCTATAATCTGAATACGACCAAAAGCGGCGGAAGTACCTACAGTGAGAAAGATTACAGTGCATGGAAAGCTACGCCATACTCATTGATATGGGGAAGCAATAAGTCCGGTCCGACTGGTCAGGCTAGCGGTACCGTTTCAATTACTGTGGGCGGCGAGACAAAGACAACAAATCCAGCATTTTTCTATGAGCCGGATATCCTGTTGGGCGGTGGTACCAACGGATATGCAACTGAACTTGAGAATTATCAGACAACGTATAATTCCGCGTATGATCCGACAATTTTCCTGGGATACGGTACGACTATGGGACAGTATGCGGCATCTAATACACGTTCTGACGGACTCGGACTGGAATATAATCAGTTCGATATGACAAAAGGTGTGGTATATCTCGGTTCCGTTGTACAGAATCTGATGAATGAAACCGGAAAAGTAAATCGATATGATCAGGGTACTTATGAAATCGGTGTTGATTATGATAAGTATGATCGTGGTTTATACTACTATGTACTTTCACAGATTGCAAGCGGAGATCTGACGCAGGTTCGTTATACCTCTGGTCTTGCATACAGTTCTGATACCGATACTTATACGGTCACACTGGGTACAGGACGTAATGCCCAGTACGCATCCGGTATCGGCGTTGATATCTATGATCTTCTGAAAGCCGGATATAAGTTTTCAGATGGCACTGTAGTAGAAGCTTCTGAAATCACTTCATCCGGCGGAGGTCAAGGCGGCCCAGGCGGAGGAAGCAGTACTACCACAGGGTACATACTTACCGCCGATCAGCTGATCGAGATTCTGAATGCGCCTGCAAGCAGCAACAAAGCTGCAACCGGTATTGTGGTTGGGTCCAGCGCCAGCAATGTAGATCCGAGCGAGACTTTGACAAAAGCTGGAATCCGTTTCCTGAACAGTCTTCCATCCTGCGTATATGGAATGACTATGCAGACTGTTGAAAATGGAATGGGCATTCCATTCTATATTGGTTTCTTCTATTACAATCAGGACAGCAGCCTGAACCCGATCAACTACATCTATTACTGGATGGAGCATTTTTATCATGTATCAGATAACGCTGCTATGAACAAAGTGGTAGGAAATATGCTTGAGTCTGCAGATCTTCCGGGAAATTTGGATGCAGGCAGCGCTTCAGCAGCAGATTACAGTTCCAACGAGATTGAGAAGCAGATCATAGAGGGCATTGCTTATTATACAGATGTTCTTGAGCCTGCATATGATGCGGATCCCTCTATCAGTGAAGATTCTTCTTTATATTGGACAAGTCTTGATACCAGCGTAGGTATTGGCTCTGATGTACGCGACACTAACAAATACTATACCTGTACCTCAGGAGATTCTACTACAGATAGCTATGGAAACTTGATCTACAGCTTTACTTACACATCTACAGCAGATGCAAGCGATCTGCAGGAAGCTTATGATGAAAGCGTAAGTATGGTAGGAACATTGAAGGAGAGTGATTATACTGCTGACAGCTGGGCTGCGCTTGTAGAAGCACAGGAAACAGCGAAAAAAGTTCTGGAGAATGGAAATGCAAGCCAGAGTGCGGTAGATAAGGCTCTTTCTGCTCTGGAAGCTGCAATCGAGGCACTCGAGAAATCAGATGATAATACTGTTGTAACCATAGCAGATGGTCTTTCCAATACAAAGGATGCAGACGGAAACTGGTGCTATTATAAAGATGGCAAGGTAGCCACAAATGTTACAACAGTGGCAAAGAATAAGAATGGCTGGTTCTATGTCAAGAATGGTAAGGTAGATTTCTCTTATACCGGATTTGCATCCAACAGCAATGGCAAATGGTATATTGAAAAAGGTGTTGTTACTTTCCGTAAAAACAGCGTTCTTAAAGATACTACGGGGGCTATTGGTGCAAAAGGAACATGGTACTATGTTGTTGGAAGCAAGGTGCAGACCGGTTACACAGGCGTGGCAGATTATGCAAACACCAACGGCTGGTGGTATATCAAAAACGGAAAGGTTGACTTCAGTGCTAATACCGTGGCTAAGAATAAGAATGGCTGGTGGTATGTAACAGGTGGTAAAGTGCAGTTTGGTTACACAGGTGTGGCAAATTATGCAAATGTCAACGGCTGGTGGTATATCAAAGGCGGAAAAGTAGACTTCAGCTATAAAGGACTGGCAAAAAATAAAAATGGCTGGTGGTATTTAAGCGGAGGAAAAGTACAGTTTGGCTATACCGGTATACAGAAAAATTCATACGGTACATGGTATGTAAAAGGCGGAAAAGTACAGTTTAGCTATTCAGGAAAAGTAAAAATCAGTGGAAAAACTTACACCGTAAGAGGCGGAAAAGTTGTTTAAGTTGTAAAAGTTTTTTGAAATAGCTTTAGAATGCAAAAACAGGGAATGCAGGTTAAGTCCTGCATTCCCTGTTTTGCGATGATTCCCTGATGGGAGATTAAAAATAAAAAATACAGGGAAAAGGATGTTGAAATCACATGATTTTCTCTGTATTTTTTGTGATTTTATAGTTAAAATTTTATTATACACATCTGATGACCGCATCAATAATCGTATTTATACTTGGCATTCCGGAAGGGTTTTCAGGATTGCCGTTATCTATAAAATAGTATCCATCCTCAGCTAACTGACACACATTTCGCTGAACGGCTGCATTTCGATAAAGCATTGGACTCATATTCATTGCAATCAGTTTCGGCCCCTCAAAGGAAAGGACATTCGTAGAGAGAAGATCATCCGCAATTCCATTTGCTGCTTTCCCAAGCATATCAGCAGAAGCAGGCGCCAAGAGCAGCAAATCGCCGCTCATTGTCCATGACTGATAGGATTTGTCCCATACTGCCGGCGGTGCAAACTGATCCACCTGAACAGGATTCTTTGAAAGGTTTTGCAGCACCAGAGGAGATACGAAATGGGTGGCATGTTCTGTTAAGATGATTTTCACATCAGCTCCGGCATTTTTTAGTCCAAGAACCAGATCTGCGGCGCGATAGGCAGGTGTACATGCACACACTCCAAGTAAAATTGTTTTTCCTGTTAACATGTCATTTTCTCCTTTGACTATTTGAAATCGTTTAAGATAAAAGGTCATTGCTTATGCAATGACCTTTTGGTGGTCGGATCTGTTAGACACTAATCCTCACTTTTTGGTGGAACAGGTGGTTTTCCTTTTGGCGGTGGATCCATAGGCTGTCCCATAGGAGGCTGTCCCATAGGAGGCTGTCCCATAGGAGGGCGTCCCATAGGAGGTTGTCCCATCAT
>CAZLZX010000013.1:0-23419 GCA_964564095.1 uncultured Eubacterium sp. | reverse complement strand
TTTCGACTTTAGAAACATTTGTCTCACTTAGATTTTTAAGAAGAACTTCCTGCAATTTCTTCATTTGAGCAATACTCAGATGATCTGACATCTCATTTAAAATATTTACTAATTTTTCCTCCATATCGGCATACTCCTTTCATTTGTATACCGACATCCTGCACCGGCTCATCGCCTTCTCATTATTAAATAAATGCTTCCGCTATTAAAATAGCCACTGTGAATTTTTATTCTACAATTTTTCCTTCTTTATAACATACTGCAATGTATTCTCTTGATTGATAGTAAAAGTCTGAATTAAAATCCAATATTTTATCTGCTATCCAAGAATGATAAATCTGAGACACAGCTTCGACCACATTTTCCTCTTGAAAAGCGTCTTCTATAAGTCTTGCAAATACATCCCCAATATCCCAATAATCTGGGACCATGTATTTACAATTTTTTATATTATCATATCTTCCTTCTTTTATGTTATCTTTCGTTATAAAATCATCTGCTACTTTTGCGATAGGCTCACAATGAAATACATCCGCATATTGATATATCTGACAAATATCTGATTTTCCCAAATAATCGACAATATCTCCTCTTTTATTTTTCGTTTCCCGACCTATAAATTCTATTAAACTACATATAAAAAACAAAGCATTGTTATTCTTTTCCATAAGCAATTTCCTTACCTATATATTTAATCGTCTTTAAAGCTGCTAATGTATGAAAACTAATCTGATGTGTTGGTTTCTTGAACTTTGCAAGTTCCCAGAATGCACTCCTTGATATCCGACCATCAATAAAACTCTGAACATAATTAAAAATCGTATCATTAGCCATTGGACCCTCCACGATATCATACGTATGAGATTCTCCCAGGCGACAAGCCGCAATAAAATCCAACCACTCCTCTGTCATCTCTTCAAAACGAAGTACCTTCAATTCTGGATTTTCCACATACTCGTAAATACTTATATATCCATTGTTGCCAAAACGAGTGGCCCACCGTTCTGCTTGTTCTTTTATAACTGTACAATAAAATCCAAAATAAAAATCCTTATTAAATTTCGTGATTCTAATTTCGGGTTCGGAAACAATATTCATACTTCCATGATATAAAAGTCTCTTTTCCATAATAATTTCCCTCTATTATCCAAAATATTCCTGCATCAGACTGTCAAACAATATCTGCGCCTGATCCAAAGATTTTTGAATGACAACTTTTGATTTGTCGACTTGTTGAATAAAAGTTGAAAATTCCTCTTGCCTATCCAAAGATGGCACTGGAATCATCATCTTTTTTATCTCTGACAAGTTTAATGTTTTCTGTGCTATTCCCTTTACACCATTCTCGATTTGCCTCTGTGCATTAGGTGAAAGAATCGCCCCATGTAAGTAGTTGCTATCAATCAAATCTCTTCGTGGCTTTAAATATGCTATATGTCTCTGGAAAAGAAACTTCTTATCCGATTTGACAACAGCCGGATGCCCATATGACCCAACAGTTGAGAGAAGAACATCTCCAATCTCGACTGGAGTTCGTTTTATCAACTCATCATAAGTGGCTTGATCTATAAATTTTTCAGTATCATATGTCACTTTATCTCCAGTTATATTTGAGACAAAAATAAACGGAATCCCCTCTTTTGTGAATTTTGGTGGCTGATGTGTTCCATCCGTTATGATAGAGCATATCTCACTCAATTCCATCAAATTATCCTCATCCCTAAACATCTCGACAAATCGGGCTTTGATGAGGTCATCTAAATGAATCAATTCTTGCTGCCTTAGTTCAATAATATTTAGAATTTTATCTAACCTATTAACCACTTCATCCTGAGTCTCAATATCAATAAGTGGCATATTCATTTTCTTTAAGTGGCTTGGACCATAATTCAACTGAGCTGAACCAGTTATTTGCTTCTCCAACTGACCTTTAAAATGCTGAGATTTAAGGTAATACATAAAATAACGTATTCTAAGCTCTTCTTGATTAATTACCTTAAATCGAATAGTACTTGTATTCATGCAAAGGGGTAGCATTGATTCGTCTACAAATCCCATCTTCTTATCTATGTATTCAACTTTTATACCAGAACTAGCTACTATAAAATCACCAGCATCACATAAAAAGTGTTTGTACTTTCCATAGGCTTCTTTTTCTGAAATATATCTATCTGATGTTGATAAATCTACTTTTCCATCTACTAAATTTGCAACGTTCAGAAGCTTTACGCCTTCTGTTGTATATTGTGTATTTCTTACACCTGGTCCCTCTTGAAAGAATAGAACATCAGGTATACTAACCCATGTTTTTTCCATTTACATCGTCCCTACAAATCCGAATTTATAATTCCAACATTTTTCTTAATTCTACCATATTCTCAGCTATTTCCGCTTCAAGTTTATCAATCTCATCCAAAATCTGTGACGTCGGCGGATACTCTACCGGAATATATTCCACTTCTTTATATTTATTAATAGACAAATCATATCCATTGTCAATAATATCCTGTACAGGCACCAAAAAGCTCTGATCCGTACGTTTGCGTTCCGCTTCTTGTTCCAAATTATGAAAACGTTCAATAATATCTGGAATATCATTTTCTGAAACCGGATTTCTCTTATCATCCAATGAAAAGCCATCTGCTTTCATATCATAAAACCAAACATTGTCTGTTCCACCCGAACCCGTTTTAGTAAACAACATAACCGCCGTGGATACACCTGCATATGGCTTAAATACTCCACTTGGCATTGATATAACTGCATCCAGCTTATTATTATTCAGAATCTCTTGACGTATTTTTTTGTGCGCATTACTTGAACCAAATAATACACCATCTGGAACAATGACTGCTGCCCTTCCACCCTTCTTCAAAATTCTTAAAAATAGTGCCAAAAACAATAATTCCGTCTTTTTTGTCTTAGTTACCTTCAATAGATCAGCAGATACCGCATCATAATCCAGACTCCCTTTAAATGGCGGATTTGCCAAAACCAACGTATACTTTTCAGAATCCGTATTTTGCTCTGATAAGCTGTCACGATACGAAATATTAGGATTATCCACACCGTGCAAAAGCATATTCATGGCTCCGATGCGCAGCATAGTACGATCCATATCATTTCCATAAAACATTTCATTATTAAAATGATCTTTAACAGATGCTTTCATGAGCTCATTTTCAAAATGATCTCTTATATACTGCTGTGCTTCAATCAAAAAGCCCGCACTTCCCATCGCCGGATCCACGATGATATCGTCTGGCTGTGGCTTTACTAATTCAACCATCATTTTGATAATGTGTCTCGGAGTCCTGAACTGACCGTTTGTTCCTGCTGTTGCTACTTTACTTAACAGATACTCATATAAATCTCCTTTTGTATCATCATCCCCAAGTTCCAAGGAATCAATTCCATCTATAAGCTTTGACAACATTGCCGGTGTCGGGATTTTAAATATCGCATCTCCCATATATTTTGAGTACGCTGACTCTCCATCCTGATGAAGGTTTTTTATAAAAGGAAATACTCCATTTGAAACCACATGATACATGTCTTCTGCAGAACCCAGATTTTTAAATTTAGACCATCTATAATTCTGATAGTCCCCTGGAAACATTGATTCAAACGGAACCCCCAGAAAGTTACATTCATTTTCATGAAGTATCTCTATATCATCTAATTGTTTAATAAACAGTAAATATGTAAATTGTTCTATAACCTCCAAAGGATTTGTTATTCCTCCAGTCCAAAAGGTTTCCCATATACGATCTATTTTATTACGCAACTCTCCTGATAACATATTCTCCTCCAAATTTTATATAATATCCCGATAAGTAAAATACATGACCAAAAACGATCATCAAAATAATTATACCAAACTTTTCAATAATTCCAGATAAAAAAATAATACCTACAAATCCGTTCCCTTACTGGATTTGTAGGTATTTGCCCCTGCCAAGGATTTCTCTTTTCACATCTGAATCCTTGTATTAATCGATGCGACAGGATTTGAACCTGCGACCTCTGCGTCCCGAACGCAGCGCTCTACCAAGCTGAGCCACGCATCGCTATTCGATTCAAAAAGCACAATCGAGAATGGTTGTGCTTTTCACTCGAACTATGTTATCACAATTTGAATCTGTTGTCCAGTAATTTTTTATGTTTATTACTTAAATTCTTACAAAAACTACAATAGTTCTCCAAATATGCTTACTCAGATGGTTCTGTATTTTCACAGCCCTTACAGTCTCCACACTTTTCCAGAGACTCCAGTCTGCGCTTCTGCTGCTCTATCAACTGATCCAGGGTAACACTATCCACATAATCGGTAATTACCTTATTCATGCCTTCCCAAAATTCTATCGTAGCACACTTGTCATACCGCTCACATTCATTCGGCAAGAACTCCAAACATGCAATCGGCGCCAGACTTCCTTCCATAGCCCTCAAGATCTGTCCTGCTGTATATTCTTTTGGGTTTTTTGCCAGACGATAGCCGCCCTGTGCTCCTCTGGCGCTTCGCAGCATACCGGAACGACTCAAAGGCGTCACGATCTGCTCCAGATATTTAACAGAAATTCCCTGTCGCTTTGATATATCTTTTAATGAAATATAGCTGCCATCGACGCTGTTCAACCCTAAGTCTATCATTAACCGCAAAGCATTTCTGCCCTTTGTTGACACTTTCATGCTAAAATTCCTCCTGTTTTCCAGTTATTTTTATTATATCCGTTTCATTCAGTAAACACAATCCATAATTTTATAAGTGTCGCATAAAAGTAAATTTACTGAAGTAAAACGTATCCTTTGCCATTTGCCTCGCGATTCATAATTAATCTATCATTATCCGCTGTTTTTCATATCAAAAAAAGAGTATATCGATTCCCACTCCCTCCATGCAGGAATCGATCATACTCTTTTTCTGCTCAGGAAACCAACAATATACAGCCTGTTTATTGCCGTCTCCTAATACTATTCATCCATTTCATCAATGTAATCTGCGATAGCTTCTCCTGCCATACGGCCAGAGTTGATAGCAAATCCCATTGTATTTCCCGGTAATGTAAAGTTATAGCTGTCTCCATAGATTGTATTGCAATCAGATCCGGCGCTGTACAAACCTGGAATCGGCTCTAAATTTTCATCCATAACTTCGCCGTATTTGTTTGTACGTACCCCGCCGATAGTGCCGTAAGCTGCGATATAGAAGCGAGCTGCAATATAACCGCCCTTACGGCCAGTGATCGGACGCAGATATCTCGGATTTTTGTGGAACTGAGTATCCATATTTTCATCACACATATCATTATAATCATCCAAAGTTTCCGCCAATACATCCGGGTCCATACCCATCTGCTCTGCAAGCTCCTCTATCGTCTCTGCCTCAAAATATCCGTCATAGTCCGTTTCTTTCGCTTCTTTTGCCGCATTTTCAAACTCAAAGAAGCATTCTTCCGGATGAACAATATCAAAAATATCCGGACCATTTTTGGCGTAATATTTAATTAAGTTTCTATCCATAATACAGTAAGCACATTTGCCGGGCTGCAGGTTGATGGCATTTCCCGTAAATGTAGTGTTGCCCATCTGACCCTCATCCATAAAACGAACACCCTTCTGGTTTACCAGAAGCGCCGGCTGACGCATGCAGGCATCCAAAATGAAATGTGCCATATTGTCTTTAATCTGATAGATCATCTCAATGTTTGCGCCCCATTTCATAGCGCCGGCATCCCACATCATTTTCAGACCTTCTCCTGCTGTACCCGGTACATTGAACGGGAAAAAGTTTTTCCAGAGATCCAAACCAAATTCCTCTTTGATCATCTCTTTATTTGTGCCAAATCCGCCGGTAGCTACTACAACCGCTTTTCCACGTGCCTCGATCTCTTCGCCGTCCTTGTCAACAGCCCGGACACCAACGCACTTTCCATCCTCCATAATCAGACTCTTTACCGGTGTTTCCAGATAGATCTCTGCACCAAGTTCCTTTGCTCTCTCTGTCATGATCCGAACCATTGGCCCCGCCGCGCGAGGTCCGATCACACCATTTTCAGGTTTTACGATATGCCATGTGGCTGCAGACTCCGTAAAATATTTAAAGGCTCCGGCAAATTCAACCCCCATATCTTCCAGCCATTCAATCGTATCCGCAGACTTTTCAAAATAAGTCTGAACCAGATCGCCGTCCACACGATAATGTGTGTATTTCATATGAATATCATATGCCTCTTCCAACGTCAGATCTTTAAACTCTTTTTTCTGAATCTTAGTACCGATTCCCAGAGGTCCCATACCCATATTCGCTGCGCCGCCGGTTGTATTTGCTTTCTCAAATACGATTGCCTTTAAATCATTCTCTCCCGCTGTGATTGCTGTGGCAAGACCTGCCGGACCTGCCGCCACAACGATTACATCCGCTTCCATGTTTTTCATTTGAAATACCTTCCTTTCCATATTACTTTTAACGCTTTTTAAATTTGCCGCATTTTACCAGACGGGACGGCAGCTTTGGCACACGCCCCGTAGTCTGAACGATAGCATCATTCTCACATGCCTCAATACACTTACCACATTTTGTACAATCAAAATCATCAATCATGTGGATAAATCCGGCTTTACCTTCAATACAGTCTACCGGACATACATCAGCACATTCCTCACATCCCTCACAAGCCTGGGGATCAATATAGATCGTCATAAAGCAGGTACATACACCAGCCGGGCAATTCCGTTTCTTGATATGCGCCTCAAATTCACTCTTAAAGTTTTCCATTGCATCAAGAACAAAATCCGCGCCTACCGTTCCCACCGAGCATCCGCAGGAAAATGTCATTGCTTCGCCGATCTCCATTACCATCTCAAGAGCTTCCTTTTTGCCCTTTCCACTGGTAATATCCGTGATATGACCATAGATCTGATTTAATCCTTCCCGGCAGAACGTACATTTCCCGCAGCCATTCTTTCTGGATGTCAAAAGTCTCGCTTCGCACTCTTGTATCAGGCATTTCTTAGTATCCAATACCGTGATTACACCGTCTCCCAGTTTCAGATTCTCATCAATTATAAGCTCCTCTGCTGCCGTTGGTGTATACAGATGAGTTCCTATCTCCACCGCTTTTGCACCGCTCAAGTCTGCGATGTCAGAAAGCTTTGTGCCATAAGCTACCCTCTGAAGATTACCGAGATCCGCCCCTGTGCCGATACTTACCCAAGCACCCGGCTCATACGTTTCTTCCATGACTTCCGCCACAGCCAGCATAGTCTCAATATGGTGCAGCACATAAGCGCTGTATTTCCTGACATTAATAAACTCCGTTTCAATCTGAACACCATACCTTGAGGCCTCTTCTGCCAGCTGCTCTGCCAGCTCTATTTCCGTTTCCGGAAGAAGCAGTATCTTCTCTTCCACGCCAAGCGCATAGGCAGCCACTGATATTCCCTCAAAAATTTTGCTACTTTCTGTTTTCAGCAGTTCCAGCAGAACCCTCTTTGTATCGCTGTTATTGATGCCTGCCGCAATTCCTGCGAGTTCTCCCTGCTCTTCCTTTCGTTTTCTCCATTTTTCAATTAATGGCTCCTGAAAAACACCATATTCTCTTATGTTTGCGGAAGCAACTTTTTCCATTACTTCTTCTACGCTCATATTTTTCGCATATTCCAAAGCGCTCATGATTCGTTTGCCTCCTTCTTATCTGAAAATTCTGTCCACAATCTCGGCGTATGTAACTGTACGCGCAGATCGCACTGTAAACATCTTCCTGCCTCTTCGCAAATATGCTCCGCGCAGATCCCGTGATCCACCAGCCCAAAATTATCCTGTCTTTCGGCTGCCGCCACTACCTGGGAACCGATTCTGGTCTCATACCCAAAGCCCTCTTTTTTGCCGATCCATGCATCCGGGGTCTCCACTGGAGCAAGTACCTCGGAAATATCCCCGTCTCCGCCCAGATATTTATCAATTTCCATAGCAGCGTCACGTCCCGATGCAATGGCCTGAATGACAGATTTTGTACCATATACCACATCGCCTGCGGCAAAGATGCCCTCCTGTGAAGTCGCCAACGATTTCTCTTTTACAACAATGCTGTTTCCTCTTCCCAGCTCCAATCCGGCCTCCGGGCTGATATCAGGTCTCTGACCGACTGCAAAAATAACGGTATCCGCTTCAATGTGATGCTCACTTCCTTCTACCTTCTCAATAATGGCTCTTCTGTTCTCATCGAAGGTAAAGGATTTTACATCCATGAAATCTACGCCGGTCACACAGTCTGTTCCGGTAATCCTCTCAAAAGTCTGTGCCGGATGAACAAAGATTCCCTCTTCTTTTGCCTGCTCGATTTCTTCATCATCTGCGGTCATCGCTTCTCTTGCTTCCAGACATGCCAGATGTATTTCCCCGGCGCCGAGACGTTTCGCCGTCCTTGCACAGTCAAAGGCTACGTTTCCGCCGCCCAATACAACGATTCGTTTTCCAAGCCCCGTCTCTTTGCCCAGGCTTGCATTTTGTAAGAAATCGATGTTCAATAGTACTCCCGCAAGATCATTGCCTTCCATCGGAAGCCGCACACCCGCATGGGAGCCGATGGCCATGAGTACCGCATCATACTCCTTCAGAAGTTCTGCCGGGCTTTCTACTCTTACACCGCACTGAATCTCCACGCCTGCTTCGCGGATCACATCCGCCTCTTCCTCTATAATCCTTCTCGGCAAACGATAAGAAGGAATTCCATATCCCATCATACCCCCTACCGTCGGCAGCGCTTCCTTTACCGTTACGTCATGTCCTTGCTTTCTCAAATAATATGCCGCCGTCATACCGGCAGGTCCTGCACCAATGACGCACACCTTTTTCCCGGTATCTGCAAGCTGCTTTCCTTTTCCTTTCCAGCAAGCGCCAGTATCCGCTTCTGCTGCAAAACGCTTAATATTTCGGATGGACATGGCATCGCTGACTTCGTTTCGTTTGCACTCCAACTCGCATACGTGATTGCAAATATAACCAAGCGCTTTCGGGAATGGTACTTTCTCCCGGATAACGGCTGCCGCTTCATCATATTTTCCCTCTTTGACATAACGTATATAACGAGGTACATCCGTATGAGCCGGACAGGCATTTTTGCATGGAATCAACACGTCCTCTCTCGCTCCGTCCGCAGCGCTGTATACCTTTTTATCACGAATCGTTCCTGTCGGACAGACTTCGGCACACGCCGTACAGAATCTGCAATCCACATCCTTTAACAATTTGTCATGGAGCGTTCCCACGTAAGTCTCCATATCTTTCTTGCGATAGTCCAGAATGCCTACGCCTCTTACTTTGTTGCATGCTCTGACGCATCTGCCGCACAGCACGCAGCGGTTCATATCATGAATAAGCAGCGGATTCTCCTCATTCATCTTAAACCCACGGGTGCGGTTCTTCATGCGGGCATTGTTTGCTCCAATATACTGAATCAGCGTCTGAAGCTCGCAGTTGCCATATTTCGGACAGGTAGAACAGTCCTCCGGATGGGCTCCCAAAAGCAGCTCCAATGCCAGTGTTCTAAGCTTGTTGACCTTCTCGCTGTTTGTTGTAATATTCAGTCCATCCTTCGCCTTCAGCATGCAGGAACGAGCAACCTCGTCCTGTCCCTCCACTTCCACCACGCACATTCTGCAGGAACCATTCTCCGGCAGATCCGGGTGGTGGCACAGATGCGGAATATAAATCCCGGCATCCAGGGCACATTCCAATACATTTTTGCCATCCGGCACTGTCAGACAGACACCGTCAATCGTAATCTCTGCCATATATCTTCTCCTCTCCTTACCCAACGGTTGTTTCAACATTTGTTCATACTACAAAATTGACATTTTTTCAATTTCTGTGTTACACTTATTTATTATCAGGTATTCCATGAATCCCTGTATTTCTTTAAAATGATTATAGCATAGGCTACCCCGGTCCGACTTCAAACAAAAAGTCGAAAAAATGTCCTGTCAACCCTTTTGTTTTCAACATTTGTCTAATGGAGGATCACAATATGATAAGCATTCAAACTGTCCTGCAGCATATTGCGGAACAATTTCATATCACAGTTCGTAACGACTACAGGGAGGACCGTCTTATTTACCGCGCAGAAATTCTGTCCTCTCATACCATTTTGGATGAAAATACCCTTTACATCTTGAATGAAACGTATTTGCCGGATTTAAAGGAATCTCCGGCTTTGTTGCCCGGAAATGAAAAAAAGTATTTTCTTTTAACAGATTGCTGCGAGAATATTCCTTTGGCAGACCACTGCGAGAACATTCTTATGACAAATCGTAACGCGGATGATCCTATGATACCTGCCAAGCAGGAGCTGCCATTTCATATGCTGTGTATGACGTCTTCATGTCCTGCGGACAAGCTTTGTTCCTCCGTCAATGATTTCATTAAATTTGAAACGCTGATCGAGCAGCACAGCAATCAGCTCTACCGAACCCTTTATCATAGTCGCGGATTAAAAGATCTGGTAAACATCGCAGAAGGATTTTTAAAGCATCCGATTTCTGTCTGTGATTCCAGCTATAATATCATGGTAGCTTCTCCGAAAATGAAACAAATTCCTTACGGTCTGGATCACAACCAGTCCCGCACTTTTTTGAAATCAGAAGAAATCGAATCTCTGCAGCGCCTGCAGATCGAAGATAAAATATACGAAAACAGCCGGGCATTCTTTTCCCGCACAGCAGACCATCCTGACAGCAACTGGATCTTCTGCGCCATCCGAATCCAAAATGTCATGACCGGTTATGTGGCTGTCTGCCTGGAAGCGGATATTGAAGCTACCGAATATGAACTTCGGATCACTACGGCTCTGGCAGACGCCTGCGCCATCGAAATGCAAAAACATGAGTTTTTCGTTACCAGAAGCGGTATGAAATATGAGAATTTTTTGATTGATTTGCTGGAAGGAAGATTTAATGACGTGAATCTGATCAGCACACGACTGGAATTACTGGACCGTAAATTCTGCAAATTTTTCTGTCTGGTAGTATTATCCTGCATGGAACCCCATGACAACAATATTTTCAACAAACGGCAAATGGCTGTTTTACGGCAGGTTTACCCGAACAGTATGTCTGTTGTTTATCAGGACGCCATCGTGCTGTTCATGAATCAGGATGAACCAATTTTGATGAAGGACACATTTATCCGTCCCCTGGAGGAATTTGCCCGCCGCAATCATATGAAAGCAGGAATCAGCCAGCCCTTTGCCGATATTTTACGCATCAATTCCTATTATCGTCAGGCGATCAATACGCTAAACCTGGGCGAAGCCTGTGATTCCGGGGCAATTTTATATTTCGGTGCTGATCTGCTGCCTCAATTTCTGTTTTCCAAAGCGGACTACACCGGCCTGGCTGTGGGCATTCATCATCATTTGCATCATCTCAAAGATTATGACCGGGAAAACCATACGGAATTTATTACGACACTGAAAGCATATCTGCAAAATGACCGCAACGCAACCAAAGCGGCGGAAGCGCTGCACATACACCGCAGCACCTTCTTTTACCGCATAAAAAAAATAGAGGAACTGCTCGACATATCCATTACGGACAGCAAACTTTTGTTCCTCTATGAATTATCATTTAAAATATGGGACTACTTAAGCACTTGTTGACTGCATGTGACGCTTCGGACCGGCGCCGTACATTCTAACGCCTTACTAATTTCTGTAACTCAGGCTGTCTGTACTGCCATTCCGCAGATAAGCAGAGCATACATCAGCTTTTCCATGCCCTCCTCATCGCCCTCGTGAATATCGCCTATGGAACGCTCTACATCCCGCAGGGCTTTATTTACCATATCCACAGCCTCATCACTGGTATTCCCGTTCTCCGGCCGAACAGATGCCTTTCCTTCCTGAAGCAAAGAATATTTTTCCATCGCCAGAGATACACCTGCTGACGTCAGATAGGAAGGCGCCTTTGCAAAAATATCTGTATCCGCCAATATCCAGGCTGGCGCAGCAGAAGGAAGAACCTTCTCCATTCCATTCCATGTAATATGGGCTTCGTCTGAAGTAAAACCATCCGTACTGGCAGCCGTCGGTATCGATACAAAGCCAATACCATATTCTTTCGCACAATAACCGGCTATATCATGTATCGTGCCTGCTCCTATCGCTACCAGAATATCAACACACACTGCAGTACACCCGCGTTCACAAAATTCAAGCTGTGTCAGCACTTTATCAATCGTCTTTTCCTCCGCACATAATCCGTCCGGGTCCAGCTCTATGATCGGGTAATCCTTAAACTCTTCTTCTAAAAACGGTTCCGCCGCCGCCCTCGTATTGCTGTCGCAGATAAATACCGGGTTCTGATAATTTTCCAAAATGTCCATCAGGTATGTAACCGCACCTGATTCAATGTATATATCCCGAATATCTATCTCATGGGTCTGCCCGCAGGCGCACGGCTTTCTTAAATGACCAAGGTCTACGTCCATCATTGTCTCCTTCATTTTTCTTTGTGAGATACAAGTAAAAATAATGATTCGCTTTATCAGCGATTCATAACTGAAACTTGATGCATCTCGGCTACACTATATACGTTTCTTATTCTCTCACAAATTTTGCCGCAACACAATACAAATTTGATTTTAAATACAAATTTCTGTATAAAAAATGCCTTCAGACTGCAAAATTTCTGCTTCCAGATGCCGACATGTAAACAGAAAAACCTGATGATCCTGTTCAGATAACCATTGCAGCGCAGCTTTTAACCTGACCTCATCATATCCTGCAAAAGCTTCATCCAGCAGCAACGGCAGCTTTTCC
The DNA here is from genome assembly GCA_964564095.1 of uncultured Eubacterium sp. Classification (GTDB taxonomy): domain Bacteria; phylum Bacillota; class Clostridia; order Lachnospirales; family Lachnospiraceae; genus Brotonthovivens. The sequence goes on along the minus strand of CAZLZX010000013.1, from coordinate 10,601 downwards.
TCTCTGGCCAGCAGTTCTCCCGACGCCATTCTGTATGCAAAATACATCTGCTGCATCGTTGCCTGGCTGTAATCCTCCGGTTTCCGCCGATGAATCTGATCTGTCACTGTCAGCTTCTGTCTCTCATCCAGACTGAGTGCATCATATTTACCGTTTGTAATCTGGGAAACGATAGCAGACATGCGCTCATTTAAGCTGTCATCTGATTCCTCCGCCAGTTCATTCGCCAACCGCTGCAGCGTATCCGCTGCCATTATTACAGCATCTCTGTCTCTGACAGCTCTGGTTTCTTCCGGACTTTCAAGCTGTGCTTCCTCCTGCTGCGCCAAAAGGTTGGCACGCTGTACCTCCTTTTCCTGTATCTCCTGAAGGATCACTTCATCTGCTGCCTGCATCCTGTGAAGTTCCAGAAACAAACGCTGCCTCTGGTCCTGCAAGCACTGTATTTCCTCCCTCTGTGCCAAAAGGGCTGCCTCTGAGTCATTTCCCGGCATATTTTTTTCCTGCAGACCGTCTTCCGATACAGTCCGTTTCATTTTCCGCATTGCCTGTATCACTCCGAATATCACAAGAGCTGCACATACGACCTGCAATACGCAATACATAATACCGGGAACCGACATGATATTTTTAAAACAAAGGCTTAAAATAATACCGGCACAGCCTATGATCGTACAGGGACTCCATTTTACACGGGAAGCCTGCCGTTTTTCTTCTTCCTTTATACAGTTGCCGGCTTCCTGCTTTTCTGTTTCCTTCCCGCTCCCGGTAATCTTCTGCTTTTCCCAAAGCAGCCGATCTGCCCTGCTTAAATCCTCCTCCTGTTTTAATTCGGCCCTTTTATTCTCCTGCAATTTCTCCTGCAAATGAGCCGCTTCCTCCGAAAGCATCTGCTCCTTCATCTGCAAGCGCTCAAGCTTCTGCTGCCTTACCTGCTCCAGCTCTTTTTTCTGTTTCTCAAAAGACCTTCTCTTTTCTGCCAGCCCTTCCAATGCCTTTGACAACTGAAAGCTGGCATCCCCTGTCTGTGTTAAATTACTTTTTTCGTCCGAAAGAAGGATCCCCAAATCATTTCCCGGTAATAATTTATCCTGAGATATACAATATGTATTTTCATATGTAGACCTGTTCACATTTCCAAGAAGCATCTGCAAATCGCCCTGATCCACGGAGAGTTCTTCCAAATCTCCCATATTTACAAGCCGGCTGCGCTTCTCCTTATGATAAAAATTGCGTTCCAGCAAAAAGTTCTGCCCGCCGGTCTCAAATACAAGGCTGCCTGCAAAGAAAGCCGGCGCATCCCATGGTTCATATCTGTGATATTCATCCTGCAGGGATTTTCCCCGCTTTTTTTCCAATCCAAAAAGCATGGCCTTTATAAACTGCTGTAACGTTGTCTTTCCCGCTTCATTTACACCGTAGATCACATTGAGTCCGGGAGAAAATACATATTTCCGGTTCTGTAGTTTTCCAAAATTTGTAATGTTGATTTCATTTATAACCATTCCGACGTTATCCCTTCCGCTATCCTTTTCAGCCGCTGACGCATCCTGCGGGCTCACGCTTCCTCCATGGCTTCCATCACAGCCTGCACGCCAAAGTACAAAGCTGCTCTCGCCCTCTGCTGATCCGGGTGTTTCTGCATCGTCTCAATATAACGCGCTAATAAAGTCCCTTCATGCTCGCGAAGCAGTTTATCAAACTGATAATCCGGCTCTGTCTCATCCACAATCTTTACCACGCGTTCTAAAGCGCCTATTTCATCTACCGGAATCTTTACATCGCTGTCCCGGTATCCTTTCAATATTACATGGGATATCTGATAAGGCTCTCTTTCCCGCAAAATATCCTTTACCTGCGACAATATTTCAAATCCTGTCTGTTTCGGTGTTACCGCAACTTCCTGCCGGATATACTCACATTTTTTTATCGGAAAGAAGGATAGTCTGCATCCCCGTTCTGTCAGCTCTCCTGCCCAATATCCATGGGGTCCAAAATCATTGCAGTCCGTAGGCTCCAATGCCCCTGCCATGACCACCTTCCCCGGTATCAGCTGCTCCGCCTTGTGGATGTGACCAAAGGCCGCATAATCATATCCTGCCCTAACAATCTGCGAAGCAGAAAACGGATGATGCTTCTCATCTCCTCCATGTCCAAGCAATATCTGATATCCTCCCTGACGGGGTATTTCCTTTGTATACACAGGTCTTGCATCCTCCGCTTTCCAAAAGCTGCATCCCCACACCGTCGTATTAAGTCCTTCCAGTCTGACACAGTCCATCTGTTCGCCGAACAGAACATGTACATTCCCCGGCCATTCAAAGCTTCGATAATAAGACTTCGGATGCACATAATCATGATTTCCGGCAATCAAAACTACCTGCGTATCCGGTATCGAGGCAAACTGCGCCGCCACTTCTTTCAACTCTCTTTTTAAAGGCTGTCTGTGAAATAAATCTCCGGTAATCAAAAGCAAATCAGCAGAAAACTCCTTCGTTCGCCGTATTACTTCAAAAAAGCTTTCCCAGATATCCTTCTGACGCCTTTGGCTCCAATTTTTTCCGGCATCTGGGCATACACCCAGATGCACATCTGCAATATGAATAAATTTCATAATAAACCTCGATTTCTGACAGAATATCATTGTTCCATCTGTTTTCCCAAAAATCCTGCTGCCGTCTGCACCAGTTTTTCTTCTGTCTCCCCCATTTTCTCTTTTTCATTTTTATTATACAGGATTACGGAACCGATTGCATCTCCTTCACAAATAATCGTACTGATCGCCTGAGAAAAAAAATCGCCCGGATCATCCAGCGTAACCTTGATCAGATTACCCTCTGTTTTATTTACTACCAAATGTTCCCTGTCCTCTATCATTTCCTCCAATTGACGGCTGATCGGCTTTCCCTCATATTCTTTCTTCCCTCCCCCGGCAGCCGCAATCACATGATCTCTGTCTGTCACACATACAAGACAACCGGAGGTTTTGGCCAGGCTCTCCGCATACTGACCGGCAAACTGGCTCAATTCTCCAATGGGGGAATACTTTTTTAAAATGATTTCCCCTTCCCTGTCTGTAAATATTTCCAATGGATCTCCCTCCCGGATTCTTAACGTTCTCCGAATCTCCTTCGGCACTACTACTCTTCCTAAGTCATCTATTCTTCTTACAATTCCTGTTGCTTTCATAAATAAAAAATCCTCCATTTACTATACTTTCCGATTCTGGAAATAGTATCTGTAAATGGAGAAATTTTATACTTTAATTATCCATACTTTATGAAACGCCGTATGGCATCATGGGATGCCACAGAGGGTATCCTTATGAAACTACAGATCCGCGCCTTCCAGCTTCAGCAGTTGAATCTTTCGATCAATTCCGCCTGCGTATCCTGTCATACTTCCATCCGTTCCAACGACTCTGTGACATGGAATGATAACAGAGATGGGATTATGCGCCACCGCGCCGCCTACCGCCTGTGCGGACATCGTTTCCCTGCCCATGAGCTTTGCCATTCTCTTTGCAATCTCCCCATAAGTAATGACTTCTCCATATGGAACCTCACACAGAATTTCCCATACACGCTGCCGGAACTCACTGCCTATGGGCGCCAAGGGAAGCTCTGCTATCACAGGTTTTTCTCCTTTAAAATATTTGTCAAGCCATTGTGCAGCCATACGCAAAATACACGCTGCCTTTTTTGCAGGCTCATCTGCCTTTTCCCCGGATATTTGTAGACTTGCATCTGGCAGCCCTATATTTTTCAAATCCAACTGCACCGGCGATTCCGGCAGGGAAGCGCCAAAATACTTCTGCCCCTCAATCCAAAGCCCAACCAGCCCTTCCTCATTTGCAACCAACAAAAGCGTTCCTACCGGCGAAATATATTTTGTCGAAAAATACATTATACATTCTCCCATTCCGCTTCTTTAAATCCAACAAGCACCTTATCCTCAGTTACCAAGATCGGACGTTTTACCAGCATACCATCCGTAGCCAGAAGATCCAACTTCTCTTCAAGGCTCATTTCAGGCAGCTTATCCTTCAATTTCATTTCTTTATATAATTGTCCGCTTGTATTAAAAAATCTTTTAATATCCAGACCACTCTTCTGATACCACATCTCCAATTCACTGCGGCTTGGGTTGTCCTCTTTGATATCTCTCGAAATATATTCGATTTCTTTTTCCTTCAGCCACTTTTCCGCCTTCTTACAGGTAGAACATTTTGGATAACAAACAAATAATGCCATTTTCTTCATTCCTTTCATTTCTTATCCGGAAATACTGATGGTCATTTGATTTCCGATAATCAACATCTTTTGCTGTAAATCACTATCATTTTACCTTATCATCTCATAAAATGCATTATAATATGTAGAAAAATTTTTCTTTATGTAGTGCATCCCTTTTCCTTTTGTGCTAAAATTCTTATGATTATAGTTATTTCAGGAAGCCTGGGACAAATCATAAGGTATCTTCAGACCAGAAAGGAGTTTTCCTATGAAATTTACAAAAATGCATGGTTGTGGAAATGATTACATCTATGTAAATTGTTTTGAAGAAACAATCGAAAATCCCAATGAGACAGCGATAAAAGTCAGTGACCGTCATTTCGGTATCGGTTCCGATGGTCTGATCTGCATCTGCCCATCACAGACCGCAGATTTTCGTATGGCAATGTACAATGCCGATGGCTCAGAGGGAAATATGTGCGGAAACGGTATCCGCTGTGTGGCAAAATACGTTTATGATAATAAATTAACCGACAAGACAGTCATTACCGTAGAGACATTATCCGGTATTAAAACCCTGAAGCTTCAGGTAAAGGATGATAAGGTAGAGCAGGTAACGGTAAATATGGGAACACCGGAGCTTGCACCGGAAAAAATTCCTCTTATCATTCCGGGATGCACCGAACCGATCATCAAAGAGCAGCCGATTACCATATCTGTAGACGGCGCTGAGCAGACCTGGCGTATTACAGGTGTCTCCATGGGAAATCCTCACGGAATCATATTTGTGGACGATGTTCACTCTCTGAATCTGGAAAAGCTCGGACCGCATTTTGAAAATCATTCCTATTTCCCGGAACGTGTAAACACTGAATTTATCCATGTCATCGACAGAAACAACATTGATATGCGTGTCTGGGAACGCGGTTCCGGAGAAACCCTTGCCTGCGGCACCGGCGCCTGCGCCAGTGTAGCAGCCTGCGTCTTAAATGGACTGACAGATTCCAGAGTTACCGTCCACCTGCTCGGCGGAGATCTGGAAATCAATTATGATTTAAGAGAAAATACTGTTTACATGACCGGTCCTGCCACTATCGTATGCACCGGGGAAATTGACATTTGACAGTACAAAAATGCATGTTTCATATCCGGAAACCAGATATTGAATATTAAAGAAATTAACATTTAAAAGGAGTATCTTATGAAATTATCCTGTTTATTAACGAAATTTGAATACACCTGTCAGAAGGGCTCTGTTGATACAGAAGTAAATCATCTTGTATACGATTCCAGAAAAGTCACTCCCGGCGATGTATTCGTCTGCATCAGCGGTGCAGCCCGGGATGCCCATGACTTTGTAGCAGATGTGGCTGAAAAAGGCGCTGCTGCCGTTATCGCAGAAAAAGATGTGACCGCCCGGCTTGAAGGATGGGATATTACCATTATTCAGACCGAAAACACCCGTCTTGCGCTGGCATGTATGTCCGCAGACTATTTCGGAAACCCTGCGGAAAAACTGACAACCATCGGCATTACCGGAACAAAAGGGAAAACTACTACCACGTATATGGTTAAATCCGTTCTGGAAAAAACAGGAATCCCTACCGGTCTGATCGGAACCATTGAGACAATTATCGGCGAAGAACATATTCCGGCAAACAACACAACTCCGGAGTCCTACATCGTGCAGGAAACCTTTTCTAAAATGGTGGAAGCCGGATGTAAATGTGTCGTCATGGAAGTGTCCTCTCAGGGACTGATGCTCCACCGCGTTTCAGGCTTTACCTTTGACTACGGCATTTTTACCAACCTTTCCGAGGATCACATCGGTCCAAACGAGCACAGCGACTTTAACGATTACTTAAACTGCAAAGCCCTGCTTTTTAAGCAATGTAAAACCGGTATCGTAAACGCTGATGATCCTTATGTAAAGGATATCATCAAGGATGCCACTTGCCAGGTGGAAACCTTCGGTCTGGAACAGGATGCCGATTTAAAAGCTTCCGAGCTGGAACTGTTTACCAAACCGGGAATCCTCGGGATTCGTTATCATTTGACCGGCAAAGCTGACATGGCGGTAGAAGTGGACATTCCGGGGCGTTTCAGTGTGTACAATTCACTGACCGCCATCGCCATCTGTCTGCACTTCACAGACGATCTTGCATTGATTCAAAATGTACTGAAAGAAGTTCAGGTAAAAGGACGTGTGGAAATTGTACCTGTTTCCGATAAATTTACATTGATGATCGATTATGCCCACAATGCCATGAGTCTTGAAAGCCTTCTTAAGGCATTACGTGAATATGATCCAAAGAGAATCGTATCCGTATTTGGCTGCGGCGGCAACCGTTCCAGAGCCCGTCGGTTTGAAATGGGCGAAGTATCCTCAAAAATGGCAGATCTTTCCATTATAACCTCTGACAATCCACGGTTTGAGGCTCCGGCAGATATCATCCAAGACATCCTCGTAGGTGTACGGAAAGCGGACGGAGAATATATTATGATCGAAGATCGGCGCGAAGCTATTGCATATGCCATTGATCACGGTCAGGAAGGCGATGTCATCGTAATCGCCGGAAAGGGACATGAAGACTATCAGGAAATAGAAGGCGTAAAACACCATTTCAGCGACAGAGAAGTTGTGGAAGAGCATGTAAAACAGCTTGTATTCCTGTAATGCATATGTGAATCTAAGACGCAGGGTGGTAATCACATGAGTGAAAAAACAGAACTTTTTGATTTTGTGCCAATCGGTCAGGCGATAAAAAGAGCCCGGGAGGCACAGGGAATAACGCGAGAACAACTGGCAGAAACTCTGGAACTTTCCGCCAGACACCTTCAGGCCATCGAAAATGAGGGACAGCATCCAAGCTTTCAATTATTTGTCCAGCTTATTACGATGTTTGATATATCTGCTGACCAGTATGTATTTCCGGACAAACATCCGGATAAAACTACGATGCGCAAGCAGGTAGACTCTATGCTCGATGCGTTTGAATACAATGATCTGATTATCATAGAGGGTACTGCCAGAGCGATCCGCAACGTAAAAGAGCAAACAAAGGATTAATCTCCTTTGTTTTGCTCTTTCTTTTTGCTGTCATTTCGTTTTTACCGGCAATATCCCGGCCTTTCCCAAATATCCCACGCTATCATAGCACCCTCTGAAATAGATTGCCTCTGATTCCATCGCACTGCGCTTATTCCGAAGCTTTAAGATTTCTATCAGCGCATCACATTCTTCCAGGGATAATTCCATGGGCTTTTCCAGATCCAATACTGACAAAACGTTGGGATACTCTTTGTAAAGACTGCCAATCTTTTCCTCAATAGACCCATATTCAGGATTGGACTTTCTAAGCTTCGCTGTCACAGATTCCAAATATTCCTCAAATATATTTCTGTGAACATCGACAAAGGTTTCAAACCTGAACTTCTCAAACATATCTTTTACCTCCGTTTTTAGTCCTTACCTATTATATCTTATGGTTTTATGGATAACAGAATCTCAAAAGCTTCCCTGATCTCTTTCGTGACCTCTTTCGCATCCTTTTTCTCTATTATCGCTTGATGAATCAATTCTCCCAGTTTTGTCTCCGCACTGGTATCGGTAACGAATCTGCGGTTTACCATATCCGGCAGCCTTCTGGGACGGGTATGTTCAAATGCTTCCACCGCCGTGTCATACCATTTATATAAGATTCCCAGGCTTTCACGGGATTCCGCATCGGTTGCCGGTATTACCCTTCCTAAAACGGCATTCTGCTTCATCAATTCTCTTCGGGATATCCATTTCAAAAATTCCTGTGCCGCTTCCTGATTCCCGCTGTCAGACCTCACAGCCAGCGCCCACCCTCCAAGTACGCTTGTCTTGCCCGGCAGCACTTCTACCTGATACCTGTCCAGGATTTTTGAATGACTTTTCTCTGTCAGGGCGCTGACATACTCCGTGAACATGATCATCATTGCCGCATCGCCGTTTAAAAAAGCTTCCACCTGTTCATTCCAGCGCCAGTTTACCGCCCTGGGATTGGCATACGCAAACGCCTGAAGATAATTATCCAGCGCTTTGACTACCGTCTCATGATCTGTAAACAATTCATTCTTATCAAACAGGGAACCGTTCATCGCCCATAAACGAACCAGAAATTCACAGCCTGCACTGGACACCGCATTGCCTCCCAGCGTAACCCCGTATTTCGTCTCCGAATCGGGATTGTACTTCCGCGTAAATAACCGCGCGATCCTGTTAAACTCTTCCCAGCTTTCCGGCAATCGCAATTCTTCCCCATACCATTCAAAATACAAGCGCTGATTTTTGATCTTGTCAAACAGGTCCTTCCTGTAAAAAAGCAGCTGAACGGAAAATCCATACGGAATCGCGTAAATATCTCCATTGATCCGGGAAAATTTATCCAGAACATCCTCTGAAAAAATGGAAAATATTTTTTCATGATCATCTACAAAAGGATCCAGAGAAGCGATCATCTTCTTTTCTGCCAGTTCTTTCAGCCATGGCATGTCGATACTGTAAATATCATATTTTTTATCAATGTGATCCTGATGAATGGCATCATACATCTTTGATAATTCTCTTGTTACAATTTCCACTTCAATTCCCGTGGTACGCGTAAAATTCGGAAGCAGCGCTTTGACCGCATCACTGTTTAAGCTGTCTGTCAATAATACCCGCAGTGTTTTTTTCCCCTTAACATTATTTGCTGTTTGAGGAAAATTATCCTCTTCTTCTCTTACGCCGGGCGCGATCAAAAAACGCTGATGACCTTTTTTTGTTTTCTTGTCCATAATGTGCAGAATGATTTCAACCGCTATCATCCCTATTCGATAGAAAGGCAGCGCCACGATCTCATCCTGCGAGAAAGGAGAATCCTGACTATGATTCAGAATGACCACCTCAAACATTTTTCCAACCTGACCGGTCAGAAGATATTCCATATTATGAATTTCCCTGGCAATCGTCTCATTGGACGCGATGACCACATCCGGCATTTCATTTAACTGAAACAGCTTGGAAACTCCCCGCGCCGCATATTCGGAAACAACGGGAATGATCTCCATATAGCTGTCCTCGTTCATCCTGTACTTATAATTAACTGCGCGGCAATAGGAATTAATAATCTGATCGTTGTAGGAATTTTTGATTTCTTCCACCGCCAGCGCAATCTTCTTTCCGCTGCCTCGATATTTTGATATCAGAGAATCCATGATCTCCGTCATGTCAAAACTTACAAAACTGCAATTCCCATCCATAATGCTTACAATGCAAAAGACAATTTTCAGCCCTTTATCCATAAGCTCTTCAAAAAATTCCCGGTTTGCGGGCTGACAGGTAACAAGTATTACCCCCTCCACGTTATTCATAACAGACTGGTTCAAAATCTGACACTCAAGATCCGGGCTGCCGTCCGTGACCTTCAGGTTCACAAGATAATTTTCTTTCTGCGCGCATCTTCGCACAGATTCATATAATTCCACATATTCTCCATTTGAAATATTGGGCACCACCATGTCAATCTGATCGACATGTTTCTTTTTTAACGCTCCCGCCGCAAAATTCGGCTTATATCCCAGCGCTGCCATCGCCTGTTCCACCCGCTTTATCTTATCGACGCTCACTCCTTTCATGCCGTTAACCACGTTGGATACCGTTCCCTGAGAAACCCCCGCCAGTTTTGCCACATCCATCATCGTACTCATTTTTTTCCCCCCTTATGTCAAAAGAGCGCCACATTTTTAGAATGGATGGCGCTCTTTCAAAGAATCATTACAATCTGTTCACAATGCTTTTAAAACTGGCCGTCTGTTCTTTGATCGCTCTCTCACAAGCCAGGCGTTCAATAGAAGAAGCGCCAAGAAAGCCGTCAAGCCCCGGGGATCTCCTGATCACATATTCCGCATCCGCAGGTTCGGAAATAGGTCCCCCGTGACAGATAACCATAATATCCGGGTTTACTGCCCGTCCCGCCTCAATGATCTTATCGATCGATTCACAGCAATCATCCAGCGTCTTTGCAACAGCCGCGCCGATATCGCCCTTCGTTGTCAGCCCCATATGCGCCACAAGGCAGTCAGCTCCTGCTTCTGCCATCGCGGCGGCCTCTTTCGGAGTAAAAACATACGGACAGGTCAGCAGATCTAATTCATGGGCTTTACGGATCATGTCTACCTCCAACTGATATCCCATGCCGGTTGCCTCCAGATTAGCGCGGAAATTACCATCGATTAAACCAACGGTAGGAAAATTCTGCACGCCATCGAACCCCTGCTTTTTTAAAGTTTTTAAAAAATTCTCCATAATGCGAAATGGATCTGTGCCGCATACGCCTGCGAGAATCGGTATATCCT
>CAZLZX010000012.1:0-23639 GCA_964564095.1 uncultured Eubacterium sp. | reverse complement strand
TTGAGCGTGGAAGGAATTCAGGACTTTGTAGAAAATCAGATTATGAATCAGCGCGCATTTTCCGTAGCCAGAAATTATATTACATATAGGTATAAAAGAGCATTGGTTCGTAAATCAAATTCCACAGATCAGCAGATCTTAAGCTTGCTGGAGTTTGATAACGAGGAAGTAAAGCAGGAAAATTCCAATAAAAATCCGGCTGTAAACAGTGTACAGCGTGACTATATGGCTGGCGAGGTCAGCAAGGATATTACAAAGCGTTTCCTTCTGCCGTCGGAAATCGTAGAGGCTCATGAGCAGGGCGTGATTCATTTTCACGATGCAGACTATTTTGCACAGCACATGCATAACTGCTGTCTGATCAATCTGGATGACATGCTCCAGAATGGTACGGTTATCAGTGAGACGATGATTGAAAAGCCGCACAGCTTTTCTACTGCCTGCAATGTAGCGACACAGGCTATCGCACAGATCGCCAGTTCACAGTACGGCGGACAGAGTATTTCGCTGTCGCACCTGGTTCCGTTTGTTCAGGTAAGCCGCGAGAAATTCCGTAAAGAGGTAGCTGAGAATTTCAAAAAGGTAGGTATAGAGGCAGATCAGGAGACGATTAATGAGGTGGCAGAGCTTCGGGTAAGAAAAGAGGTTCAGCAGGGTGTGCAGATGATTCAGTATCAGGTTATCACGCTGATGACGACCAATGGACAGGCCCCGTTTATTACGATCTTTATGTATCTGAATGAAGTACCGGAGGGACAGTTGAAGGATGACCTTGCAATGGTTACGGAGGAAGTATTGAAGCAGCGTATGCAGGGTATTAAAAATGAACAGGGAGTTTACATAACTCCGGCATTCCCGAAACTGATCTATGTTCTGGAAGAGGACAATATTCATGAGGACAGCAAATATTATTATCTGACACAGTTGGCAGCACAGTGTACTGCAAAACGGATGGTTCCGGATTATATTTCTGAGAAAGTAATGAAGCAGAATAAGGTAGATAAAAATGGCGAGGGACATTGCTATACATGTATGGGATGCCGTTCCTTCCTGACACCTTATGTAGATCCGGAAACAAATAAGCCTCAGTATTATGGCCGATTCAACCAGGGTGTTGTAACTCTGAATCTGGTTGATATCGCATGTGCTTCCGGAAAGAATATGGATAAATTCTGGAAGATCTTTGATGAAAGACTGGAGCTGTGCTATGAGGCGCTGATGTGCCGTCATCGCCGTCTGGAGGGAACACCTTCCGATGTAGCGCCGATTCTGTGGCAGCATGGCGCATTGGCAAGATTGAAAAAGGGAGAGAAGATAGACAAACTGCTTCACGGCGGCTATTCTACGATTTCTCTCGGGTATGCAGGCCTTTGTGAGTGTGTGTATTATATGACAGGCAAATCTCATACAGATCCGTCTGCGACGCCATTTGCACTGGAAGTAATGCAGTATATGAACGATGCATGTGCAAAATGGAAAGCAAAAGAAAACGTAGATTTCAGTCTGTATGGAACACCGCTTGAGTCTACTACTTATAAATTTGCAAAATGTCTGCAGAAGCGTTACGGTATCATTCCTCATGTAACGGACAAGAATTATATTACAAACAGCTATCATGTACATGTAACAGAAGAAATCGATGCATTTGAAAAACTGAAATTTGAGTCCCAGTTCCAGAAATTATCTCCGGGCGGAGCGATCAGCTACGTAGAGGTTCCAAATATGCAGGATAATCTGGAAGCGGTATTGGCTGTTATGAAATATATTTATGATAATATTATGTATGCAGAGCTTAATACAAAGAGCGATTACTGTCAGGAATGCGGATATAATGGAGAGATCCAGATCGTAACGGATAAGGATGGAAAGCTGGTTTGGGAGTGCCCGAGCTGCGGTAACCGTGATCAGGACAAAATGAATGTAGCAAGAAGAACCTGTGGATATATCGGAACGCAGTTCTGGAATCAGGGAAGAACACAGGAGATTCAGGAGAGAGTGCTGCATCTGTAATAATATTTGGATGGAATAAAAGAAGAAGGAACTTGTGATAGAAGAAGGCCGGACATTTGTCTGGCTTTCTTTTTTTATAAAATGTTGAATTATGGGCAGGAATGTGATAATATTTAACCACGCATAGCGTGTATATGGAGGCTGAATGTTTGGAAGTAAAAAATAATGCAGAACAGATTATAAGATTAAAAAAGTTAAGGGAATTAACGGGTTTAAATCGCACTGAGTTTTCCCAAATCCACGGAATCCCGCTTAGAACAATGGAGGACTGGGAGGCTGGCAGAAGAAAAATGCCGGACTATCTTTTACGTTTGCTGACGTATAAAATAAAAATAGATTTAAATATAAGAGAAAATAAAAATATTGACATTATTCAGGATGAATGCGGCAGGAGCATCGTTATTATAAATGATATTCGCTTTAAGTCCAGGCGAAATATTAACTGGCTGCAGATCGAAGAATATTTAAAAGAATATATCGGCAAATGCTATGAGATTATTGAATCTTCTGAAAAAGTATATATTGGCTCAGACTTTCCAGATGAATTTAGTCATTCTAAAGACACAAAAAATTTAAAAGGAGCGAATGAAAAGGCGAAAGCAAACATAGTTCCCGCTATAAATCAGATGATACAGATTGCAACAAATAAAACAGAATTTCAGGATTATGGTCAAAAGCATAAAGCGAAAGCAAAATATGGCTGGTATCGTTATGACACGCGTTTTGGGATTCCTGTTTATTCGGAAAATGGAGAACTTATCAGATATAATATCTTTAAAGCAAGGATGCTTGTCAGGCACGATAGTGATGGTAAGTTATATTTATATGATTTCGTAAGAACAAAAAAAGAAACGAGCAGGCCGCTTGAGTAATGAAACTTACCGTACGGTAGTAAACTTCGTTTCTTTGGCTATTATCTTAAAAGGATGGATGTAATTTGTCAAGAAAATTGTGATAGAAAAATTTGGATCAAATCTAATAGTAAATGCCAAAAGGAAGTAAAAAGAAAATCTTAAAATGCAGAATAAGAAAATTTGATATAAAGTGGAGAATAAAAGATGGTAAATAAGGAGCGATTATTAAACGAATTTAAACATCTGGTATCTATTGATTCCCAGTCTTTTGAGGAGCGGGAAATGGCGGATTATCTTCGCCGCTGCCTGGAGGAACTGGGATTTACCGTTACCGAGGACGATGCGGGAGATCAGCTAAAAGAGCTGTTTGATACAAAGGCAGAACATACGACCGGAAATTTGCATGGATTTTTAAAAGGAACCGCTCCGGGAGAGCCGGTATTGCTTTCCGCCCATATGGATACTGTTAAGCCGGGAATTGGCAAAGAAGCAGTCTTTCATGAGGACGGAAGGATCACATCCAGGGGGGATACGGTGCTTGGCGCCGATGATCTGTCCGGCGTAGTTACAATATTAGAAGCGCTTCGTGTTATTCGGGAAAACAATATTCCGCATCCGGATATTGAGGTGCTGTTTCATGTGGCGGAAGAGCTCTTTTCTTTGGGCGGCAGAGTCTATAATTATGAAAATATAAAGTCAAAAAATGCCTATGTGTTTGACATGAGCGGATCGGTAGGGAATGCTGCTAATGCAGCGCCGTCTATCCTGTCATTGGAGATTTTGGTAAAAGGGAAAAGCTCTCACGCCGGTTTTGCGCCGGAGCAGGGCATTCATGCTATAAAAATAGCGGCAGATGCCATTGCGCAGATTCAGACGGGATGGGTCGGTAACGATACTACGGTAAACATTGGAACGATCTGCGGCGGCACGGGCAAAAACATTGTTCCGTCACAGTGCCGTATTACCGGAGAAGTCAGGAGTATGGATCATGAAAAAGCACTTGCTCAGGCAGAACGGATCAAAAGCATTTTTGAGGAAAAAGCCATACTGGCTGGCGGGCTGATAGAGATTACAGTAACAGAAGAGGTGCATGCTTATCGAACCGAGGAATCCAATCCCGTAGTAAAGAACTTTTTGAGGGCGTGTGAGGCAGCAGGACTGGAAGGCGTGATACGGGAGACCTACGGAGGAAGCGATAACAATAACTATATGCTGCATGGGATTTCCGGAATCGTGGTAGCATGTGCTATGGAAAATGTACATTCCTGTGAAGAGTACACAACGCAGGATGAGCTTGTGAAAAGTGCAGAGCTGGCGGTAGAAATTATCCGGTCGAGCACATAAGCCGCATGTTTACGTATGACGACAGGTAAGAATCGGGTAATCGTAAAAACAGAGCCAAGATTCCAGTATGGAATGTAAGCTCTGTTTTTTATGCATATAATGTTGCTGTGATAATAATTTTGTTACAGTTTTAATTGTTAAAGAATGTTAGGTCAAATGTTTCACGACAATATATACCGCAACGATTACAACCGCTGCCAGGATACCGGCAATGCCGTATCCGATGGGCATTCGATAAATATCCTCATTATATCGGAACGGATGGGATCTTTTTCCGCCAGTTTTTTTGAACTTTCCGGAGAAGTATCGGAGCGGATTAGCGGCAAAATTCTTTACGCCGGCCTGAAATGCCCGACCGCGGTATTCCATTCGGTTCTGACCGTGATTAAACAGTGCTATTAAGCCGCCAATCACTTTCATACCGGGTTTTCTGGCGAACCAGTCGCAGTCCAGTGTAAGCATACTGTGGGGTTCCATCTTTTTTAAGTACATCATGAATGCCAGTAGGGCAGCGGGTACAAGCTGCATATATTCTAATACATGATGAAGGGTATATGGCTGATAATCCATAGCATGCGGAAGCATGCCGTATACCAGATTCGGACGTAATCCGTACAGGATACAGAGTGCTGCACCAAAGATCATTGCCACATACATATTTTTCGGAATCGGCTTTACATTCAGATTTCGATCCTTTCCAAAGAAAATAAAGTACCCCATTTTAAATGGAATCGAAAGCGCAGTACCGATACTTCCGAACATCATTAGAAGCTCTACTCCATGCATTCCGGCATGTTCGGCAGCTACCATGGATATGGACTTACAGGTAAATCCGCAGAATGGCGGCAGACCTGCAATGGACAGCGCTGCAACGAAAAAGCAAATGCACAGCAGCGGCATTTTCTTTGCCAGACCGCCTAACTGATTGATTTTTCGGATGCCTGTGGCGGTAATGATAGCTCCGGCACACATAAACAGCAGCGATTTGTATAAAACATTGCTGAATGCCAACGCAGAAGCGCCATTGAGCGCCAGGTGCGTGCCGACACCTACATCGGCAATCATAAATCCCAACTGACTGATAATATGATAGGAAAGAAGTCTGCGGATGTCGTTTTCTATCAATGCGAAGCAGGCGCCGTAAAGAATCATGATAATGCCAAGCCAGATCAACATCTGTGAACCGGCAAAAACCCGCAGCATACAAAGTACGGCAAGCTTTGTTGTAAAGGAACTTAAATATACACTTCCGGTAATCGTTCCTTCCGGATAAGCATCCGGAACCCAGGCATGTAATGGAACAATAGCTCCATTGACAGCCATACCCAGAAAGATAAGCCAGAATGCGGCATCGTGAGGGCCGGAAGTAAGGTTTGTGATCATATATTGTCCCTGGGATATTTTCAGCAATATTCCGAACAGGAGAAGATTTCCGCCCAGCATATGTATCAGCAGATAACGGAATCCGGCTCTGTTTGCCGCATGTGTATGGCTTCCCCAAATTAAGAACAGGGATGTGATCGCCATAAATTCCCAGAAGAATATCAAAGTGATCCAGCCGCCGGCCAAGGTAACACACAGGGCGCCTCCGGCATATCCCATAGTAGCGAAGGCTTCCAGTCTGCTGGAATTATGGGCGGAATAGATTCCGCCGATCAACGCCATAATAGAAAATACAAATAAGAAAACGTAGTTTTCTCTTGTGACTTGAAGATAGCGGAAAATATGCCAGTCAAATATCTGCGTTGTCAGGGCTGTACCGATGGTAAGTCTGGAAGCAAAATAGCAGGCAGCAGCAGGGCAGCCGATAAGCAGGAATTTTCTGCACTTTTGAGGTAATATAGCGGTTATGAGACCGCATATGATCAGGAAAATACCTGGGTGGATATTAAGATTCATCAGTACCTCCATAATAATCTTCTGATTTCTGAAGCAGCGGCGCCAGGATCCGTTTGGAGAACAGAATCAGTACCCAGGCTCCTATAAAACCAAAAACAATATAAAATCCGGGTTCGTGCAATCCTTCAAAAATAAGCTGAAGGATGAGAGAAAGCACGAGAATGATTCCGATAATAATATAAATACGTTTCTTTGTTTTGCTCATGGTTTCTCTCCTTTCAATTCATAATAGCTTTGGCTGCCATTTCGGCCAGATCGAAAAGATGTGGTCCGAAATTTGGGAAAATGCCAAGGATAACGATCAGTGTAGCCGTGATGCAGATCGGTATCAGCATACGGAGATCGGCCTCCTTAAAATGCTGAAAATCGCCCTTATCATTTTTACTGAAAAATGCAATATAAGTAACCGGAAGCAAATAGGCAAGACCAAGCATGGAGCTTACCAGCAGAAAGGCGATATAGATCGGTTTGTCGATGGCCAGAGCTCCCAGTGCAAGATTCCATTTACTCTGGAAACCGACCGTAAGAGGCAGACCGATAATACCTAACGCTGATACTGTGTAGCATCCCATCGTAATGGGCATCTGATGTCCGATTCCTTTCATTTCACTGACATTGTTTTTATGTGCCGTTACAATGATGGCGCCGGCACACATAAATAAGGTAATCTTCATGACAGCATGTGCCACGATATGAAAAAGGGCGCCTGTCAGGCTTTGGGTTGACAGCATGGAAGCTCCCAGGACAACGTAAGAGAGCTGACCTACCGTAGAGTAAGCAAGTCTGCGTTTCAGATTGTCCTGTCCCAAGGCGATGATAGAAGCACAGACGAACGTCACGATGGCGATCCATCCTATGATCTGATTGCCCGGAAGGTGTTCCAGCAGCTTCGGTCCGTAGACATAACACATGATACGGATGACACAGAAGGCTCCGGCCTTTACGACAGCAACCGCATGAAGTAATGCGCTGACCGGCGTAGGGGCTACCATGGCAGATGGAAGCCAGCCGTGGAATGGCATCATACCGGCTTTGACAGCTCCGGCTCCGATCAAAAGGAAGAAGAGCAGCAGTAAAACACCGGGAGAGATGGCAAAATTCTGTAAGAATCCGCCGGCTTTAAAATCCAATGTACCGCAGATCTGATACACTGCTACGATGCCAGCCAGAAAGATCTGACCGGGAATCAGCGTATAGATCAAATATTTCCTGCCGGAATATTTCGCTTCTGCATTTCGCTCGTGAAATACCAGCGGCCAGGTGGCGATGGTAAGTATTTCAAAAAAGATGAAAAATGTCAGTAAGTTGGCGGAAAATGCGATTCCCAGCGCAGAACAGATGCAGGCAGCATAAAATGCATAAAAGCCTGTCTGGTTCTTTTCGTGGTGCCTCCGCATGTAGCCGATTGCATAAAAGATGACTACAATGTAGAGAAAGGAAGACACACATGCAAATATCATTCCTGCCATATCAGTGCGCAGCGTAAAGGAAAGTGTATCCGTGATCTTGCACAGAGTCCATTCAAAAACAATACCGTCATGCACATCCATGACCATGGAAAATACTAAAATGACAGATCCCAGAGCGCCGGCAATACTAAAGCCCTCCCGAAGATTGGGATGCTTTCCGGAAAACAGGATGAAAATACAGGCAAGCAATGGGAGCGCCACTACAATCAGCGGCCGAATATCAGTTATGATCATTTATATTACCCCCTGTAATGATGGCTGTATGATATGAGTTACGATGGTACTGTTTAAAAATCCCATAGCAATAATACCGATTCCAAAGATCAGGATCGGGATCAGCATGGAAAGCGGAAGCTCGGTATGCTTGCGTATCGGCGCCTTTTCTTCCAGATTGGCAGCAGGAGAGATAAAGATATTTTCCAGAACCCGAAGGAAGTAAAATGCATTCAAAAGGGTGCTGGCGATCAGTACGATCACATAAATATAAAGATGCTGATCCATAGCTCCCTGCATGAGATACCATTTGCTGAAAAATCCGCCGGCAGGTGGAATACCGATCATAGATAATGACGCCATGACCAGTGCAAAACAGGTAAGGGGCATTTTTTTGTGCAGCTGTCCAAACTGGCGGACATTTACGATACCAAAGCGGTATTGGATCGCACCTATAATGAAGAATAATCCGCCCTTCATAAAAATATGATTCAGTATATGTAAGTAGCTGCCCGCGATGCCATAATAGTTTCCGATACCAATGCCCAGCGCGATATAGCCGAGCTGTGCAATACTGGAATAAGCGAGCATTCGTCTGAAATCTGTCTGTGTCAGTGCCATGATGGAACCAACGATCATACCTACAGCTCCCAGGATACCAATGATCTCTACCGTATTGGATACGATCCAGTCCTGTACTCCAAACAGGAAAAAGAAGAAACGTATCATGGCAAATGCCGGAACCTTGCTCATTGCTCCTGAGATCAGAGGAGAAGCCCCCGGATGTGCAAAGGAGTAGGCGTCTGGCTGCCAGATGTGGAACGGGAAGATGGACATCTTGATTCCGAAAGCAGCTACCAGACAGGCGCAGATGAGTACCATCAGGGGAGAATCCAATTGTCCCTGCAGCAGCATAGACATGTCGGCCATATTTAAAGATCCGGTCATGGAGTACAAAAGTCCGATGGCAATCAGGTAAAAGGAAGCGCCGATGGTTCCTACCAATAGGTAACGAAAGGCTGCCAGTACAGAGCGTTTGCCGCCCATTGCTACCAGTCCGTAACAGGAAATAGATGCAACCTCTAAGAATACATACAGGTTAAAGACATCCCCTGTAAGGGTCATTCCGCATAGGCCTACGGTCAGCAGACCGATTAACGTATAAAAACCGCCGGATTGCAGCCATGTTTTATTTTTTAAGAAACAGGTGCAATAGCAGGAGGTGCAAAATGCAATAAAAGTAATAAAGATTGTCAGTGTGCTGTTCAGCGGATCGGCTACAAACTCTATACCAATAGGAGCAGGCCATGAACCGAGAGCATAATGGACTTCAAGGTCAGAGGATAGCAGTACCTGGTATAGCAGTCCCAGAGAACAGACAAAAGAGGCAGCAAGCGCAAAAATAGCCAGTAATCTGCCGATCATGTGATGCAGCCTGCTTAAAAAAGGACATAGCAGGGATGCAGACAGGGGCAGAAGAACGATCAGTACCGGCAGATGTTGTGTCAGATACATATGTTTGTTACCTCCGTAAGATTTCGTCTTCTTCTACAGAACCATAGCTTTCCTTCAAGCGCATCAAAAGAGCCAGAGCCACGCCGGTGGTACCAAGGCTTACAACGATGGCTGTCAGCATCAGGGCATGTGGAAGTGGGTTTACATATTCAGCAGCTTCGGCAACCGCATCCGCTTCATCCAAAATAGGGATCATTGCGCCTGATTTTTGTGCAAAACACAGGAAGAATAAAATGACTGCAATCTGCATAATGTTCATACACATCATTTTTTTCATATAGTTTTTACAAGTTATCATCCCGAAGATTCCGAGGAAAAATAAGATGAATACCAGACAGTAGATACCGCGCTGTGCTAAAAAATTATTTAATATATCAATCATCTTCTCTATAATCCTCCCTTTGCAGTAATGCTTCTAAAATAGAAACAATAGTCATCATAACGCAGATCGTAACGCCTGCTTCAATGAGAAAGATACCGGTTTCATGAAGCTTTTCGTATTCCATCCATTTAAAGGGAAGGTGTCCGTATTCCAGAAATTTGCCTTTCCCGAACAGGGTAAGCCAGCCCATGAGACAGTAAAGAAAGGTCCCAAGTCCAGCATATGCTACCGTGGCGCTGCCGCCGAAACGGGAGGGAGCAGGTTTTCCCTTGACCAGGCGGGCGCATAGAATACCAAGCGCCAGCACGGCTCCGGCCTGAAAGCCGCCGCCGGGTCCCTGTTCTCCTGCTGCGAGAACATAAATGGCATACATAATGGAAAAAGGGATGATGAGTCGCGTGGAAACATCCAGGATGATTCCGCCAAAATGTTTTTTCATTTTTTGTTTTCCCCCTTTTTCTTTTCGATTAAAATCAGAGTGACCACCAGACCGGAGACAAACATAACAGAGGTTTCAAATAAGGTGTCAAAACCACGGTAATCTGCCAGTGTGGCAGATACGATATTGTCAGAAGCGGTGTCCTCTTTGCCGTGTTCTATGTAATAGTTTGATACGTGTATATTTGGAGGCGAATTTTTATCGCCGATAGCGGGCAGATATTTTGTGCCCGCACAAAATGCTGCGGCCATACATGCCAGAAGTATAAACGTAAATATTTTAAACTTTCGGATGCCCTTTTCTGTTTTGCCTTTTCGGTCTACCTTTTTCAATGCAATCGAGAAGAAAACAGTAGACATGGTTCCAATTACGGCTTCTGTAAATGCTACGTCAGGAGAGCCGAAGATCAGATAGGTCAGTACGGCACAAAAGCTGAATGCGCAGAACAGTATGGTGCAGGCGAACAGATCCAGATCAAGTATAATGGCAATCGCCGTAACGATCAGGAATAGCAGAAGGATTGCCTCAATGATGAGTATTTGCATGATGCTCCCCCCTTTTCCCGGAAACTGTCATAGGAAAACCGCCTAAATATGCAGACCTTGCCAGAATATGACTCCCGATTGGATTGCAGATGCAGACGATCAGGAATAAAATAAGGATCTTTGCTGAAAGGATGCTAAAACCTGAATTGATGGCAAAGCCGATACAGGTCAGAAGAAGTCCCATCGTTTCGCTGTTTCCGGATGTATGGCATCTGGTGTAGAAATCAGGAAGCCGGAAAACACCTATCGTTGTTGTCAGGCAGAAAAACATACCTGCAAACAGGAAACATACAGATATTATTTCACGAATTGTCAGCATTCTTTTTCCCTCCCAGATATTTTGCTACGATGATATTAGTAACAAAGCCTAAAATTGCGTAGGCAATGGCAATGTCGATAAACATTTCCGGCCTGCCGTCTATAAATCCATATACGAGGATCAGAATCAGCACATTGGCACTGATGACAGACAGTCCGTTCATACGGTCATAGATGGTAGGACCCTTTATCATTTTTATAACCATTAAAAATATGAAAAACAGCAGTGCTGCAATGATAATCAGGTAAATTGTATGCATGGAAACCTCCTTAATCCAAAATCAGATAGACTGTATGCAAGAAACCTTCCTTTAATCTAAAATCAGGAATGAAGGATCTTCCTGAAATAGTGCGGCCACTTTTTTTATCATGATTCCCTGTTCGATCCCCTCAATCGCCGAAGGGGTCAATGCATGGATCTCATAGATATTTTCCGCGTTTGCATTTAAGGTAACCGTTCCTGGCGTCAATGTAATGGAGTTTGCCAGCATGGCAATGGCAAGAGGATTGTCGAAATGTACTTGAAACCTCAAAACCGTAGGTGTGATGGGAAGCTCCTTTTTCCAGACCATTTTTGCCACATCGATATTGGATAAGATCAGTTCCTTAATAAGCCAGATTGCATAACAGACTAGCGGGATGATCCGGACTGCCAGTACGAAATATTTTTTTGTGCGGGATCTGTTGGACACTGTGAAAAGAGGCATGCAGATCCACGCTACTGCCAGTGCGGATACAACGCCGATGATTAAAAATTTCAGGTGGAGTGACCCGGTAATCAATAGCCAGAATATGAATAAATAGCAGGCAAAACGTATGTAATGTGATAAGGGGTTTCCCACCATTTCAGGTTCATTTAGAAAAACTCTTTTTTTCATAAATCTCTCCGTTGTTTTGTAAAAAATAAAGCTGGAAAAACAAAAAACAATTTTAGGTGCTGCGGTAATACAGCCGCATGGTAAAATACAGTTTTCATATCATAAAAACTGTATTTTACCATGGCTGATTACCGGAGATAGAGCTTAATAATAAAATTATACACTATATAGTAACTATATGGATACTATAAAATAGAAAATTTTGCAAATTTATTACAGTATTGTGGATGAAATTGACATTTCAGGCGTAATCCTGTATAGTACAACTGATTTGTTATTTAATAATGAAAGAAAATAATATTATATCAATATACTGTGAGATCTGAAAGATAAATCTTGCAGAGATGCTCAGAGTATATTTCATCTAAGAGGAGGAAAATATATGTTTACAACACCTTCAGCATGTATCGAAGCTGAGAAAGAAAAAGTGGCAAAAGTTGTCCTGATGCCGGGCGACCCGTTAAGAGCAAAATATATTGCAGAGACCTATCTCGAAAATCCGGTACTGTTTAACACGGTACGTAATATGTATGGCTATACAGGCACTTACAAAGGAAAAGAGATTTCCGTTATGGGCAGTGGTATGGGTATCCCATCCATGACGCTGTACGCACATGAGTTATATACATTCTTTGATGTAGACGCTATTATCCGTGTAGGTTCCGCCGGAGCTCTGAGAGATGAGTTAAAAGTTCGTGACGTAGTGATCGCAATGAGCGCTTCCACAAATTCCAATTTTTCTGTGCAGTATGGATTCCCGGGAACGTTAGCGCCGACAGCAAATTTTGATATGCTTGCTGATGCGGTGGATATCTGTAAAGAGAGAAATGCCAGTGTAAAAGTCGGCAGTGTATTTACAACAGATGTATTTTATAATGCAAATTCTAATGTTCCGCAGATGGCAAGAGATCTTGGCATGATGTGTGTGGAGATGGAAACTGCAGGCTTATATTGGGAAGCTGCATATGTAAACAAAAAAGCGCTGAGTATCCTGTCTATTTCTGATCATATGTTCAGAAAAGAAGAGCTCACAGCTATGGAGAGACAGGAGTCCTTCAATGAGATGATGGAGATCGCTTTGGAGACAGCCTGGAGAAGTATTGATTAACTTTAAAAATGAAACAGTAGATATGAGACCGTCTATGAAAGGATAGGCGGTCTTTTTTTCAAGTGCTTGATTTCTGTAACAGCCCTCTTTTCAGCAGCAGCACAACATCCGCCTGTTTTGCCAGATCCTGGGAATGCGTCACTATGACCACGCACTTATTCATCTGGTGTGCACAGGTTTTCAGGATAGCAGTAATTTCAGCAGCAGTATCTTCATCGAGATTCCCGGTAGGCTCGTCTGCAAGAATGAGCGTTCTGTCAGAGGCCAATGCACGGGCAATGGCGACACGCTGCTGCTGACCGCCGGAAAGCTTCAGCACATTCCGGCTGCATTCCTCATCTGTTAAGCCGACACGCTCTAATATAGGAAGGGGCGGCAGCTTCGATGTCAAAGCAACATTTTCCTTTGGGGTAAGATAGTCGATCAAATTGTAATTCTGAAAGATAAAGGCCGTATTTTTCCTTCTGTGGGCAGCCAGCCCAAGCTTTTCAATATCCTGCCCCTGATACAGGATCTGCCCTCCGGTGGGACTGTCCAGTCCCCCAAGAAGGGAGAGCAGTGTTGTCTTTCCGCAGCCGGAAGGCCCGAGAATTGCATACATTGTTCCGGCTTCCAATTCGGCATTTATTTCCTTTAACACATTTCTTTTATTATCATAAGAGTATTTTACATCTTTCATTTCTATCAGGCTCATATTGGTGTACCTCCGTCAGTTGTTCTTTCATTTGATATCTGTGTTGCTTATATTTTACCAAACCCCATTCGTGCCTTTCGTATCCATGCAGCTTATGTCAGCTCATCCGCGACAATATTTCCCGCGGCTTCATCCGAAGGATCGGAGCGGCCGCCAATACAACAGAGAAACAAATAATGCCGATACCTGCTGCATATAAGACAAAAATAGTAAATGGTGTTATGTCAACCTCGATCTGAGTCAGAGTCCCCTGGCCTTCAAATTGGGGTGCAAAATCTTCGGAGCTTGCGATGGTATTTCCGTCTATAGTAGTTCCAGGCAGTTCGGAATTTTGCTGGGAACCGGTATCGGTTATTGTATAATCGAGAAGCTGTCTTCCGATGGTTCCTGCCACTGCATTGCTTGTAAATATGGATAATGTGAAAGCCAATAAAGCGATGATAAGGACTTCCGTAATATATTGAAAGGCAATATTTCGTTTGGAAAAGCCGAAGGAAAGAAGGATACCGCTTTCGTGAATGCGTTCTTTGATACGGCTTGCCAAAATCAGATATAAAATGCCTGTTCCCACAAGGATCACTAACAGGATCAAAACAGACATCAGATGATCCATGTTTGTCAATGGCTCCATAACAGAATCCACATTGCTGCTGTCGCTTTGTATGATAAAGTCGGTGGGATCAATGTCCGGCAAAGCTTTTATCTGCTCTATAATGCTGTCCAGCTCGGCAGGGTCATTTACATAGAAATGAATCTTTTCATAACCTTCATCGGGACTGTCCGGCCGGATATGCTGTACGACGTTCAAGGTTGTATAAATCGCATTATCCATGGACCAGTTAGACAGTGACGTGGAACTTTTTGCAGTTGCATGGAACAGTCCTACGATTTCTACTTCCATTTTTGTATCATCCGGATCGATCCCCATCATAGATGCTTTGAATTCTGACATGTGAAGGATCAGCTTATCCCCTGCTTTCAGTCCATTCCGTTCAGCCAGCTCCTGACTGATCATAACGGCATTCTGGTCTTCGGACGTTACATGACGCCCATCAGTAAGCTCCAGATATCCTCCGGTAAAATAGCTGTCAAACGCCGTGTCAGTGCTTGCGAAGGTAGTAACCGTGGAATTGAAATCCCCATAGCTTCCTAAAAGTGCGTTCATGCCGTCATCGCTGTCCGATTCAAGCGGATCCAGCGTTTCCCCTTTCTCATTGGCGGCAACGACATAATTGGTGGCGGTTGCATTGTAACCCCGGATGCCATCCACTTTGCTCATAATGGTATCTGCGATTTCCTCGGAGAGTTGTTTTCCTGTGTACCAGGATTGTTCCCCGTAGTTTCCAACTGCTTTGGATTCCCATTTGCTTGAGTCGCTGGTATTTTGTTCCATTGTAAATATGCCGCCCAGCGCCTGACGCACATTCAGTTGTGCCGTTTTGGCTGCGTTTCTGATCGCAATACCGGATAGCGCTAAAGTGGCTATCATAAGAAGCAGTAAAAATAAGAGAATCGTTTTGCCGCGCTTGCGTGTGATATACATAAGCGCACGATGAAATAGTGACATAATAATAACCGTCCTTTCCTTAACATGATTTCAGTATAGGAAAAGACGGTTTATATTTGGTTTTATCTGCATTTAGTTTTGATTTCGTTTTTGCCCCGGAATGATATTGTAAAGATGACAGCATTATCGCCGTTGGCAATCTCATAAGGAAGCCCGTGAAGTTCAAGAATCGTTTTTACTATATACAATCCAAGTCCGCTTCCGCCCGTCAGTTTGCTGCGGGATTTTTCTACCCGGTAAAAGGGATGGAACAGATCGGGGATTTCTTCTTGCGGTAAAAGAATGCCCGTATTTTGTATGCTCAGTTTCTCCTCTGTAAGCAGGATCGTAATTGTGCTTCCGGCAGGGGAGTGTTGTATCGCATTGCTCAAAATATTGTGAAGTGCCTTTTGAAACCAGAGGGAACTGCCCTGAAGCCAGACTTCTTCGATCGTTTGGTTGATTTCGATGTCCTTTTCCTGTGCCAAAGGCGCAAGGAGTTCTGTTATGGTTTTCATGCTTTCATGCACCGCAATGCGTTCCGCCTTTTCAGAGAGTCCGTTTATTTCCAGCTTTGATATGGACAGGATTTCTTTTACAAGCCGTTCCATGTTTTCAATTTCCAGCAGAGTTTCGGGCAGAATACGTTTTACATCTTTATATTTTCCGATCTCAAGTATCATACTCTCGATCTGCCCTTTTAAGATGGTAATGGGCGTTTTCAGTTCATGGGATGCGGCGGCGAAGAAATCACGACGCTGCTTTTCGATGGCATTGACGGCTATGATCTCCTGGCGGAGCTTTTCATTGGCTGTTTCCAGTTCGTCCAGCGCCTGTGTCAGTTTCGCCGATAACGTGTTCAGGCTGTCTGCCAGTATGCCCAGCTCGTCTGTGCCGCGGATGTCACAGTGCCATGTCATATCCATCTGCGCCATCCGTTTTGCTATGCCGCTGATCTTAAGCACTGGCCGGACGATCACTCTGCTGCACAGCCATGCACTGATTGCGGAAATCAGTAAAATGATCGCTATCACAAAGGGCAGCATATGAAGAAAGGTGCGGTTGATCTCTTCCGCCGTGGATGTTGCTGCAACGATAGTAAGAAGGCTCGGCGCTTCATAGTCTGTAAACTGCAAAGCGATGGACATCGTAAAACTGTCATCCCCTTCTGAGAAATCATCTATGCTGCCGAAGCTGACGGACCGGGCTTCTGTGGTCAGCATTGCTGCCGAATGATTTTTAATACAGAAATCATATATTTTATCAGAGGCCGTATCAGAATCCACGTTTTCTAACTCCTGTGATAATTGGTCGATTTCTGCATTTACCCTGTTGTTTGAAAGGGCCGTATATTGATTCGGGATCATGACCATAACAATGCCATAGATCAGCAGACTGCATATCGTTAATGCTGATAATACCCACAGAAAAACCTTTGCTGATAGACTGTTCTTAATTTTTCCCAAGACGATATCCCACCCCTCTGATCGTTTCGATACATTCTGCTCCCAGTTTTCTGCGCAGATTCATAATATGTATATTTACGGTTTTTTCGTCTCCTGCAAAATCGTATCCCCAGACTTGATTTAACAGATTATCTCTCGTAAATACCCGGCCCGGATTTTTCAAAAACAGCTTTAGAAGATCAAATTCGATCCGGGTCAGAAAGATCTCGTTTTCTCCCTGATATACACGCATATTTTCCGTTTCCAGACGAAGTTTGCCATATGACAGGATCGGTTGTTCCTGCGGTGCATTTTGTTTCATCCTTCTCAGTACGGCTTCCACTCTAAGCAGTACCAGTTTAAGCGAAAATGGTTTGGTAATATAATCATCCGCCTGCAATTCAAAGGCTTTGACCTGGGCTTCCTCGTCATCCAGTGCCGTCAGCATAATGATCGGTGTATTTGAAGTTTCCCGTACTGTCCGGCATACGCCATAGCCGTCCAAACGGGGCATCATAATATCTAACAGTATCAGGTCAAAGTGCCGGCGGCGAAATTCCAAAAGACCATCTATGCCATTGCTTGCAGCGCAAACTTCATATCCTGCATCTGTCAGCAGCTCGCACAGAATCGATTGGATCGACAGTTCGTCCTCTAAAATCAATATTTTTTCAGACATGGACATACCTCTTTTGGTTCTGGTGGTTTAGAATAAAGATTCCAAATATAGAATACCAGAGAATGATTAAGATTTGGTTTAGATTGTAAAAAAATTTTATAACAGCCATTGAATACGGGGAAATACCTTATGAAACGCCGGAAGACATGACGGGATGCTCCGCAGGGTAAAAAAGCAGATGTATTAACCATTTTTATGAGATTGTATGAAATAAATAAAAGTTCAATTTTGAAACTTTATTTATTAAAATATTACCTAATAGTTCAATTATGAGCTGTTGATAGGGATCGATATGAAGATTTATGGAACAGAGAGCAATGAAAAGATCATGGAAGAGTCTACAAATCTTTTCTATGCTGTTGAGAATATCTAAAAACTCACTTATGGATATTTCGGAATACCATGGCGGTAATATGATTGTCGAGATTTGAAGAATATTTTTTGTATTTTAGCAAATGCTATTTAATTTGACACGCAAAAAACTTGATAAGCGTGTCATTTGTTATTGCTGCTTGTCAAGCCATATGTTACAATGATTATGCATACAGTTTTGAAATAGTGCATGCAGAAAGTTGGTGTATCTTGAAAAAAACAGAAATTGTTCAAAATATAATTGAAAAATCGGGAGGGATTGCAAAAACTTCTGATTTTATTATGGCGGGACTTAAAAATTATGATGTGGCTAAACTTTGTAATGAAGGGGTTATAGAACGTATAAGGCATGGATATTATCAACTTCCCCAAAATAAAGATATAACTGATGAACAACTAATTGCAACACTGCTTCCGCAAGGGATTATCTGTGTCGAATCTGCATTGTTTCATTATGGCTATAATGACTTTGCACCCCGTGAATGGTCTATAGCAATACCTCGTTCTATGTCAAGAACTGCAAGACGAATGCAGGAAATTTCAATGAAAGCTTATTATATTCAAAAAGAATATATGGAACTTGGAAAAATAGTTGGAAATTTTAATGGCGTAGCTCTTTCGGTATATGACAGAGAACGTACAATATGTGATTGTTTTAAATATCGTACAAAGCTTGATAATGAGCTGTTTAATAAAGCGCTTAACGCTTATGTCGCAGATGAAAAGAAGAATTTAAGCAATCTTTCAAAGTATGCAAAAAGAATGCGGCTGTATGCAAAAGTTATGAATATAATGGAGGTGTTGCTGAATGGCTGATATGGGAGCATCTGTGCTTGCACGATTTTACTGCGCCAATGGTAAATACATATTCCATTGAAACAACTGTGGCAGAGAAATTGGACGCAATTTTAAGTTTAATGGAATTTTCCAGTAGAATGAAAGACTATTATGATATATATTATCTTGCAAATAAATTTGAGTTTGATGGCAAGATTTTGTCCGAAGCACTCAAAAAAACCTTTGCTAATCGTGAACACAGTTTTACTCTTGAACAATTTGAGCAGGTTATGGAATTTGACAGCGATGCAGCAATGCAGAAAAAGTGGAAAGCCTTTATTCGTAAAATTGATACTAAAACGGATGATTACAGTACCGTGCTGAAAACAATAAAAGCTTTTCTGGCAAAGCCGTTCACTGCAACAGTAAATGGAAACGAGTTTATTAAGCAATGGTCTGTTACTAACGGCGAGTGGATGTAGAAATGAGGTACAAGAAATGAAAACTATCATAGTTTGTTCAAAAAAGGACATCCTCCCGGATGTCCTTTTGGCAAAAATATAAGCGCGAGACGGGACTCGAACCCGCGACCCCGACCTTGGCAAGGTCGTGCTCCACCAACTGAGCCACTCGCGCATAACTGATATTTGTCTGTGCTCTTCTGAACACAAATAGTACTATACAGGATGAATGAAAAAATGTCAAACGATTTTTTGCAAAAAATAAAAGTCTGTTTTTTACAAAAATTGTCAGAAAAATACTACGGATGGAAGCTAACATAAAGGCATTCATTGACTTGATTTTTATATATATGCTATTATTTTAGAAAATTGATCAAGGAGAAACAGCATGACAGATTTTGTTCTGGAACAATATATCAATAAAGGCATACAGGATATTATGAAAGATATTGTGAAAGCCACCTTCAAAGATCCAGCAGAAAGTATTTTTATGGCCCGATTCGGTCTGGCAGTGAAAAAGGCGGCGGATATTCGGCAGCGGTATGAGGAAAATGGAGAGCATATTCCGGCTTATCTGATTGCCAGTATTACGTCTGTCTGTAATCTGCACTGCAAAGGCTGTTATGCCAGAGAAAATGATATCTGTTCTGATGCAGCGGTAAGCGGTCAGCTAACCTGTGAGGAGTGGCGCGATATTTTTTTGCAGGCAAAGGAGCTTGGGATCAGCTTTATCCTTTTGGTGGGCGGAGAACCGCTGATGCGTCCGGAGGTGCTGAAAGAAGCGGCGGGCATACCTGATATATTGTTCCCTGTTTTTACAAACGGTACTATAATGAATGACGAGTATTTAAAGCTGTTTGTAAAAAATAGAAATCTGGTTCCGGTCATCAGTGTGGAGGGACACATGCTGGCAACGGATACCCGCAGAGGCGAAGGTACTTATAAACTGCTGGATCAAACGATGGACAGACTTCATCAGGCGCATTTGCTCTTTGGAGCATCCATTACTGTAACCAGAGAAAATATGTATGAGGTCTTACAGGAAAGCTTTGTCCGTGAATTGATAGACAAAGGCTGTCGTGCGATCCTGTATATCGAGTATGTGCCTGTGGATGAAATCAGCATGGAGCAGGCGCCGACGCCTCAGGATAACATATCCATAGAAAGAACGGTTCGGAATCTGAGGGAGCGTTTTGACAGAACACTATTTATCAGCTTTCCAGGGGATGAACACAAAAGCGGCGGCTGTTTGGCGGCAGGACGGGGATTCTTTCATATCAACACGGTAGGCGGAGCAGAACCATGTCCGGCAAGTCCTTATTCTGATCGCAATGTAAAGGAGACCGGCTTGCGGGAAGCTCTGAAAAGCCCTCTGTTTCGGGCGCTTCGGGAGGAAGAAATATTGCTGGAGGATCATGCCGGAGGATGTGTATTGTTTGAAAGCAGAAAGAAAGTAGAAGCCCTGCTGCAGCATGAATAAATAGAAGACATTTTTATGAAATGCCGAATGATATAATGGGATGCCCAGAGGATTTGCTATTTTTGCAGTTAGGAATAAAAGGGCTGATATTATAATGAGTTGAGATTTTTAGGAGATATGAGATGATATGGAGTATTCTGGCAGCAGTAGTTCTCTTCGTGATTCTATATTTATTATGTCTAAAACCGAATACAAGCCGCAGCGGTCAGATGCGTCCCTTTGAAAAGGTATATATTGCCCATCGGGGACTGTTTGACAATCATTCTTTGCATCCCGAAAATTCATTAACCGCATTTAAACGTGCGGTTTTTGAGGGATATGGTATAGAATTGGATGTCCAGTTGACCTCGGATCGGGAACTGGTTGTATTTCACGATGCGAATTTAAAACGGATGTGTGGCGTGAATAAAGTTCTGGGCGAGTGCACGTATGAAGAACTGCAGCGGTATCGCCTGGGTTTTTCGGAGGAAAAGATTCCGCTGCTTTCGGATGTATTGAAGCTTGTGGCGGGAAGCGTTCCCCTGATCATAGAAATAAAACCGGAAGGCGATTGTATTGGAGCGGCGAAGATGCTTTCTGACATGATGAAAAAGTATCGGGGGATCTATTGTATTGAGTCTTTTCATCCGCTGGTAGTAGCATGGTATCGAAAGCATGATCCGCAGGTTTTGCGCGGTCAGTTGTCCACGGATTATAAGAAACAGGGTATCAAACGCAGCGGGATAGAACAGTTTATTCTATCAAATCTGCTGCTGAATTTTTATACAAAGCCGGATTTTATAGCTTATAATCATAAGTATTGTGATCAGTTTTCCTATCGGCTGTGCAGAAAGCTGTATCATGTGGAAAATGCTGCATGGACGATAAAATCCCAGAAAGAGCTGGAGAAAGCAAAGGAAATATTTCAGATATTTATTTTTGATAGTTTCACACCTGAATAAGAGCAGGCGCACCTGGCGGGCTGCATTATCTATCTCTTTGCGCCATGGAATCTGCAAGCTTTTGAATACGATCCAGAGATTCTAACTGACCTTTACAAATGATATGTTCCATGAGGGAGGTATCATGATTCTGCTGAAACTTTCGGAAAGCCTGCCGATAATCGCTTTTTTTCTCAATAGCTATGGGCAGCATGTGGCAGTTAATCAGCTGCAGATTCAGTATCATACGGCCTACACGTCCGTTGCCGTCTTTGAATGGGTGCATCTGCTCGAATGCCATGTGCTGCATGGCGATCGTTTTAATGTCTTTTTCGTACCCTTCTGAGATAAAGTTTACTGTTTTTAAAAAAGATGCCATATGTTCGGGGACGGCAGAGTGTTTGGGCGGATAATAAACGGCTTCTACTACAGTGCCGATATAAATGTCCGAATCCCGATATTCTCCCTTGGTGTCTTGAATGATGCCGTTGCTGTCTTTGATCCATTCTTCTGTGATTTTTCTCTTTTGGAGAGGTATGAGCATCTGAAGAATGGCTTTATGCTGTTGTTTGGCATCATGGTATTCTTCGTATTTGTGTCCTCCGCGGACTTCATCATAATCTAATACGGAAATCGTGTCGTCAAGAGTCAGGGTATTTCCTTCCAGTGAATTTGTACTCCAGCAGAAGCGATAGATAAAATCATTGCAAAATGGAGCGGTTACCAATTCATCGGCTAAATATGAGGAAAGTTTATCATATTGTAATTCAATGGCAGAAAAATATTTTTTATTATCTATGACAGGCATAATGACCTCTTTCTTTTATAAATGTGATTCTAACAATGTATCTATAGCCTTAATTTTATGAATATATTCAGTATAAAAAAGAAAAACGGTTATTGCAAGGGTTACTTCCGGAGAATCTGATTTATCGGTCCTCCGCTTATTTGAATACGGAAATGACAAAAGAGGCAGTTGCTCATTTGATTCAGAGATTGGATGAGTGGCATCAGTGCGTGCAGAAAGAACATTATTTTACATTTAAATATGTAGAACAGGGTCATACGGAAGCGACATATTGCGTAGCTACATATTGGAAAATTGGCATTGGATGGAACTCCGTTGTGTATCCATGCGGGAAGTGCAAGGCAGTATTATTTAGATCAATTGTTTTATGAATTGCAAGATTACATGAGGCAATAAATTGGATAAAACATAATTTTGTGGCTGAATCATCAAAAACAGGGTATGGATTTTGATGATTCAGCTGCTGTTTTTTATTGTTTTTCAGTTTAATCTGTCAGATTACGAAATCGCCTGAGACGTCAGGAAGGAATTTCCTGAAAAATGTATTTTCCTGTCTGAATTTTCTCCAAAGCTTCATTTTTACCGAAAATTTTAATCAGATTAATGACTTTTTTAGCGTAGTCATCCTGATCTGCATAATAAATGATAACCTGGTCAGAAGCAGAATCCAGCATCCGGATGATAG
Source organism: uncultured Eubacterium sp. (assembly GCA_964564095.1). GTDB lineage: Bacteria > Bacillota > Clostridia > Lachnospirales > Lachnospiraceae > Brotonthovivens. The sequence continues at coordinate 798 of CAZLZX010000012.1, read as the reverse complement.
ATTCATCGCTGGGACACAGAGAATAACCAAATACATGTGTAACGGTAGAAGTCAATGCATCTGTGTCGTCTTTTGGAGGATTCAGTTTTTTTCTGTCAGGAGCGCCGGTAAACTTAATGATGCTCTGGAAATAATTTTTAAAACAGATAAAATCCAGATGATCTTCCGTATCGTCGGGAATGCCGAGCACCATATTTAGCGGTTTGGAGCCGATTCTTCCTTTTGCGTAAAATATGTTTTCGGCAGGAATATCATAAAGCTGACAGGTATTCGTATAATTGAAATTAATTACATAGTCCGGTTTGATGGACTTGATAATATCGCAGTATCGGGTGGAGTGCCTGCAATCTGCATAGGTTGACAGATAGAAATTCAGCGCTTCTGTAAAGTCATCCAGTTCCTGTTTTACTCTGGCAATTATGCCTTTTTCATCCAGCAAAGAACCTTCTGTAATATATGTGCGGCGAAGCTTAAATAATCCGCCGGACATATCATCATAAATCTGCTCAAAAATATTGAAGAACTGTTTGAATACAGTCAGCTCATAAAAGGAAAAGCTTTCACAAAAAATAGAATAGTGACCGATATCAAAGCGTGCATCCTTTTTGTTTTCTTCCATGACGGCAAAATAATTGATAAAAACGTCAATGATCTGTTCAAGTTCTGTCTCAAATCCAACCCAGCTTGTGTCAGGAACGGAAATATTTTTAAAATATCTGAAAAATCCATTGTTTCTGCATAGTTCTATGATTCTGCTCTCGGATTCGCTGCATTCTTCTTTCGGTTTACTGAGAAGAT
>CAZLZX010000011.1:0-23922 GCA_964564095.1 uncultured Eubacterium sp. | reverse complement strand
TATCCAATGGAATTGTTCCGCTGATAAATGATCACTCAAATCATCATCATACGACATTACTTCTTGCGGGTATCAATGCGGGTGTTGTAATCATACCTTATCAAAATATCCGCTATATGAATCTGCCGGATGTTTTAGTATGCCGGGATTTGGATGACCAACTGGCATTTCATGAGATTGGCATTGCCTGGAATAATACAACAGAAAATCCTTCCGTAAAATACTTTCTGGAAGAGTTCCATATTGATTAGCCTTTCACAAAAATGATTTGCATTTTTTAAATTTGTGATATAGATATTCTTCCAATTGCAGCAGATCTTCTTTTTTATCTGCATCCAGCGTGCACCCTGGATCTGTCAATTCCATTTCCAATACATCCGCCGCCGCTTTCCGCCAAAAGCCCCGCAATCCGTCAGTTCCTTCATAATCTAAAATCTGATCAATTATTTCCGCTGAAATCAACGGCGGATGGCATCGTCTGCCTTCAACTACTGGAATTATGATTTTTTTGTCGGTCGAGCCAAATACTTTCCCAAGCCGGATATAAGAAAGGGGCGAAATAGCGGGCATATCCGCCAACGCCAAAAATATTCGGTCACAGCCCCTTAGCGCCGCCAATCCTGTCTGCACAGAATCAAACATTTTTCCGTTACTGTAATATGGATTGTAAGCAATCTGAACATGATTCGTCCATTGAGCCTGAATATAATCAGATAGCAGATGATTGTTGTGTCCGGTCACAACAACAATACATTCAACGCCTCCTAATATCATATGTTCAATCGTCCAATGGATCATTTTTTTACCTGCTATATCTATCAATGGCTTATATGTATGCATTCTCGATGACATACCTGCTGCCAGAATTACTCCGCCAGTCATACGATCTGCCTTTGATCATTTGATATGGCTTCTACGGAGGATTTTCTTGCAGGTATATAATATAAAGCCAATTTCATCCGCCCTCCGCACACCATTCCTTCATTCATGGCAATATCATTACTCATATCGACCTGTATCGTACAATCCCTTTTCTGGCGGAATACCTGCATAGCCTTCATAACAACCTCATGCTCGCCGCAGCCGCCTCCCACAGTTCCATAGGTACATCCAATTCTATCGACAGCCATAATGGCTCCCGTCTTAACAGGTGTGGAACCGCTACGCTCTACGACGACAGCAACCACTTCCTCTTCTTCCAGCTCCAGAAAATCCAAAAATCTGGAATCCGCATTTGTCTGTTCAAGAAGTCCCTCACTTTTCTTCCAATCTGCACGACGGCACTGGATAAGTTCTGCCAAAATAGAGATTCCGATCTCCTCTGGTGTAACAGCATCAATGGACAGTCCGATCGGCGAATGGATCTCATCCATTTTTTCTCTACCGTATCCTTCCTCCCGAAGCATCTCAAAAAGCTTGTGAACTCTTCGCTTTGATCCTATCATCCCCAGATAAGACGGCATTTCTGCTTCCTCCGCTAATAACAGCCTTAAGCAATCTGCATCCTGTCTGTGACCTCTTGTAACTACCGCAACATAATCTCCCTGACCAACGTCTATTTTTGCAATGGCATTCTCGAAACTGTCACAAATAATTTCAGATGCTCCCGGAAACAGTAGCCGATTGGCAAATGTCGGACGATCATCTGACACGATTACCGAAAATTCCAGTTCAGAAGCAAATTTGCACAATGCCTGTGCCACATATCCGCCGCCCAGAATAATCAATCTTGCAGGTTTTTGAAAACGCCTCTTATAGACATCCCCTTCTCCCGGTATTTCAAATGCAATCTCCGGGCACAGTCCCATATCATAATTTTTTTTCAAATCATATAACTCCAGTTTCATAGCATCTTCTCCAAATTTTTTATACTGACAACGATTCCGATATTATTTTTCTTCCATACAATTATGGTATATGCAAAATGGAACTACTTTTCCATGACGATATACATGCACTGAACAATGCATGGTACGCCCCAAGTCCAATGTCCTTAAATCCTGAAACAGCATACCGCTGATACAAAAACTCTTATCACTCATCTGTTTCATTTGTTCCATGAAAGATCCCTCTGCATAATCTCCGCTTTTAATCCGTGTCCAGCGATTTTTTACATGAAATTGGTTTTTAATCAAATCTGATCCGCCGCTTCCACAACAGCAGCCGGAATCTGACGTGGTCAAATTAATTAACGTATCTCCTTCCCGCTGAAATTCCGCATGAAATCCGCACAGCGGTGCATCGCAGGCAGAAGGAAGTATCTGGCTCCTGCGAATCATCCCTCCCGTCTGTTTTTCAATCGCATCCAGCATTTCCGGCATTGTAAAATGATCTCCTGTCTGAAAACGTCCTGTATATGTTACCGGCTGAAAATGCACGCCCCGAATGGCTGGTGTATGTTCATATGCAAATCGTATGATTGCTCCGATCTCACTGTCATTGATTCCCGGAATAATAGTTGGAACCAATACGACTCCCAGTTCTGCAGCATCACAATTTCTGATGGCCTGTTTCTTTCTTTCCAACAATGCCTCTCCGCGTATTTCCATAAAGATCTTGTCAGAAGTTCCGTCAAACTGCAAAAATGCACAGGATAGTCCTGCTGCCGAGAGTCCTTGCGCATAGGCAGGATCTTTTGCCAATTCCAAACCATTGGTATTTAGCTGAATATACGAAAACCCTTTTTTGTGGGCATATTCTATAATATCAATAAGTCTCGGATGCACCGTCGGTTCTCCGCCGCTGATATGTATAAATCTAAGCCCCTTTGCATACATATCATCCAAAGCCGCACATATCTCTTCGTAAGACATATCCTCTCCTTCTCCTCCATCTGCAAAGCAAAAAGGACAATGAAGATTGCAGCGATTTGTAATGTCAAGAATTGCACAGCAGGTCTGATTCTGATGATGTTCACACAATCCGCATTCTGTCGGACAAGCTGGCTGCTTCTCTACCTCCGGCCGCCAATCCCCGCACCATTCCAGAAATCCCTCTCCTCTCCAGACATCAGAAACAAAGGTTCCATGTTCCGGACAAAACTGCTTTAATTTTACAGCATCTTTATATTGCATATAGGATGCTGTTACCCGCTGCTTACAGACCGGACATACCGAAGCTGTCGAAAATAATATTTTCATGATACCACCAACCTTTTTCTCAAATCTGATTTTTTACTGCTAATTTCTTTTTTGTATGTCGATCCGGGCTAAATCCACATAGTATTTCTGCTTTTATATCCAACGCTACATCCTTTAAGGCTGCTATGTGTTCCAAACTTGTCCGGATCGCCGACAAATCTGCAGTGTCTCCCGGCAGAGTCTTAACCAGAAGCTGCAGAAAGTTATCATTCACAGCACATTCCATATCAATAACATTGGGCACGGAAAAAACCGCCTCCGAAATATCTCTCAAAAAAACTCTGCCATTTGGAAACTGTACGCTATTACGTTTACGTCCCCGAATCGTCTCAATGCGCATTAAGGGGCTCTGGCAGGCACAAACCTCTGTCGTCATTTTTCCAATATCTCCTGTTCTATAGCGGAGCAGAGGCATACCCGTATGATGGAACGTTGTTACGGCAATCTCTCCAAACCCATTTTCATCAGGATCAATTACTTCATACAAATGATCACATGACCGCAAATGATACCCGCACTGTCCCATGCATTCTACCGCACCAAACATACAAACCTCTGTCATTCCATAATGACGAAATGTATGACAGTTCCATCCCCTGCGCAAACGTTTGCAGATTTCTTCCGGTACATCATCCGCACTGAGCAATACGCTCTTTACCTGAAAGTGATATCCCTGTTTCTGCATATATCTTTGCAAAGCTGCCATATGCAGAGGAATTCCCACAATTACATCTGGTCGAAAGGAAAGCAGGCATTGCGCTGCCTCTTCTAAATCTCCCACCTGCCCATGAATGTGCACTTCCATACCAAGGGGTTCTATCCCTCTGCGGATATTGTCTCCGATGCTTCCCTCAGAGCCGCCGGACATCATGACCAATACCTTATCCCCTGGGGCACACATCACAGCGAAGCCATATGGTGCAAAGTCCATCGCCAATCCCAGATCCTCCCGTGTAAAGCTGATGCGCTTTGACAAACCTGTGGTTCCCGTTGTGGGGACTGTCACAATACGTTGTACCATAGATGCATCTACACATTGAAAACGCCATTCCTGCCCCGCCAGATCAGCTTCACATGTCATTGGAAGCCTGCGAAAATCTGCCATTGTCCTTATTCCTTCCGGATCATGATCCTGAAGCAGTTCCCGATAGAAGCTGCTTTTACTTTTCAATAAGTATAGCAATTTTCGCACTTCCTTCAGCTGATACTCTTCCAATAGCTGTTCTGAAAGATTTTCTACACGAATATTTATCTTTTCTGCTGCCCATGTGTCTACCGGTGATCTAGATACAGTCATTTTACACTATTCCTCTGCTATATTTTTGATTCCTGTACTTCTATCCCAGGATCTCATCCAATAATTCTAATGCACAATTTACAAAATTCGGACATTTTTCAAATAAAACCCCCGATTCAAACGCCTGTGTCCTTTCCTCTTCCTTTGAAAAATCATAGCCTATCAGTTCCCGGCAGATCAGGGAACCGCACTTCGACGCAAATGCTTCTTTAAACTCCGCAGCCTTTGCCACTACCTGATCATTGCCCTCCGTATCGCCCGCTTCACAATGCCCATACTCCGCACCGATCATCAGCAAAGCGCCTGCCACACAACCGCAGATATCGCCTTCCATACATCCGCCGCCAAAAGGCGCCGCCATACGGACAGCGGTCTCCTCATCCAATCCAAGCTCCTCCGCCCACTGCTTTACAACAATCTGCGAACAATGGATACTGCCTGCAAAGTTGCGAATAATCTCATTTTTTTCCATTGTTTTACTCATACGATTACTTCCTTTCTCAAAACACTACCCTGTGTGTTACTTTGTTTCTGTTTCTTTTTCATCCGGCAAAACTGCTTATGAAAGCTCTATGCAGGCATTACCGCATTGCCATTTTTATTATTTTGCCGTAAAATATAATCATATTACCTGTATCTATATATGTGATACAGCATCAAGAGGTAAAAGTTTATCATGCAAAATACTACGTTTCGCCCCGGCGGTCTTGCCCTTACAGACCTCGGCGCACAAAAAGCACATTTAAATGCCCGGTCATCCGTACTCGATATCGGATGCGGCGCCGGTCATACACTACAGCATCTGCATTCCACCTATGGATGCACTGTCTCAGGCGTCGATCTTTCCTCTGCCTGTATCTCTATAACCAGACAATTATTGCCGGAGGCAGATATTATTCAGGCAGATGCTTCTGCTCTCCCTTTCGCTTCGTCAAGTTTCCACGCAGCTTTTATGGAATGCACATTGACACTGTTTTCCGATCCCTATATGGCACTGCAGGAAGCATTTCGGGTTCTTTCTCCGAAAGGAATCCTGATCATTTCAACTCTCAGCCGGGATACCGGTTCTTGTCTTATTGAACAGGGTACTGCATGCCTGGATCAGCTTACGGCTGCTCTCCATGAGATTGGATTTACTGATATTGACTGCTCTGACCATACGGATGCACTGGTACAGTACATCGTTGATATTATTTTTAAATACGGCAGTCTGGATGCATATTTAAAACAGGCTTCAAATGCCCTTGGCGGCACTGTGCTCAATTGCAATATTTCTCCGAAAAACACCCATTATCACATGATCATGGCTCACAAATAAACCGCCACTGTTATTTTTCTTCTAACTGGGCTTCTACCTCAACCATCTTCTCAACAGCAAGGTCGCGAGGTATCAATACTCGCCCGCATTTAGGGCACCGCAATAGCTCTTCACTAAAGGTCAGAGAAAGATAGTCAAAAACTACTTTCTGCTGACTAAGCTCACAGCCGCAGCTGCGGCATTTCCATTTTTTCTCTGTACTCATTAGATTTGATCCTCCCGAATATGCATACGATGAGAATATACTTCCCTGATATGATATATCATATCTTCTTTTTTGTACTTTACCCAACAAGTCAGATATGCGCCTACCATTCGGCAAATCACTTCGCCGTCTTCATTTTCAAAACCTTCGCATGCTTCTTCATTCAGCCATATTGTCTTTTTGACATCCCCCATGGGAATCAGTGTCCGCTCCATTTCTCTTTGAACGGATTCCGGTACATCCAGAAAAAGATCATCCCATGGCGTCTTTTGCGGCTCAAATTCTTCCGACCAGTATGTCTTTAATAAGGTCTGCTTGACGGACAAGTTATTACGTCTTTTTTCCTCCAGCGTCGTTATCGCCTTTTCCTCCAGACCAAATATTAAATCCAGAATATGTCTTGCCTCTTTGCCATGACTTTGAAATACTTCCCGGCAATTTACACAATATACCAAATAGGGCAACTCTGATTCTGCGCACCTCCCGGCAGCAATCTCATCATAAAATTCCGGATTGGCCAACTGAATATGACCGCCAAAACCACAACATTTCCCATTGTTGTCATAATCAGAAATCTCACACCCTACTCCTTCTGCCAATGTGCGAACCGCTGCCTTTACCTCTCCCATTCCATATGCGGAGCAGGGATCAAAAACAGAGTATTTTTCCTGTATGGAAATATTTCCTTCTGCCTGCAATATTTCATAAAGAGAAATCAATGGGATTTCCGGGAGAAATCGGGCAAATGTACGTCTGCAGCTTGTGCATGCGTAAATAACTGCCGGTTCTCCCATTTCCCGCCAACTTTCCCGCAAGTGTTCCAGATGGCTGTCGAAACGAGCTTTTTCTCCTGCCCAGAGAGCCGGAACACCGCAGCAATCCAAAATAATTCCTGTTCTTTTGTTCTGTTTTAATAGGGCTTCATAAGATTGCAAAATATACTCCGGATTCGATGCTCCCAGCCGACACCCCGGGAAAAACACATAATCGCAACCGGTCTCTCCTGGCGCACATTTTACCATTCCATACTCTTCTACTGCCTGTTCCATCTCTGTCAGCCAATAGCCATGGAAAGCTGGCGGATAATTTCCACTTTTCACACGGTCTATGCGCGACATTTCAAACAAACCGCCAATGTCCACCTGCTCATTGCAGACATTTGCGCAATGGCCACACAGATTGCAGGACCATGTCTGCCGGGTAATACAGGCGGAACTTACGGAATTTCGCGTCATACCATCCTGTGCCACGTCGATAGCGATCCGGGGCGGTTTTTTCTTATATGTTGTCAAAAGGGTACATTCCTTCATACATTCTTCACAATCACACTGCATACAACGGCTGGCTTCCGCCTGAGCCTCTTCTGCAGAATATACCTCCCCGGCAGGAACAATATGGGGCATTGGCTTCACGCCATAATGCGGTGCATTTTTGGCACAATCCAACTTTTCCCATTGAACATTTGCATGCTCAGGATTTCCCGTCTGAATATAGGATTCCATTGCTTTTGCAACCATAGATGCCTGAGCCATTCCTTCTATACAGGAGATTCCCATCAATTCTCCACCAAGGAATACCTTCTCGATCTTTGTTGACCCCAGCTTTCTATCACAGCTATCCATAAGTCCAAAATCTGTTCCGCCTTTTCCGGTAGCCACAAAGATCATATCAAATTCTTCAAGCTGCCTCAGATCTGTAATCTCTTCTTCAAAACGAAATTCTATATCAACTGCCTCAAATTTTTTTACAAACTCTGCCTCAAACATAGAAAAATGTTCATGCGTACAAAGGCTGCCTCCCCACCCGGAATTTTTATCGAATACCGTAACCGGATATCTCTTTCTGCAAAGATACAGCGCACATGCAAGCCCCACCGGTCCTGCTCCCACCACAGCCGCCCGCTGGGGCAATGGCGGCAGCTTATAGCTTTTTCTCTCTTTTTTCTCTTTCGCCCGGAGGCAGGTCTGCTCCAAAAGCCGGATAGATATCGTTTCTTCCTGAAGCACCGTATTTCTCTGACATTTCCGCTCACAAAATCCCGGACATATTTCACTGATCATGACTGGGAAGGGCAATGTCTTATTCAATTCCTGCTGGGCTGCCCCCAGCCTTCCTTTTGCAGCTTTTTTCAAAAAGGACTTGATATCTAAATGAAACGGACATGCAACGATGCAGCTTGCTGGTTCGCCATTGTAACAATCTTTTACTAATGCAAATACTTCCTCGCGTTCCATAAATCATTCTCCCTATACCTGAAGCTGCTGTGTTTCCACTTATGAAAACCTCTCAGGAGCTTCTTTTCAGATGCAATTCGTTGTAAAGGCTGTCATTACAATCCGTAGTACAAAAGCATATATACTCAAGTCCTGCGACTGTACGACAGCCTTTACCAGTTTTCACTATATATTAGATTGGATTTTCCTTAATGTACTCCAGCTCATCCTCAAATTCTGAACCAAAGTAATATTTTGGCGGAGTCAGATCCTCTCCATTCTGAAGCTTCTGCCATCCTGCCTTTACTTTATCCGGCGTTGCCGGAAGATCATAAATACGTACGCCACATGCATTATTGATGGCATTAATAACCGGCATATGTGTACAAGCCTGAAATACCTCAGAGCATCCGCTGGAACCATGAGGTCCATGTTTACGCGGATTTCCTTCATAGTATTCTACACGTATATCATCCGGAATAGCGTCACAGGTAGGCACGCCACAGTATGCGATATTATTCGCACGATCAGATGCATCATAATCCTCACTGATTGCAAAACCAATGCCATGAGAAATACCGCCATATGCCTGACCATCCACGGATAATTTATTTCCAATTTTTCCAATGTCCACCGCCGTAGCATATTTCAGCACTTTTGTTTTTCCTGTATTAACGTCCACTTCCACCAGTGCGCAGGCCACGCCATATGTATATGCTGCAAAACGGCTTCCCTCGCCGGTATTTGGATCCTGGCTTGGATCATATCCCTTACCGACCTCATCCACATGGCCATTATATTTGGTCGGAATATTCTCCGCTATCATCTCCTCATACGTGCGATAAGTTCCATCTTCCTTTCTCATTGCATCAAGCAATTTTCCACAGGCATCGATCAAAGCACGTCCGTTCATAAAATGAGAGCGGCTCGCAGCAGACAAACCGGAATCCGGCGCCAGCTTTGTATCATTTACAACAAGACGAATCTTATCCGGTGTCACACCAAGGGGCTCCAGGTTTTTCAGAACATGTGTTACCGTACCGATATCTCCGCCCTGACCTAGATCCTGCCATGTATTATATACATTGATGTAACCATTTGCACAAAGCTCGACATCATTATCACAGTGATCAATAAAGCCTTTTCCTACATTAAATCCTCCCATGCCCATGCCGACCCCTACATGACGGCCTTCCTGTTTTGCCTTATCTGCAATAGCCTTAAACTCATCATAATGGGGCTTGATCATATCCAACAGCTGCGGGAAGGTATAAGATAAATACGGCCTGCTGTTGATTGTCAGATCTCCCGGCATAGCTGCATTTTTCTTGCGGAACTCCCATGCATCCACTCCGGCCGCCTCTGCTGCCATATCTGTCAGCGCCTCGCTCATCGTATAAATCTGCGGTCCGCCAAAACCTCTATATGCGCAGGTAAAAGCATGATTGGATGCTCCTGCGCGAGCCAGCGCCTTAATGTTTGGAATATTGTATCCCTGGAAAGGCACTGAAATCAAATTGCCAAATGCAATGGATGCGGTTCCTGCATATGCGCCATGATCCATCGCCACGTCAAATTCAACTGCCTCTATCATACCGTCTTCACTGCATGCGAGTCTGCCGTTAGAATATGTTGCAGAACGTTTACCCGTCATATGCATATGTTCTTCATAAGTCAGCGTCATGGAAACCGGCATATCCAGCGCCATAACTGCAACTCCGGCTATTGCAAACAAACTGGATATTGTAGAATACCCAAAACAGCCGCCCGCCGGGTTATCAATCATACGAATCATCTCCGGTTCCAAACCAATGGCAGGAGCCAATTCATCACGACATCCATAAAGATCATGTGTTTTACTCATGATCGTAAGCATTCCGTCTTCATCCCAATATCCCTGAAAGACATCGGGTTCAATTGTCATATGAGGCTGATGCTGACTATGCCAGCTTCCTTCGACCACTACATCCGCATCCTCAAAAATTTCTTCCGTATCTTCGCCTTTATATAAAGGGGCATACAAATACTGATTCGGGACATTTGCATGAAGCTGAAGTGCATCTGGTGCAAATGATTCCAGAACATTCATATAAGAAGGTAAAATCTCTAAATCTGCTTTTACCTTTTTCGCTGCCTCCCGGGCAATATCTGTAGATACAGCAGCGACAACAGCATAAATATCCCCTCTTCTGTTTACAATCTCATCACAGATCAACGGAAATTTCGGAGATCCCTGTCCCTTCTGACGCGGTACTACTGCGGGGAAGGAAATGTCATTGGAACCTTGTACATCAGCGGCCGTCAAAACCTTGATAACACCGGGCATTGCTTCTGCTTCCGATACATCAATGCTTTTAATTCTTGCATGGGGCACACCCGCCATAACCGGAGCCAAAAAAGCAACCGTACCAGGCATTTTCATTGCCACATCATCGCCGAAATCTGTCAAACCGCATACCTTAGCCAATGCAGACGGACGCGGCATCTCACTTCCATAATACTCTTCGCCTTCGCCCAGCTTCCATGTAATATCTTCCATTGTCTTTTCGCCGCGCAAAACTGCTGCTGCATCCATAACAGCATCCACCAATTGCTTATAACCGGTACAACGGCACACATTATGATTTTTTGTAAACCATTGGCGTACTTCTTCCCTTGTCGGACTCGAATTTTCCAATAATAATGCATAGGAAGAAACTATAAACCCAGGTGTACAGAAACCGCACTGTGCTCCTCCATGTGTGATCCATGCCAACTGCAACGGATGCAGATGATCAGGTGTACCAATACCCTCAATTGTTATAATCTCTGCAAATTCCGGTACTCTTTGCATCTTAATAACACAAGAGCGTACCAACTTTTGGTTCATGATCACAGAACAAGCTCCACAAATGCCTTTATCACAACCGATTTTTGTTCCCGTCAGTCCAAGCCTTCGCAAAACTTTAGCCAGACTGTCTTTTTCGGAATCATATACAACGTGACGCTGCACACCATTTATCACAAGAGATTTTCTTGATATTTTTCCCATTTCTTATACCTCATATACTTTAGTCTTATTCCATACACAAAACAGCTTTCAAAACAGAACCATTCTTTGTATCTTCAAAGGCCTGATTGATTTCTTCAAAAGGATAATACTGTATCAACCGATCAAATGGGAACATTCCTTTACGGTAATAATCCAGCAGCTGCGGAATAAAAATCTTCGGAATAGAGCATCCTTCCACCAAACCTGCCAAAGTTTTTCCAACGCCCATCAAATCTTCTTCCACATGAATGGTCAGTTCCTGTGTCGCACCTAAAACCACACAAACGCCTAAAGATCTTGTACATTGCAGGCTTTGACGTACACATGGTCCGATACCTGTACAATCTATTGCATAATGGCTTCCCAATCCACCGGTCAGCTCACGCACATATTTCGGTACACTGTCTACTTCCTTTGAATTTACAGTATGAGTTGCACCAAGCTCCATTGCCAATTCCAGTCTGGATGGCACTACATCACAGGCAATGATGGTCGTGCATCCGGCTATTTTAGCTGCCATCACAGCGCTTAAGCCCACTGGTCCGCAGCCGGTAATGATAATGGAGCTATCCGGACCTGGTTTCAAGTAATTTAGCACCGCTCCCGCACCGGTTTGGATTCCGCATCCCATCGGTGCAACCATTTTCAAATCTATATCATCAGCTACAGGAATTAAATTATTTACATGTACTACGGCATGTGTCGCAAACGCCCCTTGCCCGAAAAAGGATGATACAAAAGTCTCGTCTTTCAGCAAACGTTTGGTATTATCAAACTGAACGCCTGAAAAATTCAATCTGCGATTTTCTTTACAACCATATGGCTTTCCTGTACTGCAGGCTTCACACGTACCACAGGAACCATAAGAAAATCCCACTCTGTCCCCTGCCTTATATTCCGTAACTCCCGGTCCTACCTCCAAAATCGTACCGCAGCCTTCATGTCCAAACACTGCCGGAAGCGGCACCGGAATAATTTGCTGTCTTGCCACATCATCTGTATGGCAAACACCACAAGCCGCCACTTTCACTAAAACTTCTCCTTGCTGCGGCGGACGAAGCTCCAACTCCTGAATTTTAAATGGTTCTCCCTTTTTTTCTATCAATGCAGCTCGAATTTGCATTTATAAAACCCCTTTCTATCAGCATATTTCCCCGTAGGGGGGAACTGCCCAAAATTCCAGAATGAATTTCAGGCAGTTACTTTTATAGGCTCTTTTTTAATTAATCGTCTATTTCTCCGCGTTCAATACGCTTCTTATATGCAAGAATCGAAAGAATCAATAAAACAGCCATAATTCCAATCATATATAATGCTACAAAAGTATCAACCGCACCCATTTTGTACCTCCTCTGTTATTCATCATCAAACTTTCCGCCTGTCAGCTTAAAGATCAAATGTATCAGCCCGTTAAGTCCGGCAGAAATTGCCAGTGCTCCAACAATTAAAATTACTACCCAATTCATAGCCAAGCCTCCTTAACCTTTGATTTTACCAGCAGCCTCTGCCGCCTTCTGTTCCTTGATCTGACGCAGCAAACCCGGCTCTCCCGGTATGATCAGATTCAGAATAATTCCAAGTCCTACCGTTGTAAAAGCTACCGGCCAGAACGGTAATGAGAACAAGCCCGCCCAGTCCGGACATGCAAAGGTCCACCAGAAATTGACGGCCGTGGTAATGATCAGATTTGTCCACGCCACTTTTCGATTGATCTTCCATAGCATTCCGATCAGATAATTTACAAAAATCGGCATACTCAGAGCAAAGCACCAGAAGAACAATGTGATCAGTAATGTTACCTTCATAGCAGGCAGAATAGCTGCCAGTGTAACAACCACGATAATAACACGACTCATAGTTACATAACCTTTATCGCCAGGTTTTTTGTTCAGTAATGGTCCAACTACGTCATCAGAAACAACATGGGAAATCGCAAGGATCATACCGCTTCCTGTTGACAGCAGCGCGCACATCAAAGCTACCATCAATACACCGATCAATACCTGCGGCATCATATGTAAAGCCAGCTCCGGTACGGAAAGGATCGGCGCTTTCGCTGCGATTGCCGCAATGGAAGTACCTGTAACGCCCAGGATAACCCATGGCAAAGCCGCCGCCGTATTCAGCATACCGCCCAAAAACGCACCCTGACGAATCGCTTTATTACTCTTAGCTGCAAGCATCGGCTGATACATAGCATGTTCGCTGGCCACGGACAATACATGCAGAATTACAACTGGCAATGCCACATTCATAATTACCTGCGGCGTCAGATTAAACAGGTTCGTATGTTCTGCCATCCCCTGCGCTGCGTATGCTGCCGTTACGCCGTCATATCCACCGTCCAGATTCATACCTACAAATACAACTGCGATATAGCTTCCGCCAATCAACATGATCGCATTTATGATATTCATCATGGAAGCCTGAAGCATACCGCCAAACAAAATATATACAAGCATTAATGCACCCGCAATCAGGATACACCAGGGCGCATATGGAACACGCCCGCCGCACAATGCATAGATTGCTGTAGATGTTCCAAGAAGCTCTGACATGGTAATACCAAGCCATGCTGCCGGTGCTACAGATGAATTAAAGATTTTTATCTTAGATCCAAAGATTTTTCCAAGTGCCTGCGGGAATGTAGCCACCTGCAGTTTCTTGAACATAGGTCCAAACCACAGCAGAAAGATCGGTACAAATACACCGCCTGCCAAAATACCCCACCATGCAACCGCTGCACCCATACCAGCCTGAGACTCATACAGAGAAGTCGTATGTCCACCGCCCAGGGGCGCTAATACGAAGCTGCACATTACTGCGAACCACCCAAGACGGCCCGATGCTGTGAAAAACTCTTTATCCTCCTTTGTTCCGCTTACAGCCGCCTGTTTTGCTTTCTGTTTCTTAGAACGAATAGCAAATAAAATACTAAAAAACCCAAAATACACAATAGCAATCAAAATAGGTATCATGCTACTTTCCTCCTTTTTTTCTAATCATTTTCCAACCTTTCATGCCAATAACCTGTTCTTCCTTCAATCTCTCCTCTCCATTTAAATTTCCTCTACTCACTTTACTTACCTTCATACCCTTTGGGTATACCTTATGAAATGCCGTATGGCATATTGGGATGCCCCAGAGGGTATACCTTATGAAATGCCGTATGGCATATTGGGATGCCCCAGAGGGTATACCTTATGAAATGCCGTATGGCATATTGGGATGCCCCAGAAGGTATTCCGTTATGCCTTTTCGGCACTTTCTTTGTACTAATATCTTAACATCCCCTATATATCAGGAACAGCGAAGGTTTTTGAAGGTACTTTCAATAAATTTGATGCTGTCTGAACGGTCATCCGGACAAAATTTCCACAATTTTGACATAAAAATAGCCGGATGCATTTCAAATTTGAAACACATCCGACTATAAGAAACAATGTCCTATACGGATTAAACTGCGAAAGTTTCATAAGTTATCATATTATATTTTAAAATGTCCTTAGCAAAAAAGCCATATACAGTGGAATCGTAAGCACTTGATCAGATCTCCCCACATTATAATCGCCTAACTTTATCGCACTGTTAACATGATATTTCTCAGGATGGCGGAGGATCGTCTTTGTACTTTTTGTATTTCCGCTGGTTGCTTTTACTTCTACCAGTGTACATTCCCCTTTATAGCGAATAACAAAATCCACTTCCAAACCAGAATCTTTGTGAAAATAATATAGCTTACGTCCCATCTTGGCAAAAATATCTGCTATGAGGTTTTCAAAAATAGCTCCCTTATATCCGAAAAGATTTCCCTGCAGAATATCATATTGTGTGCCATCCTCTAACATACTGACAAATAAACCGCAATCTTTCATGTATACCTTAAAGATATCCTCCTGTGCATTTCCATCCAAAGGTAGCTCTGTAATAGAAAGATTATAACATCGGGAAACAATACCTGCATCTTCAATCCACTGCAGACTTCCCGCATATTTAGAAGCAGTAGAGCCTTTTTTTACCACAGAATACTGAAACTTCTTATTTTCTTTACTTAGCTGTCTTGGAATTGACTGAAAACATTCCTTTATTCGTGCCTTATCCTTCTTCTCGGCGTACTTAATCATATCATCCTCATAAGAACGGACAATATCTCTTTGTATTTGAAGCACTTTGTCCATCTGTCTGGTATCCACAAAGGTCTGCACTGCATCAGGCATGCCCCCAACTACCACATATTGCAGGAGTAACTGTTTCATTCGATTGTGCAATGCCTCCAAAACCGGTGTCTCCGTATCTAAATTTTTTTGCAGCATTTCAATCACAGACTCTGTAATGCCATTTGCCCATAAAAATTCTTCAAAATCCAATGGATACATATCTATTACCGTTTCAGATCCTACCGGAATAGACTTTGGTTCTTTTCCGTAACCTTTTACTCCCATTAAAGAACCTGTACAAATAACATCAAACCTGCCATCTATTCTGAAAAATTTAAGCGCTGTTCTGGCATCCGGACACTCCTGAATCTCATCCAATATAATCACTGTTTGACCCGGTACAAACAGTGCTGCATTCCCAAGCAATGCAGACAATAACATAATAATATTATCGATTTCCAACGACCCGGCAAATACCAAAGCATACTCCGGATTTTCAAAAAAATTCAAATATATAACATGATCATAGTTTTTCTTTGCAAAATCTAAAACGGAATATGTTTTACCGCATTGTCTGCATCCTTTTAAGATCAGCGGTTTGCGATTAACCGTATTTTTCCAGTCAAGCAAGCTCTGTTCTATTTTTCTTTTCAACATAGCGACCGCCTCCTTAAACCTCTATTCTTATAAACAGTATATGCAAAATCACAAACTTTTTCAAGCGACTTTTTACTGCAAATGCAAACTTATTCAAAGGACTTTTGACCATAATTTAAAACTTTTTCAAGCGACTTTTTGTTTCAAATGCAAACTTTTTTAAAAATTTTTCTTTTTCCAGGCCTTCCTTTCCCAAATGGATTTCTCTTTTTCCAGCGGTTCCTGCTATCTGGCGTTCGCCGGTTCGATATTGACACTCTTTCCTTTGATCTTTGCCTTTTTCATAGCCTTCAAAACTACTTCGCCATATTCCTTCGGCACTTCCACAAAGGTATAGCTGTCAAACATATCAATCGTTCCCACCAGATCTCCCGGCATACCGGATTCCCCGGCTACTGCCCCAAGAATATTCCCCGGCTTTGCATTATCCTTCTTTCCGATATTAATAAACAGACGCACCATTCCTTCCTCTGCCCCCGTATCGGAAAAATCATAATTATCCTGTTTTCCTGCCTCTCTCTCCAATGTGCCAAGAGCTTCTGTAAGAAATGCCGCCGCAATATCCATGGCAGTGTAGTCCGCCTGATTGATCTGTCTTTCAATCATATTAATTGCCTTGGACAGATCCTCTTCCTCTATGATCTGACCGATACGGTCCATGATCTTTTCCGCCTTTACCAGCGTCACATCCTTATTTGAGGGAATCGGCTGTGCAAAAATCTTGGTCTTACAGTAACGCTGTATTTCTTTTAACTTATAGACTTCTTTCCCTTTCACAAAGGAGAATGCACGTCCTGTGCGTCCGGCCCGCCCGGTACGGCCGATACGATGTACATAATACTCATCATCCTGAGGCAGATCATAGTTAAATACCGCCTCTACATCATCCACATCGATTCCTCTGGCTGCCACATCCGTAGCGATCAGAATCTCTGTTTTTCCGCTCCGGAATCCCTTCATGACACGATCTCTCTGGGTCTGCTTCATATCGCCATGAAGTCCCTCCGCAAAGTAGCCTCTGCCCTGCAATTCACTGGTCAGCTCGTCCACCATGCGCTTCGTATTGCAGAAAACCAGGGACAGCTTCGGATCATAATAATCCAGCAGACGGGTCAATACATCCACTTTATCCTTCCGCTTCACATCATAATAATACTGCTCAATGCTTGGCACTGTCAGTTCCTTTTTCGTTACTTTGATCGTCTTTGCGTCCTTCTGATACTTTTTCGTGATATCCAAAATAGCCTTCGGCATAGTCGCAGAAAAAAGAACGACCTGACGCTCTTCTGGAATATATTCAAGTACCGTCTCAATATCCTCACGAAATCCCATGTTCAGCATTTCATCTGCTTCATCCAAAACGATCGTATGTACATGGTCACAACGAATCGTCCTCCTGCGCAGATGATCCATCACACGCCCCGGAGTACCGATAATGATTTGTGCTCCGCCTTTCAGAGAGCGGATCTGTTTATTGATCTCCTGTCCGCCGTACACAGGCAGCACCTTAATACCATGCATGTATTTCGCCAGAGAACGAATCTCATTCGCTACCTGAATCGCCAGTTCCCTGGTAGGACAAAGGACGATTGCCTGGGTTTTCTTAAAATGCGGTTCTATTTTCTGTAATAACGGAATCCCAAAGGATGCCGTCTTTCCCGTACCGGTCTGTGCCTGCCCGATCACATCCTGACCGCTCATAACGATTGGAATCGACTTCGCCTGAATCGGCGTTGCCTCCTCGAATCCCATCTCTGTTACCGCCCGTAAAATCTCCGGGTAAATTTCTAAATCCTCAAATCTGACTGTTTCCATTTATTCTCTCTTTCTATTTTCTTTACAACATGTTTTTTCTGCTCTGCCGTCTAGCTTTCCGGTTTCTGTCTGCTTTTCTGCTCTGCCATCCAGACCGAAATGTTCTATTTGCAATTCGGGAATTTTCCACTCAATAAGCTTATTTTTCCATGACTTGTCCACAATCAACTGCTCTTTTTCCTCACGGGTCAATGATTTTATAAATATCTCCCGCTTCATAGCCTCTGATTTTGTCTCAAACGCTTCCAAATGTACCAGTGTCAATGGCCCCCGGCCTCTGGTATACTTGGCGCCTTTTCCGCTTCGATGCATTACAAGTCTTTTTTCAATATCATTTGTCCATCCTGTGTACAGACTGCCGTCCCCGCACATCAGCATATATGTAAAATTCATGATACTCTCCTATGTATCTCAAGCCACCGGAGGGACAATGTCTGTCCGCCCGGCAGCCTATATTTATATAAAGCAATCGACCAATCTGGTACTGTACCCAAAATATTACCGCTAGTAGAAATATTTCGATTGCGGATTTTTGGTCGTCACAGTACATTATACGCATTTTTTTTATTTTTGTGCCTGACAGGTTATTTTAAAAAGCTCATTGGATTGACAGGTTCCCCATCCTTCGTCATCGCCAGATACAGATTACTTCCTTCCAGACAATAATACTTTGTAGGTTCTGCTAAATATCCGATGACTTCTCCGGCAGATATCGTATCCCCGGCATTCCAGTTCACTTCCTTCAGCTGTCCGTACACGATATGGTATCCATCGCCCAGATCAGCCGTCAATGTAAGTCCGGTATTCTCATTTGTAGAAATATCCAAAATCTTTGCGTCAGCGGCTGATACTACTTTCGTATTTACCGCTCCCTCGATCAGCATAGCCGGATTGTATTTGTACTGATCTAAGGTAGCAAAGTATACCGTCTTGTCCATGCTATACTCCATCAGCACATTTCCCTGTACCGGCCAATCAATTTTAGAATCCTGGCTGAACGCTAAAGATACGGTTTCCTCGGCTGCCGGTTCTTCCTCCGCTTTTTGAGGTGTCGTTTCCTCAGCAGGCTCCGGTGTTGTTTCCTGTTCTACCGCATCCTGCTGGGCAGTGTCCGAAAGATTGCCGGCCTGCGCAATTACATGCTCCTGCGCCATAGCGTCTACAGTGTCCTCATCCATCGCCAGCTCATCATCCAGAGTTGTCTCCGGCACTTGATGTTCGATCTGCGCTACCTCCTCCATCTGCTCTTTTTCTTTTACAGAGTTTTTATAATATGATCCTGCCATTGCCAGCACTGCTGCCAGTGCTATTACGCCGGCGGTCAAACACGATTTCTGTCTGATTGCCGCTGCTGTACGTCGCTTACTCATTTTTCTCACCATCCGTTCTCATATTCAATAATTTCATACGGATAGCTTTGCCGAAAAACAGCACTCTTATACAGCCATGAGAGATTTTTTCTTTACTTGATTTTTTCTATTTCCACATTATTATAATAATAATTTAAAATATCTTTGTAATCTTTTCCCTGCAGTGCCAGTTCATTTGCGCCATACTGACTCAGCCCAAGGCCATGCCCCAACCCTTTGGTGGTAATCCTGATCTTACCGTCCAGCTGTGCAAAATAAAAACAGGAAGACGGCAATCCCAACGCCTCTCTTACCGCTTCTCCATTTAAGATAACAGAATCATAGCGAACCTCCGTCACATAATCCGCCGAATCCCGCGTTTCAACAACAAGACTATCCGGCAGACTTTCCGCATCAATTGTCACATCCTTATCTGACAACAGCACCTGCAGTTTTTCCGCCATCTCCTCTTTTTCCATATAACTGATCTTTAAATACTCCGGAGAAGGAATGTCCATATGGCTGTCCACACTTTTCAGATAGGACTTTTCCTCCTGCCCGCTGATCTCTGATGCATTGCGGGTATTCTTGCTGCTTACCGCATGATAAGCGGCATCTATCGGCTTGCCGTCACAGGTCAGTATCTCGCCCCGTGTCTCTTCTACACAAAATGTGATTTTGTCCAAATTTTCCGTATAATTTTCCTGATTTCCTTCTATCGTAAGCTCCGGATTCTGATACAGGTTAGTCCGGGCTATCACGGCCTGTGCTTTCAAAGCCTCCGTTTCGTACTGACCGGACATTTCATCCGCCACCATCTGAATAACCTTCTGCTCAAATGAATCCTCCTCGTCAGAGTTTCCTCCAAACAAACTGCCGCTGCTTCCCTGAAAATATACTGTGATCAAATATGGAACAAATACGATCAAAATCAGAATTGCACCATAGAGTTTTATTTTTTCTTTCATGATTCACTCTATGATGCAATCTCCTGATTCATGACAACAAAAAGTATATAGCAAAATATTGTGGAAAATACAGATTCAGCGCCATACTTTCTATTGCTTACTTATCCTTTTAACTTTTTATACACCAGCTCACTAAGCTTTGCAAATTCCTCCAATGTCAATGCTTCTCCCCGAACAGTCAGAGGTTTTCCCAATCCTGTAATGACCTCTTCAATATCAGCTCTTTCCAGCGGAATATCCGCTGCATTCTTCAGCCCGTTTACCAGTGTTTTTCTTCTCTGATTAAAAGATGCACGGATCAGCCGAAACATCAGCTTCTCATCCGGCGTTTCAACTACTGGCTGCTCATATCGTTTCAACCGGATCACTGCTGACCCCACATTTGGCCGGGGCATAAAGCAGTTCGGCGGCACATTTGCCACGATCTCCGGCTTGGCATAATACTGTACTGCCAGAGACAAAGCCCCATAATCTTTGGAGCCGGGACCAGTTTTCATGCGGTCCGCCACTTCCTTCTGTACCATGATCGTAATACTGTCAATGGGCACATGACTCTCGAACAACCCCATGATAATAGGCGTTGTAATATAATAGGGCAGATTCGCCACTACCTTAATGGGCCTTCCGCCATTTTTCTCCTGAGCCAGCCGACAAATATCTACCTTTAAAATGTCTTCATTGATCACTTCCACATTATCATAATCACGCAATGTATCCTGAAGGATCGGAATCAGCGCTTTATCGATCTCCACTGCCGCCACTTCTCTGGCATTTTCACAAAGATACTGGGTCATTGTTCCGATACCGGGACCGATCTCCAACACAAAATCATCCTTCGTCACACCGGCTTCCCGTATGATCTTTTCCAGTACATGGGTATCGATCAGGAAATTCTGTCCATATTTTTTTTGAAATACAAAATGATATTTATCCAGAACTGCTATCGTAGCCTGGGGATTTCCCAATGTCGCCATCTGTTTTTCCTTTCAAAATAATAACTCTTGAAATTCTCTTCCCAACTTTTACGAAATGCCAAAAAGTTGTCTGGCATTTTTTTCTGTCTGCTCAATCACTTCTTCTTTTGTCATATCCTTCAATTCAGCAATCTCCTCCGCCACATAGTGAAGATATGCGGAATTATTTCGTTTTCCGCGGAAAGGAACAGGCGCCATATAAGGGCTGTCTGTTTCCAGCAAAATTTTCTCAATGGGAACAAGCTGTGCTGTCTCCTTGGATTTTTTTGCATTTTTAAAGGTAACCACTCCGCCCAGACCGATATGATAACCCATTTTTACATATTCTGCTGCCATCTGAGGGGAATAGGAATAGCAATGGATCACGCCGGAAAGTCCCTGTCCATATTCTGCGATCAGATCATAGGTATCCTTCGCCGCATCACGACTGTGCACACAGATCGGCAGGTTCAACTCTCTTGCCAGCTCCATCTGACGGATAAACCACTTTTTCTGCACCTCTCTTGGCTCTACATCCCAGTGATAATCCAGACCGATCTCTCCGACAGCCACAACCTTTTCATGCGCACCGGCCGTTTCCCGCATCCATGCCAAAAACGCTTCATCCAACATTCCCACTTCATCCGGATGTACACCCACCGCAGCATACATAAAATCATACCGATCCGCCAGCTCCACACTGCGGCGGCAGCCATCCAGAGATGCTCCGACATTTATAATGGTGCCGACCTCATGTTCCTGCATACCGCGCAAAAGAGCATCCCTGTCTGTGTCAAACTGTTCATCATCATAATGTGCATGTGTATCAAATATCATCGCACTCTCCAATTACAGCATCTGTGCCCTTAACTCTTCCGGTGTTTTCTGGGATAATAAGGCCGGAGCAATATCAAATACACTTCTTGCTCCCGTCTCTCCGGCTTTTGCCAATCTGTAAGCGGCTCTTGCATAACAAATGAGTACACATGCCGTAAACTGGGGATTAGAATCCAGTTTCAATGAATATTCTATAATGTGTTTATTGCCCTCTCCTGTTTCGCCGCTGCGTATTACAAAACCGCCATGAGGCATTTTGCTGTGATTTGCCTTCAGCTCTTCTTCCGTAATAAAATGTACGGTTGTGTCATAATCCGAAAAATAGTTCGGCATTGTCTTAATAGCAGTTTCGATTGCCGCAAGATCCGCTCCCTCTTCTGGTACCACATAGCATTCACGCAAATGTTTTTCTCTGGTAGTCAGCTCCGGCTCGCTTCCGCTTCTGACGCGATCTACTGCCTCAGTGATCGGTACCGTATACTGAATGCCATTCTTTACACCGTCTACGCGGCGGATCGCATCAGAATGTCCCTGGCTGACACCTTTCCCCCAGAATGTATACGTGCTTCCTTTTATCAAAATAGACTCTGCATACAAACGGTTCAGTGAGAACATGCCTGGGTCCCATCCCACAGAAATGATGCTGATATTGCCGCCCCCGGCTGCTGCCTGATTCATTTTTTCATAATATTCCGGGATTCTCGCATGAGTATCAAAGCTGTCAATCGTATTAAAATTTGCAGCCAATTCCGGTCCCATTACCGGCAGATCAGTAGCAGAACCGCCACAGAGAACCATTACATCAATATCGTCCTTCATAGATACCGCATCCTCCAGACGAACGACAGGAACATCCGGGGTGCTGATCTTTACAGAAGCGGGATCTCTTCTTGTAAATACAGCCTTTAACTCCATATCATCATTAGCGGCAATGGCCACTTCTACACCACGGCCAATATTACCATATCCAACAATACCTATTCTGATTTTTTCCATCGTCATATTCATTCCTTTCATTTCATATCTTTGCATACTGTTTAATTAAAACTGACATCTTATATCAGTTCTCATTTCTGTGATCCCAACATGATTACCACAGCTCTGCCAATTTAACTAAATCAGCAAATCTCAGCTCCTGACGGCATCTCTTTTTCCGGTGTCATCAATGCCAGATTTCCATTTTCATCTTCTGCGCACAGAAGCATTCCCTCAGAAAGAACGCCGGCCAGTTTTGCAGGTTTCAGATTAACCAGTACCATAACCTTTTTGCCGACCATTTCCTCAGCGGAATAATATTTCTTAATACCGGATACGATCTGTTTTACCTGAGAACCGATCTTTACCTGGGAGCAGAGCAATTTTTTAGATTTTTTCACTTCCTCACAGGCAATGATCTCGCCTACCTGGAACTGCATTTTCATAAAGTCATCATAGGAAATCTCTTCCTTCGGCTCAATATCAATGACAACTTCGTCTTCCTTTGTCTCCTCTGCTGTCTCATCCTCCGTTACCTGGGGATGAAGCTCCTCAACCTTTTTCAGAACCTCATTGATGTCCTGTCTTGCAAAAAGGATTTCCGGTGTGTCTGTCACTTTTGCTCCATTTTCATACAAACCAAAAGCTGCCAGATCATCAAAATCACGATCCTTTGCATTTAACTGGGCAAAGATTTTTTCGGAGGTTTCCGGCATAAAGCTCTTTAACAGGGATGCCCCGATGGAAATACTCTCCACCAGATTGTACAAAACGGTAGCCAGACGATCCTGCTTCGTCTCATCCTTTGCCAAAGCCCATGGCATTGTCTCATCAATATATTTATTGCAGCGTTTGAACAGAGTAAATACCTCACTGATGGCATCTGCCACACGAAGGTCCGCCATTTTTGCGGCAATCTTATCTCTGGTTCCCGTAACCACAGCCTTCAGATCCGCATCCACCTCTTTTGCCACACCTTTATCTTCTACCACTCCGCCAAAATATTT